>CAZXYP010000392.1:0-460 GCA_964644955.1 uncultured Anaerolineales bacterium | reverse complement strand
CATCAACAGCGTGCAGCAAGGACTCGCCTCGAAACTCGACATGCAGGGCATTTACGATTTGGTCGGCGACAAGATTCGCGAAATCTTTGACGCACATGTTGTGCAAATTGCAATGTATGAGCCAGCCGCGCAGCTCTTGCACTTTTCGTACTGCGTGGAACTCGGCGAACGCCATGCCCACGAGCCGCGCCCGCCGTGGGGTTTTCGCGCGCACGTGATTCAAACCGGTCAGCCACTGGTCATCAATCGCGACGCAGAGCGCGTCGGTCAAGGGTTTAACAACCCCGTCATCTCGGGAGCAAGCCCCAAGTCACTTGTTTTCTTGCCGTTGCGCGTTGGCGGAGAGGTTCGCGGAATTCTTACGCTGCAAGACATTGAGCGTGAGGACGCGTTTAGTGAATCAGACGTGCGCCTCCTGCAAACGTTGGCAAACAGCATGAGCGTCGCGCTCGAAAACGCG
>CAZXYP010000391.1:0-5036 GCA_964644955.1 uncultured Anaerolineales bacterium | reverse complement strand
GGATAGACGCGCGCGGTCTCCAGAAGGCGCCTTAATTCCTGAGTAAGGGGTTCGAACTCGGGGGAACTGAACGAAAGCTTGTTCAAATCGCGGTTCACTTTGCCGCTGACCAGATATTCGTGCCCCGGATGAATACTTTTTTTGAGCCACGCCTGATTGAAAAATTTAACCGTGATGCCGCCGGTGGCATCGGTCAGGACGACATTCAAAATGTGAAACCCATTGCGCGTTTTGTATTCGCTAATGTGTGTGACATGACCGACGACTGTGGCAATGTCGCCATACATTAAATCGCTGATGGATTTGAGCGGACGATACGCGCGCGGGAAGTGATACAACAAATCGCGTACCGTTTCAATGCCAAGACGTTCCAGTTGAGATTTTTTCGCGGCTTTGATACCGCTTAGGCGCGTTACCGGCGAATCCAGCCCATACTCAAGGTGCGCGACCGATTTGGCGCGCGGCTGTTCATCGTCCGGCGGCGCGTTGGCGGACTGCGGTGTGTCCAAAGCGCGGGAGGGAGTCGGCGCGCGTTTGGCGTTGGTCGTTTGGTCTGGGCCACGGCGCGGCGGATGTGTTTGGCGCGGGGGGGCATGTGGCGCGCGGTCAGTTTTGGGTGGAAGCGGTGGCGGGAATTGGCGTGATAACGCCAGCGCGCGTTCAATCATTGCTTTGCGCTGTGGCGGTTCAGCTTGCCCATAATTTTCAAAACACCGGACGATTTGCGCGACGAGCGCTTGATTCTCGTCCGTGCGCGTGCGATTTGCCCAGTTCTCTTCGTAGGTTTCAATTCCGCCGACCGCGCTTTTGTTACTGTATGCCTTGCTTTGTTCGAGGGCGAGCACTTTGGCGAGTTCGTTAAAATTGGACATGCAGCTCTATGCGTTCGTTTGCCGTTAGAATTTTCCGTTCACCCACGCGACGCCGACGGCGCCGGGACCGGTATGCGCGCCAATCACAGGTCCCGTTTCGCAAACCATGATTTGTTCTTCAAACCACGTTTCGGCAAAATGTTTGCGCAGTGCTTCTGCCATTTCGGGCGCGGCGGCGTGAATGATGGCGAGCTCTTGAATCGGCCCCGAACCCAAGACAATATCGGCAATGCGTTCGACCGCGCGTTTTTGGGTCCGAATTTTTTCGACCAGCAAGACTTCGCCGCTTACGAGTGAGATGATCGGTTTGACATTCAGCAGACTGCCGACGACCGCTGCCCCTTTGCCCAAACGTCCGCCGCGCACCGCGTAATCGAGCGTGTCGAGCATGGCAATGCAGTGCGTGCGCGGAATCACATCGTCAATCATTTCCGTGATTTCATCCAGCGCGTACCCGTATCGCGCCGCGCGCGCGGCATAGATGGCAAGCCAGCCCAAGCCCATCGAGGTCGCGCGCGAGTCCACAACTTGGATTTGCATCCCGAGCGGGTCTGTCGTTTGTAACGCATCCGCTGCCAGACGCGCGGAATTGTACATGCCGGTCAAGGTCTTGACGGAATGGATGGAAAATACTTGATTGGTCAAGTCCGACAATTGGCTGAAGATTTCCGTGAACGTGCCGGGCGATGCCTGTGAGGTTGTTGGGACAACGGCGCTGCCGGTCAGTTTTTGGTAAAACTCGGTCGGCGTCAAGTCCACACGGTCGCGGTAACTCTCTTCGCCAAAATGGACATAGCACGGCACGCGGATAATGTCCAACTCTTGCGCAATTTCATCGGGAATATCCGACAGACTATCGGTAACAATTCGAACTTGAGACATGATAACCATGGACAATGAACAAGGGGTAACGCAAAAGCATTGTTCATTGTTCATTCGACCGTTTGAATAGGATTTACATTCCTTCGTACACAACCACGCCCAGGGCGCCGGGGCCCAGAAACGCAGCCAGGGAGGGGCCGTACACTTCAACTTTCATATCCAAATTAGGCAGCTGCAGGTTTACTTGTTCAATCAACAACGCGACATCTTCCGGCGTGGTCGAGTGCAAGACATCCATCTTTTCAATGTGCGTGAACTCGATAATGAACTCGACCAACTTTTCAACCGCCTTGGCGCGCGTGCGTACTTTTTCGAGGACCACAATGTCGCCCTCTTCCAAAATCAAAAGCGGCTTGATATTTAACATGGTGCCGAGAATGGATTGTGCTTTGCGAATGCGTCCGCTGCGTTCAAGATAATCCAACGTATCCGCGAATGCGGCGATATAGGTGCGGGGAATCAGACCGCGCGCGAGGCGCACGACTTGCTCGACGTCCGCGCCTGCTTGCGCCGCGCGCGCGGCTTGCACGACGACCATGCCCAAGCCGGTGCTGATGAGCTGCGAATCAATGATGCGAATTTTGGCGCGTCCCATTAGCGGCGACGCCGCGCGCTGGGCATTGTGATGCGTGCGCGACAATTTCGAGGAATTGAGAATGGCAACGATTTCGTCCGTCTCGTTCATCAATTCGTCAAAGATTTCTTCAAACTGCGCGACGGACGGGGCGCGCAATTCCGGTATCATGGGCGTGCGCGCGATTTTATTGAAAAACTCTTTGGGCGTGAGGTCAATGCCTTCGCGAAACGTTTTGGCGCCCAACTGAATGGTCAGCGGCAGGACCGTAATGCCGAGCGAAGCGGCAAGCTCGGGTGAGATTTCGGCAGTGCTGTCGGTAATGATTTTGACTGGAGGCATTTGGCTGGTCGCGTCGCGCGTATGGCTCTTTGCAGGGTGCGAATCGAACAATTCGCGAACTGCGATTTGCGATACGCGCGCTGCGATACGCATACTCTATTCAATCGAGATAATGTACGGATAAAGCGGTTGTCCGCCGGAATGTAATTCAATTTCCTGTGCCGAAAATTCGTGCTGTACCAGTGAACGCATCTCTTCGGCGGCTGCCATGTCCACGTCGCTGCCATAATAGAGGGTGATGATTTCGCTATCCTCTGCCGCCGCGTCATGCAGCGCGTCCAACAAAAGCTTGCGCAGGTCATCTTCTGCGCGAAGCAATTCCCCATCCAGCAGCGCAATCGGCTGTCCTTCCTTGATGTGGATATTGTTGATCTGCGCCGAGCGTACGGCTTGCGTGACTTCAACGGTACGCAGGCGCTTGCTCGCGGCGGTCATGATTTGCAAATTCGTTTCGAGGTTGGCTTGATAATTAAAGGCGAGCAAGGCGGCGAGTCCTTGCGGCACGGTGCGCGTGGGAATGATATGGACTTGTTTGTTGGTCAATTCCTTTGCTTGATTCGCCGCCAGAATAATGTTCTTGTCATTTGGCAGCAGAATGATTTGGTCTGAATGCACGCGCGCAATGGCGTCGAGCAAATCTTGCGCGCTCGGATTCATGGTCGGTCCGCCGTTGACCATCGCGCTTACGCCGATGGATTCAAAAATCCGGCGCAGTCCTGCCCCAGGCGCAACCGCCACCGTCGCAATACCGGATTGGATTTCGGTCGCGGGAGATACCTGGGTTTTTTCGTGCGGCAAAATCGCGCCGAGATTTTCCGCGCCGACGCGTTGGTCGGCAGTGTGTCCTGCCATAAAGTCAACATATTGTTCCTGCATGTTTTCGATAATAATGTTGACCAGCGCGCCTTGCTCGGCGCCGTACTTGACAATGTCGCCGGGGTTCGGCGCGTGAATGTGAACCTTGACCAACGTTTCGTCGCCTACAATCAATGCGGATTCGCCCATCGCGGAAATGGTTTCGCGAATCGTATCCACATCTAACGCGCTGCCGCGAATGTGGAACTGAATATCGTAACCCCAGCCCTCTGTGCGCGCCATTTGTTCCAAATGTTGCGCGCCGCCGTGTACGATTTCGAGTTCCAGATTTTCGCCGTTGAGATATTTCAGCGCGCCTTCCAGAATGACGGCAAATCCTTCCCCGCCCGCGTCCACAACGCCGGCTTCTTTAAGCTCAGGCAGCAGTTGCGGCGTGCGCACGACGGCGCTGCGCGCGGCATCCACCGCCTTCTCCAAAACGTATGCGACATCGTCAGACTGTGACGCGGCAACGACGGCGCGGTCCGAGGTTTCGCGAACCACGGTGAGAATCGTGCCTTCCACCGGCTTGACGACACCTTTATACGCTGTGCGTGACGCTTCGACCAAGGCGTCGGCGAACAATGCCGCGTCAATTTTTTCGCTTTTGTCCGCGGCGCGTGCAAAGCCGCGCAGGATTTGTGAAAGGATGACGCCCGAGTTGCCGCGCGCGCCCAACAGCGCGCCGTGTGAAATGGCGGCGGCGATTTCACCCGCGTTGATGGAAAGAGTGGCATTGGCTTCGCGCATCGCCGCTTGCATCGTCAGCAGCATATTCGTGCCGGTATCCCCATCGGGCACCGGAAAGACATTGAGCGAATTGATAAAATGCGCGTTCCGCTCGAGCCACACCGCGCCCGCGCCAAAAATCCGTTTCAGGTCGTTCCCGTCCAGCTGTTTCAATGCGAGTCGTTCCGTCGTTGTTGCGTTCAATGCAATCCTGTCTGAAAGAAATGTTGCTTTACTCAAGCATCCTTGCTCACCCGCAAGCCCTGCACATGCACATTGACCTGTGCGACGGTCAAGCCGGTATCCCGTTCGACGATATATTTTACGCGATTTTTGATGCCGACGGCGACCTGACTGATGCGTGTACCATACTCGATAATGACATATAAATCAATCAAGACTTGTCCGTCGTTGTATTTTACATCCACTCCGCGCCGAAAATTCGCGCGCGGCAGCAAGGCTGCCATATACCCGGCAAATCGTTCTCGATTGGACGAGTCTTTGGGCGCCATGCCGACTACGCCATACACTTCCAGCACTGCCAGCCCGGCAATGCTCTCGATTGCGCGGGGTGAAACTTCGATTCGTCCGAGATAAAGTTCTGTCATAAAAACTTGCCTGCCGCATTGGCTTGTGCTAATATACTGCCCGCCGAATTTTGGCGCTTTTTTGTTGTCTGCGACCAATGATTGTGTCAAGGTCGCGTGCGTTTCAGCTCAAGGAGTATAGTATCATGTCAATGCGATGTGAGTTGTGTGGCAAAGGTCCCCAATACGGTCGCG
>CAZXYP010000390.1:0-5050 GCA_964644955.1 uncultured Anaerolineales bacterium | reverse complement strand
TTCTCGTCGCGTCATCGTTTGTTCCTCCAATCGCGAACGCAAGACAATGTAAACAGCAACCATTTTTAGCCTTGCGTAGAAACATCCTGTGTTGTCCAATTGCCGGATTCTGCTTCAGACTCGGATTGCCAATGGCTCGTCAATAATTCTTGATATTCATCAACCCCCACAATCACCACCATCGGCGCGCCGAAATTTTCGACCAGAAACGTTTCGTGCATGAACTTGGCGCGCTGCATAATCTCGCGCGTCCGCGTTCTCAATTCCGTGGCGCTAATCGGCTTGAGCGTCATGTCCGCCTCCCTTCGTACAATTCGTACATTTAGCAATATCATAGCAGACAAAGGTTCAGGAATTGTAATGAGATTGTAATGTGTTGGTATAACTTTTGTCGCCGCACTGCGCTACAAAAAGCGATACCGTTTTCCGGCTCTGCCCCGCGCACGAACGCAGTTTTATTTTTGCCCAAAATGCCCCCTTGACAACCCTATTTTATAGACCTATAATACTGAATGAGTGTTCATTCAGTCAATTGAATCCCAGCCATGCCCCGCTTAACCGTCCATGCCCGGCGCGCGCTCGCCGAGGAGCGCCGCCAACAAATTTTGACCGCCGCCGCGACCGTTTTTGCCGCAAAAGGGTTCGACCGCGCCACCATCCGCGATGTCGCGCGCGCCGCCGGAATGGCGGAAGGTTCCATTTATAATTATTTCGCCGACAAACTAGACCTACTCGTTCATCTTCCGCGTCAGTTTCTCCTGTCGCCCGTTCAAGCCGTGCAAGCCGCCGCTGCCGCCACAGATGCGCCCCCTGCCCCCGACCTGATTTTGCAGACCGTCGCACAAAACATTGTCAATGTCGTCACGCAAAATCGTGAACTGGCGCGCGTGCTCTTTACGACGATTCCCTTGATGGACGAAAAACTGCGCGGCGAATACATGCAGCAAGTGCCGCTCTATGCCGTCGAAGCATTGGAGACGTTTATCAAGGCGATGCAGACAACCGGCGTGTTTCGCGCCGACCTCGACCCTGCCATCGCCGCGCGCATCTTTCCCGGCATGATGCTTTTCTTTTTGCTCCTTCAAGAAATCTTGCAGCCGCCCGGCATGACGCGCTTTGACTATGGCAAGGTCTTGCCGCACGTCACGGAAATTTTCTTGCGCGGCGTCATGCCGCCGGACACCCGCGCCAACACACGCCGCGCCAAAAGAAAAAAATCGCCTGTCATTTACAAATCACAGACCCCGCGCAAGCGTGCGATTCCGATCGAATAATGCTTCCTGAAACCGGAAATTTGTGCCTTGTGTCCTGAATCCTGAATTCCGATTCCCGCTTTCTGATTTCCAACCATGAACTCCCGTCTCATCGCCATCACGCGCAAAGAAATCATCCACATCTGGCGCGACAAACGCACGCTCGCGGTCATGTTGTTTATTCCCGTCGTCCAACTCTTTTTGCTCGGCTACTCGGCGACGACGGACATTCGTCATCTCAACACGGGCATCTATGACGCCGACCGCACCGCGCAAAGTCGCGCGCTCATCGAAGCCTACCGCGCCTCGGATTACTTTGCGATGAATCGTTTCGCCGATAACGAACAAGACCTCGCGCGGTGGTTGGACAGCGGCGACATTCGCGCGGCAATGTTGATTCCGCGCGGCTACGGCGACAAACTCGCGCGCGGGGAAACGGCGCAGGTCGCATTCCTGTTGGATGGTTCCGACCCGTCCGTTGCCACTACTGCGTTTGCGGCGTCACAATCCATCGGGCAAGCGCAAAGCACCAAAATCATTCAACAAAAACTTGGCGTGGACGTGACGCAGCTCGGCGGTATCGAGGTGCGCCCGCGCGTCTGGTACAATCCGGAACTGAAATCCGCCAACTATATGATTCCCGCGCTCATCGGTCTGATTTTGCAATTCCTCACTATTACCTTTACCGCGCAGGCGATTGTGCGCGAACGCGAGCAAGGAACCATTGAACAGCTCGTCGTCACGCCAATCCAATCATGGGAATTGATTACCGGAAAATTGGTGCCGTACAGCGTGATTGCTTTTATTTCGCTCGCAGAAATTTTGGTGATTGGCACACTCTGGTTCGGCGTACCGATTCGCGGCAGCATCCCGCTCTTGCTCACCACATCCTTTCTGTTTTTGCTCACCACCCTCGGCTTGGGTTTGTTTATTTCCACCATCGCCAAGAGCCAGCAGGAAGCGATGCTTTTGACCTTTGTCATTAACTTGCCCGGTATTTTTCTTTCGGGTTTTTTCTTTCCACTCGAAGCCATGCCGCCCTTTTTGCAATTCCTGTCGTACTTTATTCCACTGCGTTACATGCTCATCATCTTGCGCGGTATCGTTCTGAAAGGCGTGGGCATCGAGCCAATCTTTACGCCCGTTGTCGCGCTCGCCATTTTCGGTTTTCTCATTCTCATTGCCGCGTCGCTGCGGTTTCGGAAACGACTGGAGTAGTGAGATAGTGCAATCGTCACATAGTGCGATAGAAAACCGATACAACCCAACTATCGCACTATCGAACGAATACACCATCGCACTGTTTTATGATTACTCTCGACCATCTCACCAAAAAATTTGCCGAAACGATTGCGGTCAACGCGGTTTCGTACACGGTCGGCGCGGGCGAAATTTTTGGCGTCATCGGTCCCGACGGCGCGGGCAAGACCACGACCCTGCGCGTCGTTTCAACGGCAATGCTGCCGACAAGCGGCACGGTGACGGTGGACGGACACGATGTGGTCCAAGATGCGGAACGCGTTAAAAAAACTATCGGTTATATGCCGCAGCGGTTCGCGTTGTATCCCGATTTGACCGTCGTCGAGAATCTGGATTTTTTTGCCGATATGTTTGGCTCGCCGCGCGCCGAACGCGCCGCGCTGATGGAACGCTTGTTGGGCTTTGCGCGCTTGACCGAATTCAAAACACGCCGCGCGCAAAATCTTTCCGGCGGCATGCAAAAAAAATTGGCGCTCGCCGCGACGCTGATGCATCGCCCGCGCGTTTTGCTTTTGGACGAACCGACGACGGGCGTGGACCCGGTGAGCCGCCGCGAATTTTGGGACTTGTTGACGAACGTGCATTTGGAGGGCGTGACGATTGTGGTCAGCACGCCGTATCTGGACGAAGCGGAACGTTGCACGCGCGTCGCGTTGATGCATCGCGGCACGCTCGTCGCCTGCGACGAACCGACTCGCTTGCGCGCGCAGGTCGGCGCCTTCGTGTACGAAGCGCACTCGCCGCAAGCACGCGCAGCGGAACACGCGATTGAACATTTGGACGGCGTTTTGAATGTCAACACCTATGGCGACATGGTGCGCGTGATTGTGGACGACACCGCGCGCATCCCATCGCTGGAAACCGCGTGGCAAACGCGCGACATCCCGATTCACCATTTGCAAAAGGTCGCACCGCGTCTTGAAGATGTGTTTGTGTTGAAAATAGAGCAAGCGCGTTCCAACGTTTCGACGTTGAACGTTCAACGCTAAAGCACGATGGAAAACGCATTGGCATTGTCCGTGCAGGACTTGACCAAACAATTTGAAACATTCACGGCGGTGGACCATATCTCGCTGTCCATGCCGCGCGGCGAAATTTTTGGTTTGCTCGGCCCGAATGGCGCGGGCAAGACGACGACGATTCGCATTTTGCTCGGCTTGCTCTTGCCGACATCGGGCAAGGCGGCGGTGATGGGGTTGGATGTGGTCAAGGACGCGGAAAAAATTCGCCAGCGTTCGGGATACGTATCGCAAAAATTCGCGTTGTATCCCGACCTGACCGCGGCAGAGAATTTTGATTTTTACGCGGCGGTCTATGGCGTGCGCGGCGCGCGTTTGGCGGAACAGCGGCGCGCGTTGTTTGAACAGGTCGGACTGGCGGGCGCAGAGAATGAATACAGCGCCGCGCTGCCCGGCGGTTCGCGGCAGCGCCTCGCGTTCGCGTGCGCGTTGGCGCACGAACCGGAATTTTTATTTCTCGACGAGCCGACGGCGGGCGTGGACGCCATCTCGCGGCGCGCGTTGTGGGATTTGGTGTACGACCTTGCCGAACGCGGCACGAGTATTTTGGTGACGACGCATTACATGGACGAAGCGGAAAATTGCAAACGAATCGCGTTCATTTATCAAGGCAAAATTGTCGCCGAAGGCACGCCGTTTGAAATCAAACGCGAGCAGGTGCATGCCCAAGTGGTCGAGGTGGAATGTGAACCGCTGGACCTGGCGCTCGAAACATTACGCGACGCGCAAATGTTTGACGAAATTGCCTTGTACGGCTCGACCCTGCATCTCTTGGCGCCCGATGCGGCATCAAAAAGCGAAACCGTGAAACAGCTTTTGACAGCCAAAAACATACGCGTATCGCGCATAGAGCAAATCGAACCCTCGCTCGAAGACGCCTTTATCGCGCGCATCCGCAGCGCGGACCGAAACAACACATAGCACAGCGCGTATCGCCCGTCGCCGGAATTTTCTTGCGCTTGCGATACGCGATATGCCATACGCAAAAATATGCATCCCAATCCCAAACGAATCGTTCCCGTCGTCGTAATTCTCACGCTCCTCTTTGGCGGATATTATTTGTGGAGCACCAACCGTTTGCCGTTCGTGTCGAATGTCACTGCGGCGACGGACGCCAACACTGCGTCCGGTTACATCGAGGGCAAGGAATACAAAATCGCATCCGAACTCGGCGGACGCGTCCGCGCGGTGCATGCAGACGCAGTAGGGACCGCGCTCCGGCCGGTGGGAACGGTGCAGGCGGCGCAGCCAGTCGAGGCTGCCGCGGGTCGCCTGCCGCAGCGCGCACCGGAACGCCCCGCCGCGGACGCGTTGCGCGCCGGGTTCGTCGTAGCCGGAGGAGCTCCAGGTGTTGGTTTGCCACCGATGCGCACGGTGCTCCAGCCGCTCGCAATCCCAGCGCCACTCCACCACGGCGGGCAGGAAGGGGAAGAGGCCGATGAGCCGGAACGGACGCACGCGGTCGAGCGCCAGGCCGGCCAGGCTGCGGTCCACCGCCTCGGGCGAACCCGCGGCCAG
>CAZXYP010000389.1:0-5052 GCA_964644955.1 uncultured Anaerolineales bacterium | reverse complement strand
CAATGAAAATTCGCGCGGCGTTTCGGTGAGAATGCGCGCCTTGTGCCGCGTTTCTTCGTATTCATCGCCTGCTTCGGAATCCCACACAATGCCGCCGCCAACACCGTACTCGGCAAATTTTTTTTCGCGGTCAATGAACGCGGTGCGGATACCCACGTTGAATTGCATTCGGCGATTCGGCGCGAGAAAACCGATGGCGCCCGTATAGACGCGACGCGGTTCGGGTTCGAGTTCATGAATGATTTGCATGGTGCGCGCTTTGGGCGCGCCCGTGATGGACGCGCAAGGAAATGTCGCGCGCAAAATTTCTACAAACGACGCGTCGCTCGCCGCCTGCACGGTCGAAGTCATTTGCCACACCGTCGGATACCGTTCCGTTTCCCACAGGCGCGTCGGCGTCACACTGCCCACCTCTGCGATTTTGCCCAAATCGTTGCGCGCCATATCCAGAATCATCACATTCTCGGCGCGATTTTTTTCGGAATGATACAGCCAATTGGCGCGCGCGCGGTCCTCGCGCGTAAACCGTCCGCGCGGCGCGGTGCCTTTCATCGGCTTCATGGTCAATGTGTTGGCGTCGCGCAATAAAAACAATTCCGGCGACGCGGACGCAATGACGAAACGTCCCGTGTCCAAAAACGCGGCGTAACTGTTCGGCTGCGCGCGCACGAGCTGCAAGAACAACACCCACGCGCCGCCGTCAAAATCGGCGTCACCAATTTTGGTACGCAAGCGCATGGTGTAATTGACCTGATACGTATCGCCGCGCGCAATGTGTTCACGCACACGCGCGATAGCGGCGTTGTATGTGTCACGCGAAACGTTCGGAGTCCATTTGTAGTTTAGCGCCTTGTGCGCGTCGGAAGATTGGAGGGTCGAGATTGGAGACTGGACAATTTCAGGCGCGTCATACAGTCCAAACCAAACGAGTGGAAAATCTTGGAGCGTATGCGCGACGAGCGCATTGTCAAACGCGGGCGCGGCTTCGTAGGCGATGAAACCGGCAGCATACCCGCCTTGCGCGTTCCACGCTTCGATACGTTCGAGCGCGGGAATGACTTGAGCAATTTCGCGCGCGGTAACAATTTCGCGCGGCGCTTCAAACCGCAGCCATTGATTGTGCGAAACATCGCGGACCACAATTTTGCCTTGCATTATTCGATTTCAACGTCTTGGAGGTTTGCCAAACATTCGTCGGGCGTAAAAACGGGGATGAGGTCGCGCACTTGCAATCCCAATCGAAACACAGAGCTCACTTTGGTCGCAGGTTGCTGTGATTCCACAAAATCGTACAGCTCGGGTAAAGCATAAAACGAAATTGCCGCGTTTATTTTTTTTCTGCTGCACCGTCTCCATAAAACGATTGGCAGCGGCAAAAATTTTCGGGTTAATCGCGCTCTTTATAAGGAAAAGCAATCAAAACAGAACTATCAAGATAGACCATATACCATCATGGACGACGATGCTCGGTCCCACGCGTAGTAACCTGTTCAATCCATTCCTCATTATCTTGAATCAACTTG
Organism: uncultured Anaerolineales bacterium; assembly: GCA_964644955.1. Taxonomy (GTDB): domain Bacteria; phylum Chloroflexota; class Anaerolineae; order UBA4142; family SHND01; genus SHND01. Next base: position 3,529 of record CAZXYP010000389.1, on the reverse strand, counting down.
TCTGCATTACGTTTCGCGCGATGCACCGCTGCCATAAAATTCACCGTTTTCTTTTTGTGCTGGAGCAGTGCGCGCAACTCGCGGCGCGCGGCGGTTTACGGGCGTGCTGCCGCTGCCGGTTTGAAATAAATCTTGAGCGCTTCCTCGACCACCTGTTTTGGCTTGACGCCGCGCGCTTTCGCTTCGCGTAAGACACGCTTTTTCAACGCCGGAGATAAATCAATTGTCATTTCGCACCTCGCACGTATTATAACATCACAACGGTTCCGCTCCCGTCACAATCGGCAAATCAAAATCGCGGCTCCATTCGCTGAACGATGCCGCATACAAACGCGCATCGCGAAATCCCGCAAGTTCCAGCGCAAAAATTTCCGCCGCCGCGTTCACGCCGCTGCCGCAATAGGCAATGATTTCAGCCGCATCGTTCGCGCCCAACGCGGCAAAGCGTTCGCGCAAGACGTCCGCGTCGTGAAAACGAAAATCATCGCCGCCGCGCAAGTTGCCGCCGATGGGCGCGCTTTTCGCGCCGGGAATGTGTCCTGCGCGCGCGTCCACCGGTTCCGTTTCACCGCGATAGCGTTCGGGCATGCGCGCGTCGAGAATTAGAACACGTGCGTCGCGCGTGCGCGTTTGCATGTCCGCTTTCGTTACAACCATTTGCGAATTTGGGCGCGCGTGAAATTCGGCGCGCGGGAATGTCGGAATATCCGACGAAAACGCGCGTCCTTCGGCAAGCCATTGATTCAAACCGCCGTCGAGCAGCGAGACTTGTTCATGCCCGAAATATTTCAGCAACCACCACAAACGCGCGGCATTCGCGCCGCCCGCGTCATCGTACGCAATCACATGCGTTGCATTGGAAATGCCCGCGCGCGCCATCGTTTCGGCAAACGCGGGCGCGTCGGGCAGCGGGTGGCGTCCGGTTTTGGCATCCGACAGCGGCGGCGCGGACAAATCATGGTCAATGTGCAAATAAATGGCGTTGGGAATGTGCGCGTTCGCATAATCGCGCGCGCCTTTATCACGGTCGAGCAAATACCAGCGCACATCCGCAATGCGCACGTTCGGGTCGTCGAGATGGTTAGCGAGCCAGTCAGTTGTGACGAGAGAGGACATGCTCAAGTAAAAAGTTTCAAGCTAAAAGCTAAAAACGAACTCGTGGTTTTTGGCTTTTAGCTTTTGACTTTTGGCTTTCAATTTTTCTTGTAGAACTCGCGCATCGTTTCGACGACGCGTTCCATTTGCGCGTGCGTCAGTTCGGGATAAATCGGCAGCGACAAAATTTCTTGCGCCGCTTGTTCGGTTGCGGGAAAATCGCCGCGTTTGTACCCGAGATTTTTGTACACGGGTTGTACATGCAATGGGACAGGATAATGAATGCCCGCTTCGATATTGTGTTCTTTCAAGTACTGCAAAAGCTGGTCACGTTTGCGCGTGCGAATGACATACAGGTGATACACCGCTTTCAGATGCGCGGGTTCGCATGGTGTCACAATGGAATCATCTACATTCGCCAACAATTCGGTGTAATAGTCCGCGTGCGCGCGGCGTTTGTCCGTCCATTCGGGCAAATATTTCAATTTCACATCGAGCACCGCGCCCTGAATGCCGTCGAGGCGATAGCCAAAGCCGGTGACTTCGTGTTCGTATTTGGTCGTGCGCCCGTGGTCGCGCAACATGCGAATTTTGTGCGCGAGTTCGTCGTCGTTCGTAACGAGCGCGCCGGCGTCGCCGTACGCGCCGAGATTTTTGCCGGGATAAAAACTGAAACACGCCATCGTGCCAAGCGAGCCGATGCGGCGTCCGCGATAATCGGAACCGTGCGCTTGCGCGGCGTCCTCGATAACGGGAATGTGATGCGCGTCTGCAATTTCTAAAATCGCATCCATCTCGGCGGGCTGTCCGTACAAATGCACGGGACTGATCGCTTTGGTGCGCGGCGTGATTGCGGCTTGAATTTTGTTGGCATCAATGTTGTACGTGCGCGGGTCAATATCCACCAACACGGGACGCGCGCCCGTCAACACAATCGCTTCGGACGTGGCGATAAAAGTGTGCGTTGTCGTAATCACTTCGTCACCCGCGCCGACGCCGAGCGCGAGCAGCGCGAGATGCAGCGCCGCGGTGCCGGAATCGAGACCGATGGCATGTTTGACGCTGCAATATTCTGCAAAATGCTCTTCAAATTTTTTTGCTTCGGGTCCGAGAATGAACGCGGTATTGTCAATGGTGCGTTGAATCGCGGCATCAATTTCGGGCTTGATGGTTTCGTACTGGGCGTGTAAATCTACGAGCGGAATTTTTTGCATGGAGCATCCTTGAGATTAGAGATTGGAGAGTGGAGATTGGAGATTGGAAATTGGAGATTGGAGACTCATCAGTAATCAGTAATCAGTCATCAGTGACCAGTCATCAGGCGGGACGTGGCGCGCGGCGTTTTATCATTATCACGATGAAGGCAAGCATTGCGATAGACCCCAAAAACATTACGCCCAAACACGCGAGCAAAATAATACCACTCACATCTTGCTTGACCGTTTTGATTTTCACTTCACGATGCGGCGTGTCGTGTGCGGCAAAAGCAAATTTGAAATCGTCGTCCACCTGCGACGGATTCACCGAATCAATGTATTTGGTTAAAAAATACTTGCGTTCGACATACGGCGCCAGCGTTGATTCTGCGGCGAGCGATGCCGGCTCGATCCAATTCGCATACGAAACGCGCGACGCGCCGAACGAGGTATTTTTTTCGACGCGATGGTCCGCCAAAACATACAACACCACCGTTTGTGGATTGTCTGCCAACGCGGTCGAACGCATCGGATAGATCAATTCGTTCGAGTCAAATGAAATGTGCAGTGGCGCGAGGTCGCCGCCCAATTGCGCGTCGGTTTGGTCGGGACGCACACGAATTGCCACGAATGTCCAATTTTTTTCAATGTTCGGCGCAAGAATTTCGGTTGTGCGCGGGTCGAGTTGAAACCCGTTTTCGTCGAGCCACGTTTTCAGCGCGTTCGCGTCCGTCGCCGCAAGATTTGCTACATCAAACGGTCCGATGTTTTGGCGCGACAGAATGGTTACGGGCGGAGCGCCCGCCATCACGCCTTCGGGTGGCGTTGCACCCGCGCCGAGCATCGGCAGAAACACCCATTCTGTTTCGGTCCGTTCCAACGGCTTGGTCAGTTCTTCCAGTTCATCGAACATTTTCGCGTCCGCGAGTTTCACGTCCGCTTGTGACGGCACGGGCAAAACAATCGCGGCTTGTTTGGATGCGCCCAGCACGCCGAGCGACATGACAATTTCTTGGCGCTGTCCGTCCCAACGCAGCAGCGAACGCTCTTGCGAAACTTGCGCGTCGCCGTCGCGCGGAATATAAATGCCGCAGCCGCACGCATACGCGGTGGACGCGCTGAATGCGAGCAGCGTCAGCATAATCACAATGCCAAATTGTGCCGCCCGCCAAAATGAGTTTCGAGTGAACATGCGAACCCCCTATAACCGCAGCGCATTTTATCATTGAACCGAACGC
>CAZXYP010000388.1:0-5063 GCA_964644955.1 uncultured Anaerolineales bacterium | reverse complement strand
GTTCTTGCGCGTACTTGAGCGATGCTTCCAACGCGGCTTCACCCAACCCCAACGCCATCGCCGCAATGCCGATGCGTCCGCCGTCGAGAACTTGCATCGTGTAGCGAAAACCTTTGCCCGCTTCGCCCAGCAGGTTTTCACGCGGCACGCGACAATCTTCAAAAAACACTTGCGTCGTCAGCGACGTGTGCAAACCCATCTTGCTTTCGAGTTTGCCAATGACCAAACCGGGCGCGTCGCGCGGCACGATAATGAGCGACAAGCCGCGATGTCCTTTGTCCGCTTGCGTCTTGCACAACACAATAATGGAACGCGCCACCTTACCCGAAGTGACATATTGTTTCGCGCCGTTCAACACCCATTCGTCCCCGTCGAGGTGCGCGGTTGTTTTCACGGAACCCGCAAGGTCGCTGCCGCCCGAAGGTTCGGTCAAAGACAATGCGCCGAGTCCTTCCCCCTTTGCCAGCGGCGTCAACCATTGCTTTTTTTGTTCCTCACTGCCAAACAAAAAAATCGGCGTCGCGCCCAAGCCGATGTGCGCGGCATAATTCAATCCGACCGACCCATCCGCTTTGGCAATTTCCTCAATCGCCAGCGCGAGGGAAATGGCGTCCGCGCCCGCGCCGCCGTATTCTTCGGGAAACGGCAAACCCATCAAACCCTGCGCGCCCATTTTTTCATACAGCGCGGCGGGAAATTCGCGCGTGCGATCCCATTCCGCCGCGTACGGCGCGATTTCGTTTCTCGCAAACTCGCGCGCCAAATCGCGTATCGCGCGCTGTTCCTCACTGAGTTGAAAATCCATGTTGAATTGATAGAGACCAGAGACTGGAGACTAGAGAAATGTCATTCCGAACAGCGTAAGGAATCTCAGGCTCCAGGCTCCAGTCTCCAATCTCCAACCTCTAGTCTCCAATCAACTTTGGTTCTCCCCACACCGCCCAATTCCAGCGATGGTCACCCAGCCCGTCGGTTTGAAATTCGATGCGCAAGACATCCGATGACGATTCGGGCATGGCAACAATGTGTTCTTCCCACACGCGCGAGTTTTTCACCGCGCTCCATAATTTCCAACCGTTCACCATCACGCGAAACGCCACGTAACGGTCGTGCGGCAATTCCGAACCGTCGCGGATGCCCGTAAAGAATTGCAGCTTTAGCGCGCCCAAATGCGGCGGAATCGGGACGGCATAACTCACGAGCGCCGCGCCGCTTAACGGCGGATGCTCCCACAGCGCAATTTTTTTCACACCGCCGCATTCCGCCGTCCCGACCTGTACTTCCATGCCCGCGCGTTCGCGCTGCGCCGAGATTTTGGCTTGCCCAAATTGCTCGACAAAATCAAAACTCCAATGCCGCGCGCTCGCATCGCCCGCGCTTTGCAGTGATTCCGCATACGCGCGCACGCGTTCCAATTGCGCGTCGTTCAATTTCGCCAAGATTTCATTCAATTCATCGTGTGCTGTCATACAAGCTGAATTCTATCATAGTTACAAATCGCGTGTTGCAAATCGCAAATGAACTATTCACCCAATCACCCAATCACCCAATCACCCAATCACCCTATCTCTCCATCTCGCGCTCTCTCCTGCATCTCCCACAACTTGAATTTCTCTCGCACTTCTGCCGGACTTGCCGTTCCCGTCGTGCCGATTTTTTTCACCGTCACCGCCGCCGTAAGATTGCCCAACAGCGCCGCTTCGGTGAACGTCGCGCCCGCGCCGAGCGCGCACGCTACGCCCGCCATTACACTGTCTCCTGCGCCGACGGTGTCAACAGGGCCGGGTCCGATGAGGGCAGGAATGTGCGAGCATTGCTGTTGCGCGCAAACCAAGATGCCGCGTTCGCCCAACGTGAGAAACAACGGCATGCCCGTCCGCCTTTCAAACACACGCGCGGCTTGTTCAACTTGGGCTAAGGAGGGCTCTGCCTCATACCCGCGCCCCAACGCCATCATCACTTCGCGCAAATTGCACTTGACGATGATATGCGGATACTGCGCGTTCGAGAGACGCGAGTCCACAAGAAAAATCTTTTGGGGCTGCGCGCTTGCGAATGATACAAGGGTTGCGCGCGTCGTGTCCGTAATCACGCCGCCCTCGTCTGCGGCAAGATATTCAGAGATAATGATGACGTCCGCGCGCGCGACGGCGGGTTCGAGACGCGAACTAAATTCGCGCGCAATGTCAGAGGCGAGCGGCGCGCGATTTTTAATGTCGAGGCGTTCCAATTCGTGCACGCGTCCGTCGCGTTCATACATCATCGGTTTGATGTACGTCGGCATCAACAAATCGGGACGCACCAGCATCTGCGAATGGTCAACGCCCAGGGCATCGAGCGCGCGTCGAAACTCATATCCTTCACCCGTATCGCCAATCACGCCCAACGCCGACACGCGCGCGCCCAACGCAACGAGATTATTCACCACCGTCCCCGCCGCGCCGGGGCTGACGCGCACATCCGTCACCTGATGCGCTTCGAGATTCGTTTCGAGCGAAATCTCGCTCAACGCGCGCTCGATGCGGTAATACTTGTCGAGAAAAAAATCACCGACGACGAGCACGCGCAGGGATGGAATACGTTCGAGAATTTCGTCGAGGCGTTGACGATTCATCATTTGTCAAATCTCACGTAGAGACGCAGAGGTTATGCGATTGTCATTTCCAGTGCAACGAGAACTCTCATCTCAGTTTGAGATTTCTCACTCTGTTCGAAATGACATTCTCATTCATTCGCGTAGATTCGCAGTTTCTATTCTGCGCGTTCGATACGGTCGTTAATCAATTTATACAATGTCGGAAACGTTTGGTGATGGTCGCCGCAAAAATAAAAACTTTCGCCGCCGTCCGCCACTGTCCGCACGAGCAGCGTTTTGAACGGGCGAAAATAATATTCGGGCGAATGTTTGTCGGCTTCGTGATGCAAATCGCCTTCCAGACGAATCAAATCAAATACCGCCGTCGTGAAATGCCGAATCTCTTGTCCGTCCTGATGCGCGACATTGCGCGCCATCGCCAACGCTTTCAAAAAGATTTCGGGCGCCATCACCGCGCTGCCGAACGAAAGCACCACGCCGCCTTCAAGTTTGGAAATCGCGTGCGTGATGATGAGAAAATCTTGGTACGACGTTGCGCCCAATGCCGCGCCGTCGCAATTCGCGTGTTCATGAATAATGTCGTAACCGATGCCAATATGCACCGTGACAGGAATTTGCAGACGATAGCCCGCCGCAAGTACACTGAGATGGCGATTCGGATGTTCGTTTTGTTCAATCATCCGCCCCAACGCTTCGCCCATGCCGATGCCGTCGCGCGCGCCGCGATTGATGGCGTCGTTCATTTGTCCCGTATCGCGCCACAAACCGAATTGTCCTTCGCGAATGTAACGCGCGACGCTTTCGGATGTGCCGCCGACGAGCGACAATTCAAAATCGTGGATGGACGCGCCGCCGTTCATGGCAACGTGCGTAATGATGCCGCGCTCCATCAAATCAATCATCAATGGCGATGCCGCCGCGCGAATCAAATGCCCGCCGTGAAACAAGATGACGGGCGCGCCGCGTTGACGCGCGGCGGCTATGCGGTCTGCCAAAAGCGGCAGGTTCGAATGATGAAACGTTTCCTGCGTGCCGTCCACGTCATGCCATTTTTGCAGCGGCAAATCGTGAACGCGTTCGCGCAGCGGTTTCAATTGAATACGGGAACGGTCAAAAGTGGGAAAGGGCATAATGGCTCCAATGAACGATGGACAATGGTGAGGGCTCAATGCTCACCACTCAAATCTCCAGATACTCGAGCAACGCGGCGTGTTTGGAAAAATCGGGAATGATAATATCCGCGCCGGCTTGAATCAAGCGCGAACGTTTCCATTCGTCAATGCCCTGCCGCGCGGCTTCGTTCGTGGCGACGCCAACGGCAATGCCGCCGACGGTATGCGTGTCCTCGATTTCAACATAGCCGTCGCCGAACGCGACAAGTTCCGGACCGCGCAAATTGTTTTCGCGCATGATGCGTTGAATCACCATGTGCTTGTCGAATGTTTTGTAATCGTCCAACGCGCCGTACACGCCCTGAAAATATCTTGTCACGTCAAGCAGGTCGGCTTCATGCTTGACGAAAATTTCGTCCGTGCCGCTCGCGAGATAACACTGCACGCCGCGCCGCGTCAATTCCTCCAAAAACGCGCGGCTGCCCGGCACGAGCATTTCGTCGGGTTCGGCGCGTCCATTTTCCAAATCCGCGATGCGATGTTGAATGCGCGCCATCAGCAAATCGTGATACATCCGTTTGTACGCGAGCGGTTCGAGCGGTGCGCCGCCGCGCTGTTTCACCTGCTCCGTCAATTCAATCATTTGATAAATTGTTTGCTTGCCGGTGAGCCGCGTCACATACTCGCGCACAATGGCATAGATTTCTGTTTCCGATTCCGCACGCGGCGTCGCGCGCAAAATCTCGACCATCATCGGAATCATGACATCCTGCCAGCCCTCGCGAATGAGCGACAGCGTGCCGTCAAAATCAAACAGGGCGTGGCGAATCTGCCCGCGCGGAAAATCGGCGCGGACGATTTCAAGATAGGTCGTTTGTGGAATCATCGTTTGCATGTCCGCTTCAGTGTACGCAAATCCGCGTGCGACGCAAGGAAGCCGCGCAAGACCCGAAGGGTTTTTCGACGCGAGCGCGCAGCGAGCCGCAGATGCCCACAAAACCCTTCGGGTCTCACCACGCGCGCCATTTTGCCCGCGCCTGTCGTGTTGATTATAATTGTATCGTTCAAGCAAATCATCAATCACAAATCAAAAATCATAAATCGAGGTCTTTCGTGCCCATCTACGAATATCGCTGCGGCAATTGCAAACGCCGCGTCAGTGTTTTTTTTCGCACCCTGTCCGCCGCGCAAAATGATACGCCGCATTGTCCCAACTGCGGCAAGCTCATCGCGCGGCAATCTACTGAACAGATCGTGCAGGCCATCCTCGCGCTCAAGCCGGAAGATCGCATCATGATCCTGGCGCCCATCGTGCGCGGGCGAAAAGGCGAGTACAAGAAGGAACTCGACAGGCT
>CAZXYP010000387.1:0-5099 GCA_964644955.1 uncultured Anaerolineales bacterium | reverse complement strand
CACAATCCACCAAACTACTCACAGCGAAGTCGGGTGAAACTCCCGCGCGGTCCCGCAAATGTGAATCGAGTGCGCTCGTGCGTTAGTTTTTTAGTGCGAGAGTAACGTTTTTTACTATGGCACTATTACACTATTGCACTATCACACTCCCAAGCCAGGTCGCCTGTGTGCTGCTGTGAATGATTCCACGGGTTCATCATTCGCAGAACTCCTGTGGCGATGTTTCGGACAAACTGCGTCCGCTTTATCGCCAACATTCCTTCGCGAGAAAGGGGGCAGGCATATGAAGCATGCGGCTTTACGGCGCTTGACGATTGCGCCGCACCAACCTCTTGTCGCTTAAGGACAAGAGGTTTTTTGTTGTTCGTCAGATTTACATTTTACCCATGGAGCCGAAATGCATTCCCGAAAAATTCAAATCACGCTGCTTTTTGCCGCGCTGCTGTTGACCGTATTTGCCGCCGCGTGCGGCGCGCCCGCATCACCCGTTCCAACTGTTCCGCCAACCGCTGCGCCCGCGCCATTACCCACGAACGCGCCCACGCTCGCGCCGACCCAAGCCGCATCCGGCGTAACCGTCACCGACAGCGCGGGACGACAACTAACGCTCATGTCTCCGCCCGCGCGCATTGTCTCACTCGCGCCAAGTACGACCGAAATCGTGTGCGCGGTCGGCGCGTGCGACAAACTTGTCGGCGTGGACCAATTCTCCGATTTTCCGGCAGAGGTCAAAACCCTGCCCAAGCTCAGCGACGGTTTCAATCCGAATTACGAACAAATCGTCGCGGCAAAACCCGACCTCGTTTTGGTCGCGGGAATTACGTCGCCGGATGCCATCAAAAAGCTGGACGAACTGAAACTGCCGCTGTTGGTGATTGGCGCGGAAAAAACGACGCTTGACACCATCAAAAGCGAAATCAAAATGGTGGGCGCCGCCGTCGGGAAGGCGGACAAAGCCGACGCGGTCGTCAATGCAATGGAAATAAAAATCGCGGCAGTGGAACAAAAAATCGCGCAGGCAAAAAACAAACCGCGCGTCTTTTGGGAACTCGACGCGACCGACCCTGCCAAACCATTCACGCCCGGGCCGGGCAGCTTTATAGCTGAACTCATTGTGCGCGCGGGCGGCGAAAATATCGCGCACAACGCGTCGTCACCGTATCCGCAGCTCAACGCCGAAGAAATTATTCAACAGAATCCGCAAGTGATTATTCTCAGCGATGCCGCGTACGGTGTCGCGCCCGAATCGGTTGGCAAACGTCCCGGTTGGGATGTGATAGACGCGGTAAAAAACAACAAGGTGTTTCCGATTGACGACAATCTGGTAAGTCGTCCCGGTCCGCGCGTGGCGGACGGTTTGGAAGCCGCCGCAAAATTGATTCATCCCGAATTGTTTACCCAGTACTAGAACCCCAATTCCGTCGAGCTAAGCGCGTAAAACAACTTGGCTCGACGGAATATGTAGGCGCACCGTCTATGGCACGTCAAAACGCAATCCTGAACAAATCGCGCGCAGAAATGGCGCGCGTCGCCCTGCCGAATCTGCGCGCGTTGGTACGTCATCCGCTGCTGGTGTTGAGCGCGCTCGGCATACTGTTGTTGGCAACCATGATTTTGGCAGCGCGCATCGGCGCCGTCAGCATCGAACCCGCGCAAATTATCGCGATTGCGTTCAAGCGTGTCGCCGACCTGGATTTGGGCATTGTGTGGACGGCTGCCGAAGAATCCATCATCTGGCAAATTCGTTTGCCGCGCGTGTTGGGCGCGGCGATTGTGGGCGCGGGACTTGCGGGCGCGGGCGTTGTCTTTCAGGGCTTGCTGCGTAATTCGATGGCGGACCCGTATTTGCTCGGCACCTCAGGCGGCGCGGCGCTGGCGGCGACGATTGCGTTTTTGATTCCGTTTTCATTGGGCTTTGCTACGTTTGGTTTCGTGCCGTTCGCCGCATTCCTTGGCGCACTGCTCGCAGTGTTGTTGGTCTATCGCGTGGCACGCGTTGGCATGCACACGCCGATTACGACGCTGCTGCTCGCGGGTTTTGCGGTGAGTTCGATGTTGGCGGCAATCATGTCGGCATTGATGCTGCTCAGTCGCGGCACGTTGGAACGGGTCGTCTTGTGGACCCTCGGCGGCGTGAGCGCCAGCGGATGGAATATGCTGCTCACCGTGACGCCGTTGATTGCAATTGGCAGTGTGTTGGCGTTCTGGTTATCGAACGATCTCGACGCGTTTTTGTTGGGCGAAGAACAAGCTGCCGCGTTGGGCGTAAATGTCGAACGCAAAAAATTTCTGTTGCTCGCCGTTGGCGCGTTAATGACCGGCGCGGCAGTGGCGTTGAGCGGACTCGTCGGCTTTGTCGGATTGATTGTGCCGCATGTCACGCGCATTCTGTTGGGTCCACAGCACCGGCTGTTGCTCCCCGCGTCCCTGTTGTGCGGCGCGATATTTTTGGTGATTGCCGATTTGATTGCGCGCACTGTTATTGCGCCCCAAGAAATTCCGCTCGGCGTCGTGACCGCGTTGATTGGCGCGCCGTTTTTTATCGTGCTTTTGCGGCGCACGAAAAAAGAATATTCGTTTTAACCTTTCACCGCTTCAACATTCCTATTATGCTTCAACAAACCATTGTTCAAATTGCGCCGCTTGACGAAAACGCAATGCGCGCGGCGCGGGCGCGGCAGCATCAATTGACCAAACCGCGCGGCAGTCTCGGGCGGCTTGAAACGCTTTCGATTCAATTGGCGGGGATTACGCGAAAGCCGCGCCCGCGCTTTCAACAACCCGTTATCATCACCCTCGCCGCTGACCACGGCATTGCGCGTCAAGGGGTCAGCGCGTACCCGTCCGCCGTTACATCGCAAATGGTGTTGAATTTTGTGAACGGCGGCGCGGCGATTAATGTGTTGGCGCGACACATTGGGGCGCGCGTCGTCGTCGGAGATTTGGGCGTGGACGCAAAATTTCCCGCGACGCTCGAGATGGCGCACAAAAAAATTGCGCGCGGCACACGCGATTTTTCCGTCGAACCCGCCATGACGCGCGCCGAAGCGCAGCGCGCCATACACGCGGGGATTGAAATCGTCGCGCAGGAAATCGAACGCGGCGCGGACTTGATTGGCACGGGCGATATGGGCATCGGCAATACGACCGCGTCGAGCGCCATCGTCGCGTGCGTGACGGGTCATTTACCGCGCGAGGTTACCGGGCGCGGCACGGGCGTGGACGATGCGACCCTGAAACACAAAATCGCCTTGATTGAACGCGCGCTGGCGCGCCATCGCCCAAACCCACACGATGCGGTGGACGTTTTGCGAAAAGTCGGCGGATATGAAATCGGCGGTCTTGTGGGAGTGATGCTCGGCGCGGCGGCACGGCGCGTGCCGGTGGTGCTTGACGGATTCATTTCGGGCGCGGCGGCGTTGTTGGCGTTTACGCTCGCGCCCGCGGTGCGCGAGTATTTGATTCCCGCGCATCGTTCGGTTGAAATCGGTCATCGCCTCGCGCTCGACCATTTGGACGTGACCCCGCTGCTCGATTTGGATTTGCGTCTGGGCGAAGGAACGGGCGCGGCATTGGGCATGTCGCTGTGTCTGGCGGCGGCAAAAGTATTGGACGAGATGGCGACGTTCGCGCAAGCAGGAGTGTCCGACACGGGTGAATGATGTTTTGGCGGCGTGCGCGTTATTGACGATTGTGCCGCTCCGACGCGCCTTGCAATTTTCGGCGCGTGCCCTTTTCTATTTTCCACTCATCGGCGCGCTGCTGGGTTTGGTTCTGGTCGGGGTATTTTTGGTTTCACGCGTTGTGTTTCCGGCGTCGGTCACTGCCGCGCTCATTGTCGCGTTGTGGGCGCTCCTCACGGGCGCGCTGCATCTCGACGGCGTGAGCGATGCGTGCGATGCATTGGCGGCGGCGACGCGCGAGCGGCGTTTGGAAATTTTGCGCGATACGCATTTGGGCGCGTTCGGCGCGACCGGCTTGATTTTGCTTTTGCTTTTGAAATTTTCTGCGCTCTCTACCATTTCGCCCGCCGCGCTTTTTCTCGCCCCCGTGCTTGGGCGGTGGGCAATGGTGTATGCCGCCGCGTTTCCGCTCGCGCGCAGCGAGGGGATGGCGGCGCTGTTTGCGAAATCGCTCACGCGGCGCGAGTTATTGGGGGCAACGGGCTTGGCGTTTGTGTTGGTCGCGCCGTTCGGCTGGTTGGGCATGAGCGCGTGGCTCACCGCCGTTATCATCGCAACCTTGCTCGCGCGTTTTGCAATGGCGCGGCTCGGCGGGTTGACCGGTGACATTTATGGCTTGATTTGCGAGAGCGTGGAAGTGAGCGTGCTGCTTGCGGGAATCGCGACGGCAGCGATTTTATAATTCGGCGAACGCGGCATGCGATGCAAAAATCTTTTCGTCTCGGCGCGACTTCGTATGTCTTTGCCGCGGATTTGGTTGAAAATGCGCGACGGCTGGCAGGCGCCGCCGACGATATGGAGTTGGTTTTGTTTGAAACGGAAACACACGGCAGTAATTTTCCGAATGCGGATACGATTGCGCGCTTGCGTGAAATCGCCGCCGCAAGCGGCATGACCTACACGGTGCATTTGCCGCAGGACGTGACTTTGCGCCATGCCGCGTGGCGCGACCAAAATCTACGCGCCATCGAACGGACGCGCGCGCTATCTCCGTTCGCGTACGTCATGCATCTTGACGGGCGCGCCTTGATGCAAGACGCCTCGAATGAAAACGTGGCGCGTTGGCAAGCGCACGGAGAACGTGCGTTAACCGAAATCATCGCGCACGTCGGCGACGCAGCGCAGGTGTGCGTAGAAAATGTCGAAGCGTGGGCGCCGGCATATTTTTCGGATATGGTCGAGCGCTTGCAAACCGCGCGCTGCGTGGATGTCGGACATTTGTGGCTCAATCAATGCGACCCGCTGCCCGAACTCACATCCCACTTGTCGCGCACGCGCGTGATTCATTTGCACGGAGTTGCCGAACGCGACCACGCGTCGCTGGCATACATGTCGGACGCGCAAGTACAAGCCGTCCTGCACTTTCTGTTACAAGAAAATTATGCCGGCGTCCTGACCTTGGAAGTGTTCGGCGAA
>CAZXYP010000386.1:0-5118 GCA_964644955.1 uncultured Anaerolineales bacterium | reverse complement strand
CGGGATGTTGTGTTTTTGCGAAAAGGCGCGCGCCCTATATGCATCGCGCGCCGCCACCGCCGTGACCTGCACATCGGGCACAATGCGCGCAGGTTGAATCAACGCTTTGGGCGCAATCCGCGCCGCGCCGAGAATGCCAAAACGCAAAGGCGAATTCATCCGCGCAAAGAACGCAGCGCCCGCGCCGTCAACACGCGCGCCATTTCGGTGCGATATTCTGCGCTGCCGCGAAAACTTGTCCTGAGCGTTAGCGAAGGATCTCGCGCGGGATTCAACGCGCTCGTCGCCGCCATCGCCGCGCGGTCAATGACCTCGTCGGTTAAACCTTGATGCAGTAATTCGCGTTCCGCGTCGCGCGCGCGCCACGCGATTTCTGCGACGCCGCCCAGAGCCACCGCGCCCGCGCGCACAATGCCGTTTTCTAATTCCAACGCCGCGCACACGGAAACAATCGCCTTGTCGCGCGGCGTACGCGCGACGGTTTCGATTTTCGCGCGGCGTGCGCGCGAGGATGCGGGAATTGTTATTTCGGTGATGATGCTGTGCGGAAGACGCGTGGCGCGTTGTGCGTGGCGATGCATAGCATCGCACAAATCCGCGAGGGATACGTCATTGTTTTCAACGCGCGAATCTTTTAAGGTTGCGATAGTCAGACGCGCGTCGAGGGCGGACAGCGCGACAGAAAAAATTCCGTCCGGTTCGGAAAGAATTGTTCCGACCGCACTCGCTTGATTGCGCAAAATGTTCGCGTGCGTTTGCTGCGCGGCTTGGGCGACAATTCCATCCGCCGTTTCACGCAACGACGCGGAATCTACAATTGTGGCAAGTGTCGTCGTCGCACCAATCACAATATCATTGCTACGCGTTTCTATGAATGACAAATCCAACGCGCTCAAATCAATCGCCGCGCGCACCTCGAGTCGTTTTTGTGCAAGCAACGCAGTACCACCCGCCAGGAGCGCAGTATTCGGTTGAAACGTCAAGCGCAGGGCTTGCTCCAGTGTATTCGGTTTGTGAATTGTTTCGAGGTTTAGCATATTACTTGTATGTGTTCTTTACTTGACGCCCATATTGGATATGCCGATGGGTCGAGATTTCGATTGCGTTCGCAGAGAGTCTTCTGCCGCACACCAACGCTCTGAATGTTTGACATCAAAGTCATTGGCAAATGTCAATGTCACACAGATAGATTCAACATGGGACGCGCGCAGCGGTTTGCTCGCTTCCAGCTCCGGCGCGGCGTCAATCAATAGCGCAAAGCGCTGCGACTCGGTTTTTAGGGGTCCGAATAGGCCTTGGTATGCAACGCCGCTCGGCAGCGCTTGTTTTGCCTTGGCGCGCCAATCCAGTTCGAGCTGTATGTCATTCGCCGGAATTTCGCCCGCGTTCCGAATGACCACGAACAGATATCGCAGATCAGAATCACGCGCCGCGAGCCACGCAGACTCTTGTTGGTCGCGAAATTTTGTTCGCAGCAGAGCAAGCTGAATGCCCGCGCGTTGCAATACAGCCATATCCTGCTGCGCCGTCAAATTTGGACTCGCTCCGACCAGGAATTCGATACGCAAGTCCGGTTTTGCGTTGCGCCGGGCAAAGAATTCCCGGGTTTGAATTGCTTGCGCTCGGTCGCGTTGAGAAAGATCGAATGCCGGAATCAGAATTTGCGCTGCCAGCGCGAGTGCGGCAAAAACGCACGCCAAAATGGTGGCGAAACCGGCAATCACGGTTGTGGGCGTATCGAGTCGCTCAAAAAAGGTTTTGGATTTTACATGGTGTGGTTGCGTTTTGTGTGAATCTATCGGTTCACTCATTGCGCAATCGTACCTCCCTCTAGTTCTGCGCGAACGTATCAATCATCAATTTCACATCATCCGCCATCGGATACAGAATCGGACAGGTGCAGCCATTGTCATTGTACTGCTGCACTTTTTTGCGAACCTCTTCGGGCGTGCCGCTCGCGGAAATACGTTCAATCAATTCATCGGGGACAAACTGCATCGCTTCGTGAATTTGTTCGCGTGTTGCGGGCCAGCCGAGAATGCTTTGAATTTTCTTGACCGTCTCTTCGGGTGTGCCGCTCGCTTTGGCAATGTGCGGCTGCTGCGCAAGATATTGCGTCAACAATTCTTTGGCGGCTTGCACCGCTTTGTTGTGGTCATGGTCAACGGAACAGACGACGAGCTGCGGACGGTCAATCTCGTCAATGTTCCGTCCTGCTTTTTTTGCGCCTCTTTCCAACAAATCCATCGCCTTGAGATTGTATTCGGGCGGCACGCAATAATTCAAGACACAGCCGTCTGCAATTTCGCCCGTCATTTCCATCATCGCATCGCCGGTCGCGCCAATGTAAATTGGAACGTTGCGCGGTTCGCGGCGCCCATGCACCACATCCAATTCAATGCCGTCCACGTGATGAAATTCGCCGTGAAACGTCACGCGTTCCATGTTCAATAATTTTTTCATCACGTAAATGGTTTCGCGCATCGCGAGCAGCGGTTTGCGGCGTTCGATGCCGACATTTTTTGCGAGCGGGTCCCACCATGCGCCAATGCCGCAAATGATGCGATTCGGCGCGAGGTCGTCGAGCGTCAAAAACGTCGCCGCCAGCAAACCGATGTTGCGCGTCCAATTGTTGATAACGCCGCTGCCGACCTTGAGTTTTTCGGTCACCGCCGCGAACGCCGCCATTGGCACAATCGCGTCGCGCACCAAACGCGATTCCGCCTGCCACACGGCTTCAAAACCGCGCGCTTCCGCATATTGGGCGTATGCCATGCCTTCTCGAATTTCGTGCTTGTCCTGCAAATACATTGCTACGCGTGCCATCGGAACCTCCTTTGGAGATTGGAGACTGGAGATTTTCGGGTCTCGATTTTTGATTCTCGATTGCTAGCTTCACATTTTGAATTTTGAATTTTGAAATTCCAAATCTTCCGGCACATCCAAATCAAACGTCACGGTATCCGAATCATACTGCAAAATTTTCAAACCCGCGCGCTGTGCCGCGTTGTGGTGCTTTGCAAAACTATTTTCGCCGAATTGAAAATCAAGGACGCGCGCAGGATGCAGCAGCAAAGCGTTTGTCCCGCCATCGCGCAGCGCGGGCGCAATCACCATGCACGGGGCATGTTCGCCCAACACAATCATTTCTTCAATATCGCGCACGCGGACGCGCGGCAAATCCGCAGGCACAATCAACACCGCGCGCGCGCCGTTCGCCACACACACCTGCGTCGCCTGCTCCAATGCGTGGTTCAATTCTGCGCGCGTTTCCACAATGCTCCACGCGCCAAATTTACGCGCGATTTTCAAAACCGTTTCATCGCGCGAAATCACGCACACGCGGTCAATCCCCCGCGCGCGCGTTAATTTCAACAACGTGCGCTCCAACAATTTTTTTGCCAGCGCGACGCGTTCGGTTTCATCCATCACACCCGCCAACCGCGTTTTCGATTCACGCAGCGGTTTGACAGGAACGATTGCCATGAGAGAGTCCATTTTTGATTTTTGATTTTTGATTGCGAACCGCGTATGATGAATCACCCAATCACCCAATCACCCAATCTCCAATCTCCCGTGTCCCATTCACCGCACCGCCCACTCACAAATCTCCCGCGCCAACCTCTCGCGTCCCACATCATCGCGCATCACCGTATCCGTTACCCACACGCGCATCCCTAACTCTTTGACGAGCGGCGCTTGCGCTTCATCCACGCGGTCGAGAACAAATCGGTCAATCACGCCGCGATAGATTTTTGCGACCTCGTAAGCGGACGGCACGCGGCCCAATTCCGCAAACATTTTGCCCGCCGGACCTTTGAGCGCCTCGCCGCCGACGATGGGCGACACGGCGATTTTTGGCACGCGCGTTTTTTTCAAAAGGTCGCGCATACCTTTGACGCTCAAAATCGGTTCGATGCTGACAAAGGGATTGCTGGGACAAAAAACGATGGCGTGCGCGGTTTCAAACGCGTGCGTGATTTCGGGTGTGACGCGCGCTTTTTCGATGCCGTGAAAGCGATACGATTTCAAGACGGGCTGCCAGCGGCGATGCACAAAATACTCTTGAAACGCGAGTTCACCCGCATTCGTGTTCACAATCGTCGCGACGGGTTCATTGCACATCGGTAGAATGGTTGCGCGCACGCCGAGCGCCTGCGCGAGATTTCGCGTCGCTTGCGTGAGCGTAATGTTGCCGCGCAGCATTTGCGTGCGTAACAGGTGCGTCGCCAAATCGCGGTCGCCGAGACGGAACCAATCTTCGCCGCCGTACCGCGAAATCATGTCAAGGTTGTTGTACGTGTCGCCTTCGATGCCCCACCCGTTCGCGCGATTCGCAATACCCGCGAGGGTGTACATCACTGTATCCAAATCGGGCGCAATGTGTAAATCGTGCAACTGAAAATCATCGCCCGTGTTGACGACGACGGTCAAATTTTCACCGACGACGCGCTGCAACCCATCCGCCAATTTCGCGCCGCCAACGCCGCCTGCGAGTGCAACCACATTCATTTTTGGGGACACAGATAACACCGATGACACAGATTTTGGTTTAAGGTTTCAACCATTTGAGTGAACCCTTGCGTTCATTGTCATAAATCTTACGGTCAATGCGCGGACGCGGTCCAAAATTCAAGAGCAAACCCACTTCATAGAGCGTAGATTTGAGATAGCCCAACAGTTGCGCCTCGTACTTGGGAAGCAATTGGTCAACCGCTTTCAATTCAACAATTACCGCGTCCACAACAATCAAATCTGCTTCAAACTCGCCAACAAGTTCCCCTTCGTAATAAACCTTTATCTTTGGTTGTTGGTCAACCTGCAATCCACGCTGGCGTAATTCGATAACCATCGCGTTCTCGTAAATTTTTTCAGGAAAACCATAGCCCAGCGTGTTATACACCTTGTAGAAACAGCCGATAATCTGCTCTGTCAAATCCTTGTGCTTGTCTTCCGGATTTCGCGGCTCCATGCATCGCCTCCATTATTGGTTCTTATCTGTGTCCTCTGCGAAATCTGTGTCCAAAAATCTTGCGCGCGTCTCAGGTGCGTTACGCGTTTTCGTTTTCTCCTCCGCCGCGTATCCTAACGTTATCAACGCCTGCGGTTCCCAATCGG
>CAZXYP010000385.1:0-5165 GCA_964644955.1 uncultured Anaerolineales bacterium | reverse complement strand
ACCAGTTAGATACTCGGCTCCTCAATTTTTTACACACAATTCAGTATACTGCCTTTTAGAACTGCGCGCTCGTTCGTTGTGATTTGAATCATCAATCTTTTTATCTCTGCTTAATCAATGTCACTTCATTAAATCCCAAACGCACGCGCGTGCCTTCACGATTCAAAATCGTCAAGCGTTCCGTACCGGCGAGTTCGACACGCATCACGGATTCGCCGACGCGCGCGTCGAAATGCACCGTCGCCCCTTCAAACACAATTTTTTCAATCGTGCCTTCGACGGTATTGAGAAAATTTTCGTTCCCCTGCCCGTCTAACACGCAAATATTTTCGGGGCGCACGTACGCCAAAACAGGGTCGCCGTTTTGCAAACCCAAATAATCTTGCGCGCGAATTTTTTGGTCCTGCACGCGAATCCATACATCGCGCCCGCCCACCGTTTCGCCGGTGGACACCACCTGTCCCGCCAGCGCATTGTTCGAGCCGATGAATTCCGCGACAAATTTGGTTTGCGGCTGCAAATAAATATCGAGCTGCGTGCCGACTTGTTCGACACGTCCCGCATTCATGACAAAGATGCGGTCGGAAATGGCAAATGCTTCGGACTGGTCGTGCGTGACATAGATGGCGGTTTTGCCGGTTTTGCGCTGTAAATCGCGAATATTGTATTTTAACGTGTCGCGTAGATTGCGATCGAGCGCGGAAAGCGGTTCATCGAAAAGCAGTACGCGCGGATTTGTCGCCAATACACGCGCGAGCGCCACACGCTGCTGCTGCCCGCCCGACAATTGCCCGGGCATTCGTTTTTCATAGCCCGTCAAATCCACCAGCGCCAACATTTCCTCGACGCGCGCTTGAATTTTTTTCTTGTCCTCACCTTTCACGCTCAAACCAAACGCGATATTGTCTGCCACGCTCATGTGCGGAAAGAGCGAGTGCGTTTGAAAGACAAAGCCGATGTTGCGGCGATTCGGCGGCACGGCATTGACCAATTGGTCGTCGAAATAAATTTCGCCCGCACTGGGCTCAATCAAGCCCGCAACCATGCGCAGCGTTGTTGTTTTGCCGCAGCCCGACGGTCCGAGCAGTGTCACAAATTCGCCTTCGGCAATGTCGAGATTGACATTCTCCACGGCGACGCTGTGACCGAAATGTTTGGAAATGTTGACGAGGCGAACGCGAGACATTGCGAAGGATGAAGGCAGAAGGATGAAGGATGAAGGAAGAAATTCATCCTTCATCTTTCATCTTTCATCCTTTAGATGAGATACGTGCCTTTCAAATACCGCGTGCCAATCATGCGGAAAAAGAGAATGACGACGATGAACGAAACGATTTGCATCGTCGCGGCGAGCGCGGCAGTGGTATTGAGCAAACCTGCCGTGCGAATCAGACCGAATATGCGCAGCGGCGCGGTTTGCAGACTGGGCATGGTGCCGACGACAAAAAGTGTGACGAGATATTCATTGAAAACGATAATGAACGAAAGCAAAACGCCCGCCGCGATGCCTTGCCCGATGAGCGGCAATACAACGCGCGTCAAGACCTGACGACGCGTTGCGCCCAAACACAACGCCGCTTCTTCAAAACTCGGCGGCAAATCTTTGAGTGCCACGATCAGCGGCGTCAACATTAACGGAAATGTGCCGACCACCATCGCAAACACGACGCCCCAAATCGAACCCAGAAACAGATGCCCAAAGTTGTACAGCAGAATCAGACCCAAGCCGAGCGTCACCGCCGGCACGTACAACGAAATCGAAAGGAACGTCAACACGAGCCGTTTGCCCGGAAACACATAGCGCACAATGGCGTACGCGGCGGGGAGAGAGATGAAAAAATTGATGGTGATGGCGCTAACCGCCACGAGCAGACTGTTTTGCAGATTCGTGAGAAACGAACCAAAGACGAATTGATAATTGCCAAAAATGCCGTCGAGCGAAAGCGTATTGCCTTTCCACAGCGAGTACTGAAAAATCGCCAAGAACGGCATCACAAACACCACGCACATGAAAATGATGTACGCGTGTGAGAGTACGTCGCGGAACTGCCGCGAGAAATGAAAAGTGCGTGCGGGGGAGAGAGGAGTTGCTGCCATAATCTCGTTTCAACGTTTAACGTTTGAACGCTGAATGCTGTCAATCCGCCAACGCGCCGCGACTGTAGCGCAGCGAAAAATACGTCACGCCGAATGCGATGCTCATCAACACAATGCCCATTGCCGACGCCAAACCGAAATCGAAATTGATAATGCCGCGCTGGTACATCGTCCACGCGATTGCGCGCTGTTCCGCGACGCCGCCGAGAAACACCGGCTCGGCAAACGCTCCGATATTCCAACCGAAACACATCAGGATGCCCGCAAGAATCCCCGGCAGCGCCAGCGGCAGTAACACGCGCGTAAACGTTTGCCACCGTTTTGCGCCGAGACATTCCGACGCTTCTTCCAATTTCGGGTCAATGTTGGAAAGCGCCGCGCCGATATTCATCACCATGAACGGGAACGTAAAAATCGCCATCGCAAAAATGACCGAGTGCAGCCCATAAATCGGAATGGGAATCCCGATGTTTTTTAGCGCGGTAATGACCGGACCAAACATCCCGTTCGACAAGAGCAAAAAGCGCAAACCGAACGCGATATACAACGCGCCAAACATCGGAAAAATCATGAACGCGCGCACGACGTCGCGATATTTGACTTTACGTATCAAAATATAGGCAAAGGGAAAACCAAAAATCAAGTCCACCAACGTCGCCAACAACGCCAACCCGATGGACACGCGTAAATTTTCGAGATAGTCGGTAAAGATGGATGTATAGTTTCCGATAGTGAACGTCGGCACATCCTGCAAAAAAGAACGTCCGGCGGTAAAACTGATAAACAGCAAAAACAAGACCGGCACGATGAGAAAGACAATCGTGATGACGAGCGCGGGCGCGAGCAGCAACAGGACCGGCAGGCGCGTTTTCAAAAGCGAAGGCGCGCGCGTGTCTTGCAAGACCCCGCCGATTTGAAACGGCGTAACGGTTGTTTCGCGTTCAGCCATACGAAAGAGATTGGAGATTGGAGATTGGAGATGAGAGACTGGAGAACTGTCATTCCGAACAACGTCAGGAATCTCCAGTCTCCAGTCTCCGGTCTGCTCTTATCCCGCGCACTTGCTGTATTGCTTCATCCAGCCGTCCACATGCTTGGCGTAATAGTCCCAATCCACCGACTTGTACACTTTTTTGATGTCGGCAAGCGGCGGATAAAATTTGTTAAAGTCGGGCTTGATCCACGCGGGAATTGCTTGTTCATACGAAGGTCCCATCAGCCCTTCGACATATTCTGCCCACGCATTGTTTGGAATGCCCCACGCGTCGCCGGGTAATTGTCCGTCGTCGCTCAGACGCCAGTCAATAAAGAGCTGCGCCAAAACGGGATGCGGTGCGCCTTTTGGCACCCACATAAACCCGTTCACTGCCGCCTGTCCGGATGCCATCGGCATATAGGTCGTGTCCTTGGTCCCGTCCGCGCCGCTCAATGCTTCAAGGCGCGAAAGTGAATTCCAAAAACCCGCGACATCAATGTCCCCGGAACGCAGCAGCTGCTGCATTTCGGCGGAATCGGTCGTATATTTCAAGACGTTGGGATGTACGTTGGTGCAGATGAAATCAATCGTCTCGGTCATTTGCGCTTCGTCTTTATAATCCTTGCCGAGCGACCACGCCATGCCCAGCAAGAAACCACCTGCCGTCACATCGCCGGACAGCGGCATCGTAATGCGCCCCTTCAAGCGCGGGTCGGCGAGGTCTTTCCAATCCTTGAACCAACTCCCCACCTTGTCCGCATGAAAAATCGGCGAAGGGGTCGCGGTGGATTGAAAACCGACGGATTGCGGGTCGTGGCGGAACTGCGGGTCGACGCGGTCCCAATTCGGCATCAGCCCGGACGGATAAATATCCTCGACCACACCATTCGCTTTGGCGTCGTAATAATAATTCTCCTCGATTGCCAAAACATCATACGGCGAAGGGTTGCCCGCTTTTTGCGCGGTATAGAGATTCGTGAGATAAATCGTGGGCGATTGCGATGGCACATAGTCCAGTTTCACATCCACGCCGTATTCTTTTTTGACCCAGTCCTGAAACTGTTTGATAATCGCGTCGTTGGCGGTGTAGGTCCAGTTCGCAACAATCACACTGCCTTCCGCTTTGATGGCGGCGGCAATTTCTTCTTTGGTCATGTCCTTGTTGAGGATGGCGACGCGAACTTTATCCGCGGCGGGCGCGGCGGTGGGTTGCGCTTGCGCGGCAGTCGGCTGCGCGGGCGCCTGCGTTGGCGCGGGCGCGGCGGTGGGTGCGGCACAGCCAGCCAACAGCAACAACGCGATACTGACCAGCAAAAACGAAATCAACGAGCGGCGGTTCATTTCTTCTCCTCCTTGAGAAAATCAACACATTACCGATGAGGCGTAAGGGGATGCCTCGCTGCGGGGATACCAAGATTCTATTGATTTGAAGCGGGCTTGTCAATCGCCACTTTTTGCCATTCCGTTTTTCAGAGGCACGCAATGGACGCACAGTTGTTTGGCGCATACCTGCAAAATATTTTGGAACAACCGCGCGCGCTGCGCGACACATTCGCCGCGCCGCTGCCGCTTGATGCACTGCACGCGCTCGGCGCAAAAATTCGCGCGGGCGAAATTGACAACGTTGTTTTGACGGGCATGGGCGCATCGTATCACGCGCTTGTTCCGGTCGCGCTCGAACTTGTAGCCCACGATATTCGCGCACACCGCATCGAAACGTCGGAATTGTTGTATCATGCGTCGCGTCTGATTCAGCCGCGCGCTCTTGTCGTTGCCGTTTCGCAGTCGGGACAAAGCGCCGAAATTGTAAAACTGCTTGATATGACACGCGCCGCCAACGCGCCCTGTCTCGCCATCACCAATACACCGGAGAGTCCACTCGCAAACCACGCGGACGCGGTACTGCTGACGCACGCCGGCGCGGAACATTCCGTTTCGTCCAAAACCTATGTCGCCGCCCTTGCGGCATTGTCACTTGTCAGCGCGGTCTGGACCGAACAAAACGCGGACGAACGCCGCGCGCCATGGTTACAAGCCCCCGACCCGACGGAAACATAACACGCGCATTGGGAACCACAGGACCGCGCGTTAG
>CAZXYP010000384.1:0-5168 GCA_964644955.1 uncultured Anaerolineales bacterium | reverse complement strand
AGATGCACGCACCACGCGCCCAACAACAGCAAATTCAAAAGCGCATTCCATTGGCGCAGCTCCGCCCATTGAGCATGCGGGTCATGCAGCTGCCAGCGCGCAAACAGTGTCGGGTCATGCAGGGCATAATTTGCAACCATCGTTGCGCTGATGCCGGCGTAAAACAGCATCAGTATTGTATCGCGCGTCATCGCAACCGCAAGCAATGGCAAAAGCGCATACCCGTAATTTTCATGAATCTCCGTCGGCAGCATAAAAAATGCAAACGCCGCAAACGCGCCCAACGCAAAAAATTCTTCCAACGACGCGCGCCACGCTTTGACCAGCGCGCCGAGATAAAATATCGCAAACAAGAGAATGCTAAACGCCCGAAACGACAGCGGCGCGCCCGGAAAAATTGCCATCGTGTCTTGCAAATCAATCCGGTCGCGGAACAAAAACCACCACAGGTTGTGCGCGTTCGCGGTGAGAATCGGATGATGTCCCACCGTATCGCCAAAATATGCAAGCAGACCCTGCGCGCCGCCGCTCAACACAATCGGCAATATCATCAACGCCGCGCCCATTGCACCCAAGACAACGGCGCGCGCAATTCCTTTCAGGTTATCCGCGCGATACGCGCCGAGCAGCAACAGCGGTCCAAAAATCATTGCTTGCGGTTTCGTGAAGGCGGCAACGCCCAAAATAAAAAATGCCCAACCGACGCGGCGCGGAAAAATGAGCAGGATGAAACTTGCCAACACCAACAATGTATGAATCGCGTCCGTCTGTCCCCAAAACGTTCCGTTCCACAACACGGCGGGATTGAACCAATACGCGAACGCGACAAGCCACGCGAATTTCTCCGCCACATATTTGCGCGCCACCGTAAATACCAACGCGCCCGTCAACACATCCGCGAGCAACATGGGCGCGCGCAGCAGCAAACGCTGCAGCGGGTCGGCGAGCAGCGCGGGATTGTCGCTCACACCGCGCAGCGCGGGATCCCCGGCGACGGCGGGATACAAAAAATCGGGAGCAAAAATTCCCCGATACAACAAACCCATCAGATGCAACACATAATTCAGTCCGGGGGATTGGTCGGAAATCCACAACCCGTTGAACGACGCGTACATCGAACCCAAACCGTACGTCACTGTTTTGTACGACCACACCACATAATCTTGCGTGTCCACGATATAGCCGGGCTCGTGTGCGAACCACAGCCGAAATGCCAGCGCCGCGCTCATTGCCAAAAACAAAACGCGCAGCGTGTTATCTGACAACGCGGGTGCGGGCAAAACATTGGTCAAACGCTTGAGCGCGACCGCAAACACGAGCGCACCGCTAAACAAAAGTAATCCGGCAAAAAACAACGGCGCGACAAAGTATGCCGTCGCTACGCGCGCCGCGCTCAATCCGAACGCGCACGCGACCAACACAACACTCGCCGCAATCCATCCGCCAATTCGCGCGCCCCTCCATACCGCGCCAAGCGCAAAACCCAACAGCGTCAACAAAACAACAAAAATCAAAACACGCGGCGGCGGCAGCACCGGCGCGCCGCTGCCGACAAATTGCGCGTCGTCCACTTGAACGCCAAGCGTGCGCGTATCGGGCGGCGCGGTAAACGTAGCGCTCACAAGGTTGACGACCAAATCACCGTCGAGACCAAGTTCAGCCCGCGTAAGCGGAATCGTGATTTCATTGAATCCGGGCGCGGGGTAAAGCGTCTCGCGCAAATTTTCGTTTACCAAAATGCGGACACCCGCCGCGCGATTTTGGTCCGGCACATTCACGCGCAATTTCAAGCTGCCGTCTTGTGAGCCGACGCCCCAAAAACGAATTTCGGAATCTCCAATGCTCCAACGCAAACTTGTCCCGAGCGGAGACGAGGGATTCCCGCCGCCAAAGTTTTCGCGAAACGAAAACCCCTGCACAAACGGCGTATCGTTCCCGCTGCCAATGTCAAGACGCGACGTATTTGGAAGTTGGTACGTCAGCGTCGTCACCAGCAGCGCGGCAACAATCAGGATAAGGATTGTAGGGGCGACCTTGCGGGGCGCCCAATCGTGCGCGGAAAAAAATTTCACGATTCAAATTCGCGGAGCGCGTCGGTGACCGTACGCACGTCGTCGAGCGGTAATTCGGGGTACAGCGGAAGCGAGAGAATTTCGCGCGCGAGTTTTTCGGCGACGGGCAATGAACCTTCGGGCGCGAGGGATTGGTATGCCAACTGCAAATGAATGGGCGTGGGATATTGAATCGCCGTGCCGATTTCGCGTTCTTTGAGAAACACAGTCAAGTAATCGCGCGACGCGCCTTGCGCCTCATCACACTGCACGACATACAAATGATACACATGCGTGCCGTACGCCATTTCCACCGGCGGATGCACGCGTTTGTTGGGCAGCAATTCGGTGTACATGCCCGCGCGCTCGCGGCGCGCTCGTGTCCAATCGGGCAAGTGTTTTAGTTTCACGCGCAGAATCGCCGCTTGTAATTCATCCAGACGCGTATTGACGCCGGCGATTTCGCTTTCGTAGCGCGCGCGCCAACCGTATTGGCGCAGTAATTTGATTTTATCCGCCAGCTGCGCGTCGTTCGTCAGAATCGCACCGCCGTCGCCATACGCACCGAGATTTTTCGTCGGGTAAAAACTGAAACACGCGACATCGCCGAACGAACCGACGCGTTGTCCCTGATACATGGCGCCGTGCGCTTGCGCGCAGTCTTCAATCACTGCGAGCCGGTACTGCCGCGCAATGCCGATGATGGCGTCGAGTTCGGCGGCTTGTCCAAACAAATGCACCGGAATCACCGCGCGCGTCTTGGATGTGATGAGCGACGCGAACGAGTCCGCATCCATCGTCATGGAATCCTGCCGCACATCGCACAAAACCGGCGTCGCGCCCGCCATTTCAATCGCGGCGACGGTAGCGACTGCCGTATTCGGCACCGTAATCACCTCATCGCCTTTGCCGATGCCGAGTGCGCGCAGGGCGAGATACAATGCATCGGTGCCTGAATTGACGCCGATGCCGTGTTTTACGCCGATGTATTCGGCAAACTCTTGTTCAAATGCTTCGGTTTCGGGTCCGAGAATGAACCAGCCGCTCGCGTACACGCGTTGTGTCGCCGCATCAATTTCGGTTTTGATGGACGCATATTGCTTTTTGAGGTCGAAAAATGGAATCATAATTCAGTAGCAGGTCGCAAGTAGCAGGACACCATTCCTTGACGCCTCCTACCTGTTCTGTTTTCACCAATACTCGGCGCGATGCTTGCGATAATATTCCAACGTGCGATGCAAACCTTCATTCAAATCCACACGCGGTTCCCACTGCAATTCTTGGCGAATCAATTTGAAATCGGAATAGTAATCACCAATGTCAATCGCTTTGCGGTCAGGTGGAAAGGGAATCATGTTGCATTCGCCCGCGCCGTTGAGGTCAATCAATTTCTGCGCCAAATCCTTAAGGTTGATGATTTCGGCGCTGCCGAGATTGTAAATCTTGCCGTTCGCGTCTTCGCTCCCCGCGCTCAACAGCATCGCATCCACCACGTCGTCCACATAATTGAAATCGCGCAGCTGCAAGCCGTCGCCCCAAATCTCGATGGGTTCCTCGTCAATGACGCGTTTGAGCCAGATGCCCAAAAACGTTTGGCGCGCATCTTTGACGCGCATACGCGGTCCGTAGGTATTCGTCAACCTTAAAGAAACCGCGCGCACGCCGTACACGTTATTGTACAAAATGTGATACCACTCGCCCGCCATTTTGTTGATGCCGTTCACGTCGGTCGGATGGAGCAAATGTTTTTCGTCCACCGGCAAATAATCGGGCTTGCCGTAAATCTGGCGCGTGGACGCATACACCAGTTTGACGTGCGGATTGTTTTTGCGGCACGCTTCGAGAATGGACAATTGCGCGCGGCAATTAATGTCCAAATCCGTGTACGGATTTTGCATCGAATCGAGATGCGATGTTTGCCCCGCGAGATTGAACAAATAATCGCGCCCGCGCACGAGATAGTCCATCGAAAATTCATCGCGTACGTCGGCGATATTGACCGTCACGCGATGCCGAATCGGTTCGATGTTGAACAGATTTCCGCCGTATTCGGGAATGA
Organism: uncultured Anaerolineales bacterium; assembly: GCA_964644955.1. Taxonomy (GTDB): domain Bacteria; phylum Chloroflexota; class Anaerolineae; order UBA4142; family SHND01; genus SHND01. Next base: position 1,058 of record CAZXYP010000384.1, on the reverse strand, counting down.
GCGAATCTACGAGCGTCACGCGCGCGCCGAGGTCCACCAACCGAATCGCCAAATTCGCGCCGATGAACCCAAGTCCGCCGGTGATGAGAATGTTTTTGTTGTGAAAATGGTCGTGCATGACAAAAACGCTAAAACGGTTGAACGTTAGAACGTTCGGGTTGCGCATTTTGTTGTGCGGCGCGCTTGGGCTGATATTGTTTCACCGCTTCTCGTTTCACGACCAAGCGCCACCACCAGCCCCAAATCGCGATGAGCGTGCGCCCGACGCGCGGGAAATTGAAAAATTGCGACGTGCCGTATTGGCGGTAATAGTGATGCACGGGCACCTCGACAAAACGATAACCCGCATCTTGAATCTTTTTCACCATCTCGAACGTAATCGTGCCGCTCGTGCTTTCCAATTCCACCACGTCAAAAATTTTGCGGCGCATCAAACGAAAATCGCAATCTACGTCGCGGATTTTCAGACCGAAAATAAATTTGATGAAATACTGGTACGCGTAACCGACCACAATCCGAATCAGCGGGTCCTGACGCTTGATTTTGTAACCGTTCACCACATCCACATCGTCGGCAATTTTTTCGACGAGCAGGGATAATTCGCGCGCGTCGTACTGCGCGTCGCCGTCGGTGTAAAAGAACCACTCTTTGCGCGCCGCTTTCACTGCCGCGCGAATTTGTCCGCCGTAACCGTAGGGTTTTTCGTGCGTCTCGTACCAAAATTCGTCGGGATAAATGCGATTCAATTCCGCGAGGACTTGAACGGAATCGTCCGACGAGCCGTCGTCAAAGACATACACCTCATAATCGTCCGATACCTCGCGCAACACTTGCAGCGCGCGCAGCACCATGATGTTAATGGTTCCGGCGTCATTGTAACAGGGAAAGAAAACGGAAATACTTGGTTTGGGCATTCTGATTAACGTGAAACGTGAAACGCTCAACGCGCGGGGAGGCGAAATAGGGTGCAAGGATGATAGCATAAAGCAGTGAAATCAAAAAACGTGACCGTTCAAAGATTGGGGATTAGACATCACCGCCGCTACGCGATTCATACT
>CAZXYP010000383.1:0-5186 GCA_964644955.1 uncultured Anaerolineales bacterium | reverse complement strand
CGCGGGGCAAACCATTGATACAACCTGGACATTTGCGCGACTCTCGGACGAACAAACGATAGCGTTTGGGCAAGACATTACCGCGCGCAAACAAGTGGACCGTCTCAAGAGTGAATTTGTCTCTACGGTCAGCCACGAGCTTCGGACGCCGTTGACTTCAATTCGCGGTTCGCTCGGACTCGTAGTCGGCGGTATCGGCGGACCGCTGCCAGAGCGTGCAAAAACCATGGTGGAGATTGCCTACAAAAACAGCGAGCGTTTGGTGCTACTTGTTAATGACATTCTCGACATAGAGAAAATCGAATCGGGCAAAATGCTTTTTACGTTTAAACCGATTTCGGTCATGTCACTTTTGGAGCAGGCAATCGAAGCCAATCGCGGATTCGCCGACCAGTACCATGTTGAACTAAAAATTATCGGCAAACTGCCCGAAGCAATGATTTATGCAGACCAGGACCGCATGCTTCAAGTCTTGACCAATCTCATTTCGAATGACTGCAAATACTCACCCCCCGGCCGCAACGTCGAACTGAGTGTTCAGACTCTGCACGGAGACATCTGCATAGCCGTTCACGATTATGGTCCGGGAATCCCCGAGGAATTCCGCACACGTATTTTCCAAAAATTTGCGCAGGCCGACGCCTCTGACTCGCGCCAAAAGGGCGGAACGGGATTGGGACTTTCCATTGCCAAAGCCGTTGTCGAGAGGCATGGCGGAAGGATTGACTTTGATACCCTGCCCGGCAGGGGCACCACCTTTTTCTTTACCATCCCGGAATGGCTCCCTCGACCGCTAACGATGCCTGCATCCGAAACATCCAAACCGCGTATCTTGATTTGCGAAGATGATCCGGACGTAGCTTTGCTGCTCGAATTGATGCTGCGCCAATATGGATATGTTACCGATACGGCGGGCGATGCCGGTCATGCCAAAGCGCTGCTCGCCCAGCACCGGTATGCCGTATTGAGTCTTGACCTGATGCTTCCGGACCAAAATGGTATTAGCTTGATACGTGAATTGCGCGCAACGGAGGCAACGCGCGACTTGCCTATCGTCGTCGTCTCGGCAACGGCCGAACAGGGAAGGCAGGAGTTGAACGGTCACGCGTTCTGGGTGGCTGATTGGCTGAGTAAACCGATTGATCCAAACGCGCTCGTGCGCGCGATTACACATGCCGTTCATCCCGAACGTGGAGGCAAACCGCGGGTCTTGCATGTTGAAGGCGATGCAGATGTGCTCCAAGTGGTTACTGCGATTCTTGCCGACACCGCCGATGTAACACAGGCGCGCGACCTGGCACAAGCGCGTCAACTTTTGGACGGAGGCGTTTTCGATTTGGTTATTCTCGATCCGTGCCTGCCCGATGGTTCGGGCGCGGAATTACTGCCGCTACTGCAAACCGAACGACCGCAAATTCCGGTCGTCCTCTTTTCCGAAGGAGAACAAGATCCCGCAATTTTTCATCAAGTGAATTCTGTACTGGTCAAATCGCGCACTTCCAACGCGCAGCTGGTGGAAACAATTACGAATTTGGCGAAAGTGCGGAGCGGAACATTGGGAAACAGCAGGAACAACGATGAATAAGCCACTTACACGAATCATGCTGGTAGAAGATGACCCGGATATTCAATCCGTCGGGCAATTGGCGCTCGAAGCGGTGGGCGGCTTCACCGTCCAGACTTGCAGCTCGGGGATAGAAGCGGTGAATCAAGCGAGTACTTTGCCGCCGGACTTGATACTGCTCGACGTAATGATGCCCGGCATGGACGGACCGACAACACTCACGGCACTACGTGCGTGTCGCGAGTGTGAAAACATTCCAGTGATTTTCATGACTGCCAAAGTGCAAGCGCATGAAGTTGCGCACTATAAAGCGCTCGGCGCGCTCGATGTGATTTCGAAACCGTTCGATCCGATGCGTCTTTCGGAAATGATCCGCGAAATTTGGGCACACCGGGCACTGTCTTGTTGAGCTCACAAATAAAAGTCGTATGTTCGGATTTTACGCTTTAGCGGGGTAACGCCCCGAAACCGCAAAAATACTCGAATCCGATACTGTGAACTCGATTTGAGTTGTCTATTGGAATTGCGCTTGCAAAGAAAGAGGTAACTGCCGATGAGTTCGAATCCAACTACGCGCATTTTGATTGCAGATGACGATGCAATCATTCGAGAATTGGTCGGGCTCGTTTTGCATCAGGAGGGCTTCCAAGTCCTGCCCGCGAAAACAGGTGAAGAAGCGCTGAGTCTGGCGATGCGCCGCCAACCGGATCTTTGTATTCTTGACGTGATGATGCCCGGCACGGATGGCTATACCGTTTGTCGTCATCTCCGCACGAATGAATCGACGCGGCTGATGCCCATCTTGATACTCACGGCGCAAGCCGAAGCGCGGGACAAGCTTGCAGGGTTCGAGGCGGGCGCCGACGATTATTTGACAAAGCCGTTCGATCCAGCCGAACTCGTTTTGCGCGTGAAAGCGTTATTGGCACGCAGTCAAATGTCGAAAATATCTGCCAACAAAAATGTCCGGCGTGGCAAAATCTGGACAGTGTTTGGCGCCAAGGGCGGCGTTGGCAAGACCATGACCGCAGTGAACCTCGCCATCGCTCTGGCGCGGGAACCGAATACGAGCATCGCCCTGGTGGACGCAGATTTTTCGTTTGGCGACCTGAGCGCGCATTTGAATCTGGCGCCTTCACGCACCATTCTCGACCTGCTGCCGTACCTGGATGAATTGGATGAGGAGCTGTTGGCAAAGGTAATGATCCGGCATGAATCGAATGTCCGTGTGTTGCTGGGCCCTTATCGTCCACAAGACGCTGAGCGTGTGACACCCGAAGCCCTTCAGCACATATTGCAGGCACTCATCGAGTATTTTGATTACGTGCTGGTTGATTGCGCGTGCAGCTATGACGATCGCACACTTGCGCTGCTCGACAATGCGGACCTCATCTTGATGTTGTTGACGCCCGAAATCGGACCCGTGAAAAATGCCAGCACCTTTTTGGAGCTTGCCAACGAGTTAGAAATCAGTCCGTCAAAAATTCAACTGATTCTCAACCGCGCGAATTCAGAAGTCGGAATCGCTGCAGCCGAAATCGAACGGGCACTGCAGAAAGCAATTCCGATGCGGCTCATTAGCGGTGGACGCCCCGTCGTTATGAGCGTAAACCGCGGTGTGCCGATGCTGCTCGAACAACCACAACACCCGTTTTCGCAACAGATTACGCGATTCGCAAACCAGCTGAAGGCACCTGTACTCGCGAGCGTTCGCTGAAAAAACAGACTCACGCTCATTCTTTGATCGAGGCAACGATGGAGGCAAAAGTTTCAAGCCGCAACGGACACACGAACGAACAGCGGGAAATCGGCGCTGCTCTAAGGGAAATGCGCGAGCAGTATGGTCGCGCGCTTGCTTCCAAAATCGCGGAAATCAAGAAACTGTGGAACGATTACTCCATAACGCAAACGGATGCCGAACAGTGGAATACTTTTTTGCGTTTGACCCACAATCTTGCCGGGTCAGGCGCGACGCTGGGATATCCAGAGGTGAGCCAAGCTGCGCGCGCGTTGGAGCTCTACGCAAAAACGCTTCACAGTGACCGAGCGTTATCTCTTGCCGCCGTCCATGAGATGGAAAAGCATCTCGATCATTTGGAGCGCTGCGCGATCTCAGCGAAAAGCGGGGAGCTTGCCAAAACAAAGAACCAATTTCGACAACCCGATCCAGTCAGTCACATGCAACTTGTATGGTTGTACGAACCGGATGCCACGCTCGCCGCCGAGATGGAACGCGAACTCACCGGTGCCGGATATCGGGTGCATGGTATTTCGCATTGGCGAGCCCTGCAATCGCAAGCCCGCCAGGAGCCGCCGACCGCGTTTGTCGTTGATTGGGATGCCGCACGCGAAACATTTCACCCCGAGGAATTAATGCACCTAATCGAACTGCGCGAGGAAAGATACACCTTGCCGATTTTATTCCTCAGCAGTAGAGATGATTTTGTTGCGCGGCTTGACGCCGTGCGTCATGGCGCGACAGCATATTTGATCAAGCCAATGCCGGTCACGGCACTGTTGGAAATGATAGAAATACAGACCGGCAACTCGAATCGCGACCCGTATCGAATCTTGATCATTGAAGATGAAGAAACGTTGGCAGCATTATATGCGAGCTTTCTTGAAAGCGATGGGATGTTCACGCAAAGAATTACCGATCCGCTTCAGGTCATGTCAGCACTCGTTGATTTTCGTCCGGATTTAATTCTGAGCGACGTCAATATGCCAAATTTGAGCGGGTTGGAACTCGCCGCCGTTCTGCGCCAGCAGGAAGCATACCAAAGTATTCCCATCGTCTACTTGTCGGGGGAAACGGATACGACCAAGCAGCTCCTGGCGCTGCATCTGGGCGGGGACGATTTCTTGATCAAGCCGATTGAACCTTCGCATCTGATTTCCAAGGTCGCCAGCCGCGTGCAACGCGCGCGCATCCTGCGGAGACTTGCCGAACACGATAGTCTCACGGGCTTGCTGGACCATTCTCATTTGAAAGAGCAGCTCGCGATTCAAGTTTCACGCGCCAGGCGAACACAGACCGCATTATCATTTGCGATGCTCGATCTGGACCATTTTAAAGCAGTGAACGATATGTTTGGGCATCTTGTAGGGGACCGGCTTCTCAAAAGTACTGCGCGTTTATTGAGACAGCATCTCCGAGACACTGACACTGTCGGACGCTGCGGCGGAGAAGAATTCGGCATAATTTTTCCCGATACAGATGCCCCCTCTGCGCTTCACCTAACCCGAGAAATTTGCTCTCGCCTTGCCCAAACGTGCCATCGGACAGGAGAAATTGACTTTAATGTCACGGTAAGTGCAGGAGTTGCGTCTTTGAGCTGTTACGCGGACGCCTTGGCTCTGACTGAAGCGGCTGACCGGGCGCTCTATCTAGCCAAGTGCAGCGGACGCAATCAAGTCGTCTCCGCCGATAATATTGATTCAAACTGGGTTGGGCACAATACCAAAGGCGTTTGTAGCGCAGCTTTCACCGAAATACGGCGCTAAAGCTGTCAAGTTATAGTTTCCTGGTTTGGTCTGAAAGGCAAGCACCCCAGAAAATGGTGCAACGCGGTCCCAAATACCGGACTTTTTCCCCCAACAGGAGCGCCGGCGGTAATCGCGC
>CAZXYP010000382.1:0-5217 GCA_964644955.1 uncultured Anaerolineales bacterium | reverse complement strand
GTTCCATGAAGACGATTTGTGGAACGGGTATCCCGAAGAGACGAACGCGCCGTATGGCTTGGCGAAAAAAATGCTGCTGGTGCAGGGGCAGGCGTATCGGCAGCAGTACGGGTTCAACAGTATCTTTTTGCTGCCGGTGAATTTGTACGGACCGGGCGATAATTTTGACCCGGCGAGTTCGCACGTGATTCCGGCGCTCATTAAAAAATGTGTCGAGGCGCGCGACGCGGGCGTGCCCTTTATCGAGGTGTGGGGCGATGGGAGTCCGACGCGCGAATTTTTGTATGCGTCCGATGCGGCGCGCGGGATTGCGCTGGCGGCGGAGCGTTATGACGGTGACGCGCCGGTGAATCTGGGCAGCGCGTTCGAAATCTCGATTCGCGATTTGGTTGAAACGATTGCGCGCGTGACGGGCTTCAAGGGCGAGATTCGCTGGGACGCGTCGAAACCGAACGGGCAGCCGCGGCGGAAATTGGATACGACGCGGGCGCAAGAGTTGTTTGGGTTCGAGGCGCAAACGTCGTTTGAAGAGGGACTGCGCGAGACGGTGGCGTGGTACGAGGCGGAAGGCAGGAAGCTGGAGGCAGGAGGTGGGTAGCAGGATGGCGGCGAACGTGGAGTGGGAGCGAGGGGCGTGTTGAAATGAGTGCTGTTGCCATCCGCGCACTCTGCAATGTTTCGTTCGAGCGCCTGTCCCGAACGAGTGAGGGATGGAACGCGGCAAGGTCGTCGGCGTCGTCACTGTCTTGAGAATGACATTTCTGACGGGACGTGGAAATATTTTGAAGAGCGCATCGGATAAACCACCCGGGTCAGGGCGAGCAGCAAAGGGAAATGGAGGAGAGATGTATTCATTAATTGAGCCGCTGGTCAAGCGCAAGATCTTTGCTTCCGAAGAACAGGCAATCCGCGAACTCGTTCTGGACTATGTCTTGCATCAAATCACTGTCTTGGAGCAAGAGCTAGCCAAGTTCGAAACGAAATACGGACTGCGCTGGGAACGGTTTGAGGAATATCTACACGAACGTTCCATGTTGTTGCAAGCCGGCACCCTAACGGCAGAACAGCGTCAAGCGCTCGGGCAAGCGCTGATGGAGGAAGAAGATGATTGGCTGGAATGGAAAGCCACTCGCGGAATGCTAGAGAGTTGGCTGGGTTTGCGCCAAGAGGCAGCGGTGTGACAACCCTGTCTATCCTCTTGAGCGCCGTGCGCGCTGTTTTGCAAGCGCATCCGTTGTGTCAGCGAATCAACGCTGTCGAGACCCGTGAATTCTCTGCCGAGCAATTCTACTTGAAAATCAAAGCGGACCTCACCGGCGCGTACAGATTTCAAGTGCGAATCTATTTCAACCGTGGACATATTGACTATGCCTACCAACTCTATACCACAACGCCATTGCTGCGCTGGGACAACAAGGAAGAATTCCAAACTTTGACCACATATCCTCATCATCATCACGATGAGAAAGGCAACGTATATCCTTCACCCTTAAGCGGTGAACCACAGCAAGACCTGGAAGTTGTGCTGCGTCAAGTGACTCTCTATTTGGATGCGAAAATGCGAAAATGAAAGACATCGCCATCCGTGTCGAAAATCTCGGCAAGCAATACAAAGCATGCCCCGCGCGGCGAAAAGTTCGCAGTCGAAGGGTCGGGCGTTTGCTAAAGCGGAACGATACGCTGAGGGATATGATTGCGGAATTGGGAAAGCGGATTGCGGATTTCGGAACGTAGAGAGCGGAGAGAGGCGTCGGTGCTGGTATGAAAACCGATAAAGGGAGAGGGCATCATTTATGAATGTCGAATACAACATTCAAATCTGGCAAGAGGGAAAACAGTTCGTGGCGCATGCCATGCCTCTGGATGTGGCAAGTTCCGGTCCGACGCCGGAGCAGGCGCGGCTCGCGGTTTATGAAGCGGTCGAACTCTTTTTGGAAACGGCAGCGGAGATGGGAACGTTGACTGAGGTCCTGAAAGAAGCGGGCTATCGCCTCAAGCATGGAACATGGATTAGCCCAACATGGGTGGCGGTGGAAAGACACTCTACTGCCATCGCCGTCTGAAAATGTCAAGAATTGCACCGGTCCATTGGAAAGCGCTCGAAAAGGTCTTTCTTGCCGCCGGCTTTCGCTTTGCGCGTCAAAAAGGAAGCCACCGGTCCTATACCAAGCCGGGTGTCTCGCGTCCAATCGTAATTCCCACGTATGACGAGGTACCGGTTTCTATCATTCGAACCAACCTCAAGACGGCTGGACTGTCACGTGAAGAATACGTGCGCCTTCTCAAAGAGACGCGGTGAGGGCAACGCGTTATGCCGTTTCGTAGCAAATTTCCCTGATTCCCATGTCTGACATTGCCATCCGTATCAAAAATCTTGGCAGGTAATACAAAGTATGCCCCGCGCGGCGAAAAGTTCGCAGTCGAAGGATCGGGCGTTTGCTAAAGCGGAACGATACGCTGAGGGATATGATTGCGGATTTCGGAAAACGAATTGCGGATTTTGGAAACTAGAGAGTGGAGAGATGTCGGACGTAACCGTGCAGGTACAAGCGTGCGACATTCGGTCCGCGTGATATAATTCGAGTATGATTCCAGAAACGATGCGTGACCCACCCGGGTTGCCGGGTCTTGCTTCCACGGCGTCCCGGACGCCCCCGGTGATTCGGGAAGAGGTTTTGCGCGACCCGCGTTATCCGATTCATCGCATCGCCGACCGCTTTTTGCCCTACCTGCGCGTCTTGGTCGAACAGTTTCACCCGGAGCGGGTCATTTTGTTTGGCTCGTATGCGTATGGTCAGCCCGACCGGGACAGCGATGTGGATTTACTGATCATCAAAGAGGTTGGGGCGAGTGTGCTCCAAGAAAAAATCAACATCAGAAAAGCGTGGCGCAATATGCCGCGCCGCGAGCCGTTGCTGCCTTTTGACCTCATCCTGGTCTCGCCGCAGCGCCATCAAGAGCGTCTGGCGCACGCGGCGGGCTTTTATGATGAAATCGTCCGCAAGGGGCTGGTGCTGGTATGAAAACAGAAGAGAGCAATCCGTATGATTGGTTTCTTCTGGCGGATGAGCGTTTGCGCAGCGCGGATATCCTTGCTGCCCAAGGCGAACTCTCCTATTCGGCGGTGGAATTGTTGCAGGAAGCCGTCGAACGGTATCTCAAAGGGTATTTGCTGTATCACGGCTGGAAATTGGAACGGATCCACGATTTGGGTCCATTGGTAGAAGCCGCCGCGGCGTATAACTCACAGTTTGCGGCGTTTGACGATTTGGCTGCTGCGCTGACTGAACAGTTCTGGGCGCAACACTATCCCGGCGACGATCTTTCGGAAGTAGGTTCGGATTTTGAAACACTACGCCGACAAGCGGGCGAGATGATTGCGTTAATCCGGATGTCCGTGCCGCCCGCGCCATCCGGTGACCCTCCGGCGGTGGCAGAATGACAGCCCCGTAGAATCCATTCCGGTCATTGTTATATTCCATGTCTGACCTCGCCATCCGCGTCGAAAACCTGGGCAAACAATACAAAATCGGGCGTCTGCAAAAGCGGCACGATACGCTGAGGGATGCGCTGGCGTATCGCATCGAATCACTGTTGATTCGCTCGCGTATCGCGAATCGTCAAGCGCGCTCTAATGGCGATAAGCAATCAGCGATAAGCGATACGCCATCTGCCGATTTCATTTGGGTATTACGCGACGTCTCATTCGAGGTGAAACGCGGCGAGGTCGTGGGCATTCCCTCGTTTGCTCGGGACAAGCATCGGACGGAACGGCGCGGGCAAAAGTACGCTGCTGAAAATTTTGTCGCGCATCACGGAACCGACGACGGGTGAAATAGACTCTATCGGGAATAGACAGGATTAACATGATTTACAGGATTAAATGCGAATTCAAGTTATAAAATCCTGTTAATCCTGTAAATCCTGTCGGAAAAAGTTGTTTCCGATAAAGTCTAATAGATATTTACGGGCGCGTGGGGTCGCTGTTGGAGGTTGGCACGGGCTTTCATCTCGATTTCTCACAATGTTCGGAATGACCGTGCTGACGGGACGGGAAAATATTTTTTTGTATGGTTTCCGAGTTTTTTTGACGCATAGGCAGAATCCGTGAATACACAAGAGACGGGATGGTTATCTCTTTACTATGGATACCTTGACGAGTCCGGCGATGTCGCGCCTTTTTCCGGCAGTCGTTATTTGATTGTCTCCGCGCTCTTGACGGGAGACCCCAGACCCATTGAACTGCACGTCAAGCGCGCTCGCACCGCAATGGGGCGCAAGGCAAGACCCGATGAACTGCGCGCGTCGACCTTGGATCGTCACGTCATCGCACGTTTGCTGCATGCCATTGCGCAAGAAGAGATTGAAATTCACACGGCGATATTAGACAAGTCAGGCATTGTGAAACCGCCACCCGACCCGGAAGAGATGTATCGCGAGACCGTAACGCAAGTCGTGCGCGCCTGCGTTGTGAATCATCCGCGTTTGCAGGTTTGGTTCGACAAACGTTATACGAACCCGATGTTACGGGAACGGCTTGAGCGAACCGTACGCGATGGGATTGCCGATGTTGCGCGGCAGGCAGTGGTCATTCATCAAGAGGACTCGCAAAAGCAAAGGGGCTTGCAAGCGGCAGACCATGTGGCTTGGGCGTTTCATCAAAAATACGAACACGGGGACGACGGACTCTATCAAATTTTGGCGCACAAAGTGGTGTTTGAAAAAGTGACAAGCCGAGAACCCGGCTAAAAGAAAAAAAGCGGCTCGCCCTGCGCCCCGATTTCAATCTGTCCCCGCAGGATTTCACTGTGGGCTAGGTCTGCCCTACGGGCAGCCAGGGTCATCAGGACTTATGATACCGCTTTCGAACCATAGTATATTGCAAATGACAGAGAGTTGCAAGCTTTATGTCTGACCTCGCCATCCGCGTCGAAAATCTGGGCAAGCAATACAAAATCGGGCGTTTGCAAAAGCGGAACGATACGCTGCGAGACCAGATTTCGGATTTTTCCGCTGGACTACAGCGGCGATTTCAGGTTTCAGATTGGTTCGGAAAACAAACCGGAAAAAATCATCAATCAGAAATCATAAATCAACAATCTTCTGACACCATTTGGGCATTACGCGACGTCTCATTCGAGGTGAAACGCGGCGAAGTCGTCGGCATCATCGGGCGCAACGGCGCGGGCAAAAGCACGCTGTTGAAAATTTTGTCGC
>CAZXYP010000381.1:0-5242 GCA_964644955.1 uncultured Anaerolineales bacterium | reverse complement strand
ATCGCGTATTCCAAAATTTTCGCGTCATCGCCCGCTTCCAAAAAATGTTTCGTGAGGAGCGCAGCGTTATCTACCAACGCGTTCGGATATTCGCGTTCGAGTGTTTCCCCAATCACGCGATGCAGCCGCTTGCGTTCGTTTTTCAACAGCGACGCGTACGCCGTGTCCTGCACCAGCGCATGTTTGAACGAATACGCGACCTCCAATTCGTCGAGCCGCCGAATCAGTTCGGTAGTTTCGAGGCGCGTGAGGGAATGGGTCAACATGTTTCTATTCCCAAATCTCTCTCACCTTTTGTTGCGCCAGAAATGTCGCGCGCAGGTCGTCCGGCGCGTGCGCCACAATCCATTCGACCACCGCGCGCGCTTCGTCCTGCAATGCGCGCGCGTGTTCCACAGCGCCGCGTTGTTGTGCCAACTTGCTCAACAACGCAAGCGTTTCCCATAACGCAAAGCGCGCGTGCATCGCGCGCGCATAGGTTTCGGTTTCGCGCAAAACGCGTTCCGCCGCGTCGAGTTCGTTCAAAAGCAAATGGGCGCGCGCCTGAATGAGCAGCAGGTCGGGCAAGAAATAGCGCAACTGAATCGCGCGCAAACGTTCCGCCAACCGCGCGCAAATCTGTACGGCATCGCTATAACGCGTTTCCTGCAGCGCCATTTCCGCGTCGCACAGGGCAATAAAGATGGGACCATAGTTGGAAAGGTCGTCGCCGGTCAAGGACGCGCGCGCGCGTTCCAGCGTGACCCGCGCGCCCGCCGTATCCCGCTGCGCCAATTGAATCAAGGCGCGCGTGCCGAGCCGCCATGCCTCCATAAAAAGAAAATCGGACGTGTCGGGGTCTGTGGAGACAGAGGCGAGCGCGCGTTCGTAGGCGCCGAGGCGTCCGTACAATTCAGCGCGCACGACGTCGCCGATTTTGGCGCTGACGTGAAAACCACTCACAGAGCCGTACTCGATTGCCTTTTCCAGTGCGGCGAGCGCGGCGCGCGTGTCCCCGTGCGCGACATGGATTTGGGTCAACGTGCCATAGCTGTAGGACAGATTCCACGTGTTGCCGATTTCGCGCGACAGCGTGAGCGCGTCATGCACAAACTGCTCGGCAAGGTCAAACTCACCGCCCATCTGCGCCGCTTCGCCCGCGCTCGAAAAATTGTCCGCGAGCATCGGCAAATTTCCGAATTCGCGAAAAACTTGGCGCGCCTCTGCCAACGCCGCGAGCGCGTGGGGGACGCCGCGCGCCGTAATCAACGCGCGACTCACATCATTCAAAATATACGCGCGCCGTTCGCGCAAACCCAACCGCTCCGCCAATGCCAACGCTTCTTCACTAAACCTGACGGCATCATCCGTGCGTCCCGTGAAATAGGCTTGCAGCATTGCGTTCCACAACGCGCGCACTTGCTCCTCATGCGCGCCCATCTCACGCGCCAACGCCAACGCGCGTTGGTTCAGCCGCGTCGCCGTCGCCAAATTCTGCACTTGATTGGGAAACGTGTACAGCGTCGCCAACGCCAACTGTCCGCGCAATTCCATTTGCGGTTCGCTGCGCGTCTGCCCCAATTCCGACAGCGCGCGATACGCTTCCACCGCGTCCTCGTACCGCCACATCAATTCCAGCACGCGCCCGCGTTGTTCATGCACTTGAATCAAATCGGCAGTCGGAATTTCGAGCCGCGCGGCGAGGAGCGCGGCGGTATCGTACTGCATCAATGCTTCCGCGTGCGCGTGGGTTCGCAGCGCCGCATCCCCCGCGCGCCGCGCATAGGAAAATGTTTTCGCGTCGTCGCCCGCTTCGGCAAAATGTTTTGCCAACAGCGCGGCGTGTTCATCCAAATCATTCGGGTACGTGCGTTCCAACGCTTCCGCGCAGGCGCGATGCAGGGCGCGGCGGTCATTTTTCAAAAGCGAGCTGTACGCCGATTCTTGAATCAAATTGTGCTTGAATTGATAGGTCGCTTCGATTTCTTGGACACGCCGTATCAAATCCGCGTGCGTCAATTGTTCAAGCGTGGGTTGTGTTGGTATCGCGCTCACAATGTTCCTTGGGATAAAACATGCTGCACCGGTGCGGTGTGTAAAAAGGATTCGCGGTATGCGAGCGGCGTATGCGCGGCGATATATTCAATCATGCCGCGCGCTGCCGCATAATCCGCCGCCGCGCTAGCCGCGTCGCCGCGCTGTTTGGCAATGTCACCGCGCCGCGCCAATATCTGCCAATGCAAACGGTGCGAACCCGCGCGCGCGGCGATTTCGCGCGCGCGTTCCAAAACCGCCAGCGCCTCGCTCAATTGCCCCAACGTGTGCAGCGCGCGCGCTTGGAGCAGCAGCGCATCTAAATAAAGCCAACGCATTCGTCCGAAATTCAAAGATTCCAACTGCGCGTCAAGCAACGTCAACGCGTGCGCGGCATCTCCTTCCGCCAACGCGAGTCCCGCTTCGGCAACGCCGGTGGTGCCGCTGATAAACGGATTCGCCATCCCCTGCGCCAGCGCGCGCTGACTTGCCAGGATGGTCGCGCGGGCGTTTTCCAAATCGCCTTGCATAATATTCAGCTGCGCAAGGATGCCGAGCATATTCGACTCGCGCCAACCGCCGGTTTTTTCTCCGTCCGCTTCGCTTTGCACCAATGCGATGGCACGCGGCACATCGCCGAGCATCGCAAGAGTGAGCGCAAGCGCCATACGCAGCGTGACTTGCGCGATTTGAAACCCCGCTTGCTGCGCGAGCCGCAAACCCTCTTGCATCGCATCGAGCGCCTGGGTCACGTGCCCCTGTTCCAAATGCACGATGCTGTTGGACATGCAGCTGTGCGCCATTGTCCACGGATTACTGATTTGCTGACCGAGGTGATACGCTTCGGCAGTGAACGCCAGCGCGCGTTCGTTGTCGCCGACATTCGCATAAAAAGTTCCCAACGTGTTCAGGTTGTCCGCCAACATTGGCTTGTTGTCGAGCGCGCGCCACAAGCCGGTGGCTTCCTGTGCCGCCGCAATGCCCTGCTCCGGCTGGTTCTGCGTGAAATAGACGCGGCTGATGTCATTCAGCGCATACGCCAGTTGTTCGCGCAAATCCAATTCGCGCGCCAACGCGATGGCTTGGACGCCGTACACAATCGCTTGCTCGTACTGCGCGCTGTAATGCGAAAACAGCATCAGGTTCCACAAAATTTTCGCCTCTGCGGCGCGGTCTTGCAAAGTGCGCGCGAGCGCGAGGGCGTTTTCACACAAGCTGCGCGCGTGCGCCGGGTCGAACTGCATCGTCGGCGTGGAATAAATCGTTGCCCGCGCCATCAGCGCGCCCAGCTCCAACGCGCGGTCGCCGCGCGCCTGCGCGACCTCTTCCATTTCGTCGTAATTCGCCAATGCGGCGGCATGGCTGCCGCGCAATTCGTACAAGCGCCCGCGTTTGGTAAAGAGCTCGCGCAGCGCCGCGCCGGCATCCGCGATTTTTTGGGCGTGGTCAATCGCGTGCGTATAGTATTCAATCGCCTCGGCGTTGGCGTATAAATGCGCTGCCAAATCGCCCGCGCGCGTCGCGTACAGCAAAGTCTTCGCGTCATCGCCCGCCGCGTCGTAATGCTGTGCCAATACCGCTGCATATTCGTTCATCGTCTGCGCGGGATACACGCGTTCGTACGCCTGCGCGACCAGCAAATTCAAACGCTTGTACTCGCCGTGCAAAAGCGTGGACTGCGCGGTGTCTTGGACGAGCGCGTGTTTGAAAAAATACGCGGGTTCCGCATCGTTCAACGCGCGCACAAGTTCCGCGCGCGCGAGTTCGCTTAATCCCGCCGCGACGCGTTTTTTCACGCGCACGGTTTTGGTTTGGCGCGGTGCGCGTGCTTTTGTTTTCACGCCATTACCCGACATCACCACATCGAACAACGTATTGTGTCATTTTCCCGTTTCCAAAATCTGCTTGATGCGTCCGAGACTCGCGAGATTTTCGGGCTCGACCTGTTGCTCGCGAATCGGCAAAAATTCGTTTCCCAAATCGCTGATGGGGTAAAACGTTACTCGCTGCACCAGATGCGAACCACGCTCGTTCGGCACGATTTCAAATTCCCAGACCGTGCGAAAGACCTTGTGGTCGGTGGCCTCCCAAGCGATTCGCGTCGGCGCATCGAGCGCGGTGATTTTGGCAAAACTATCAAACTCGATAGGAATCGTCTCGTGCGCTTTGAATTCGATGCCAACGCCAATTGGACCCGGGGTGATTTTCTCAAGGGTCGTTACGCTCATGGACCATTCGCCATGCCGTGTAAAATCCGCGAGATAATGAAACACTTTAGCCGGCGACGCGGCAATCTCGATGCTTACCTCATTGCTCCACATGAGACTCGTTCCCCTCTCGCAAAATTTTGTTGAGGTGTGCGGCTTCACTGCGCGCGCGTTCGGCGTCCGCTGAGCGCGCTTGTTGTTCATATACGCGCGCCGCCAGTTCGAGCGTTTGAGCCAGCGCGGGCAGCATCGTATTGCGACGATAAAACGCGAGCGCGGCATCGAGGAAAAATTCCGCGCGTTCCAATTCGCCGCGCGCGGCAAAAATTTCGCCCAACGCTTGCGCCGTCAGCATTTCGCCGATCATATCGCCCAGCGCCGCCGAGCGCGTGTGCGTCTCTTCCAACTCGGCAAGCGCGCTCGAATCGCCGCTGCGGATGCGCGCGATGGCAAGCCCGGCGCGCCCCATATTTTCCAAAACGGCGGCGCCCGAAAATGTGGATTCGTGGATTGCCGCCAGAAATTCTTGGCGCGCCGGCGCCAATTGCTGCGCGGTCAGCTGATTAAAGCCCAAGCACAAATGCGCGCCGCAGACGCAATCATAATTGTCCGCCGCGCGTGCCTTGCCCAAACTGCGCTGTCCATACGCGACGCCTTGCGCGGTTTCGTTCATTTCCAAAAAAGCCCAGCCCGCGAACAGGTCCACATCGGAAGCGACCATGAGCGATTGCACCTGCGGAAGCAATGCCTGTCCGCGCGCGATGGCGGCTTTGGCATTTTGGAAATCGCCGAGGCGCGCGCACGCCCAGGCGAGGGCTGACCATGTGACGGCTTGCGTGTCCACGTCCTGATACCGCTGCGCCAATGCAATCGCGCGTTGAAACAAGGGGATGGCGGCGCGCGGGTCGGTGTCAAGTGATGCCATGCCCATAAAGTACGTGGGCAGCAGAGTCAAGCGTTCGTCGCCCAATTCGTTTGCGAGCAAAAAACATTCCGCCAGCGGTTCGTACGCGCGCAAGCCG
>CAZXYP010000380.1:0-5280 GCA_964644955.1 uncultured Anaerolineales bacterium | reverse complement strand
ATTTCCGGCATCATGACATCCAGCAAAATAAGGTCGGGCGGTTGTTCGATTGCGAATTGTACGCCCGCACTTCCGGATTCTGCTTCTGAAATTTCATAGGCGGCGCGGTCCAGACTCTGGGCAACGATGCGCCGCATCAATGGGTCGTCGTCCACAATCAAAATTCGTGGTTTGCTATCAGAGTTCGCGGCAAAAGGGCTGGCAGTTGGAGACATGATTCACTTTGTGCAAGGTCGGATTCTTGTTCTCGGATCTTGCTAAATTTTACATCCATTTTGAGCGCCAAACAATGAACCCAAGTCAAACCAAATCTTTGCGCCTTCGTCTCCCCACATGAGATTTCTCACTCTGCGGGCGCGCCGTTCGAAAGGATCACCATGTGTCAGGGGACTTGGCAGCAACCCTGGTCAAATCATTTTGCCTGACGCGCGCGTCGCAAACGTTTGTGCCAAGCGAGTCCATTCTTGCACACTCAGGGTTTCGGCGCGCCGTTCCGGCGCAATCCCCGCGCGGTTCAACCATTCGTCCGTCTCGCCACGCGTGAGTTCCAAACCATTCGCCAATGCATTGTGAATCTGCTTACGCTTGGCGCTAAAACCCGCACGGACGACACGGAAAAATTCATCGGCTCTGAGATCGGCAGCAGGAGCATGGACATCAATGCGGACGACTGCCGACGCCACTTGGGGCGGTGGACGAAACGCGCCGGCGGGAACCTGTGCCACAATTCGCGGGGTGCCATAGTATTGTACGCTAACGGCGAGCAAATTGGAATGGGGTGGGCGCGCCGTCATTTGTTGTGCCACTTGGCGCTGCACCATGACGACAATGCGCGTTGGCGGGGTTGGCGCTTCGAGCAGGTAACGCAATATCGCCGAAGTTATATAGTAGGGCAGGTTGGCGATGACGAGATACGGCGGACCGGAACCCGCTTTTGCGAGCCAAGTGTCCGGTGCTTGCTGCAAAACATCCCCCTCAAGGATGTGAACGTTCGTCGCGGCAAATTCGGCGCGCAACCGCGCTGCCAAATCGCGGTCTATCTCGACGGCGACGACGTGCGCGGCGGACGCGCTCAACGCGCGTGTCAGATCTCCCAGCCCCGGACCAATTTCCAAAACCGTGTCGGTCGCTTGAACTTTTGCGGCGGACACAATTTTCCGCAAAATATTCTTGTCCGTCAGGAAATGTTGACCGAACCGTTTGCGGGGTGTGTGTGATTCGACCGTAGTGTTGTGGCGGCGCGTGATGGAGTGGCGCGGCATACGTGAAAAGAAAAACTGACAGTTCCGGGCTGTCAGTTTTCTGCTAACGAGAACTTTTTCGCTCAATCGGATAGTCAGGCAAAACGACGTTCAGCTGCGTCTTGGGGGGTACCGGCGCAAGCAAATAGACATCCACCCAACGGTACCAACCTTCCATCGCGTCTTCGGGATATCCCAAGTCAATCCGTTTGCCTTTGATGCCGCCGCCGGTATCGCCTGCCAGCGCAACACCGTAACCGGGCACATAGACGTTTGAACCGAGATTCACCACGCGCGGGTCAACCGCCACAATTCCTTTGCCTGCTTGCAATCCCAAACGCGTGCGTCCGTATTGTGGATGGGATTTATCTTTCCCGGACGTTGCTGCCGAATATGCAGTCGCCAACATGCGGATTTTTCGCCAGTACTGCACAACGGAACCATCGGGAAGGGTCAAATCATGCAAGACAATTTTTGTGCCATAGTTGATAATATGGTCTTGCGGCGGATGGTCAATCCATTCCCGTTCCAAGCCGGTCGAAATCAATTTGCCGTTCTCGAACACGGACTTGAACAATCGGTTCTTGATGCCCTTTGCGCCGGTTTGCGCAACGATGCGTTGATCGAGTTCCAACTCGCTATTCGGCAGCCATTTGGTTTGAAAGGCCAGCTGTTCTGTTTCGGTAATGAACTCTTCGCGCACCCGCGTGACATTCACAGCTAAATAATCAATAACGGGAGTGTTTGGCGCAGGGACGACATAGTCTTTGCCTTCCAATTTGATGCCTTCCTGCGTCAATAAGGCATCCACATTTTCCGCGCGAGTGCGCGTCTCAATAGTGCGCCCGTCAACCTGAATCGTCGCCGGGCGCGAGCGCCGTATAAATACCGACGCGCCCGTTGTGACCGGAGTTGTCAAATCCGGCGAGACCGAGTCGCCAAGAAAAATCTCTACGCCCGCGCGCGACAATGCAGTGCCAAACGTATTTTCGGTGGTATAGAGGGTCGAGATGATGCCATTGTCATTCACCGTAATCGGCAACGCGCGCGTTACCGCGATGTGTGCAGAGCCGCTGCCGGGCGCCAACAACGCCGGTTCCGCGCTTCGACCGTGGAGGGGCGCGAGCGATGCATCGGCGTTCACCAGCCGACCATCGAGGAACACCTGGTCTTGCGGTTTGAGTTCGATTTTATTTTCAGCCAGAACTTGCCGTACGGTCGCCGATTGGGTGCGTCGTTTCATCGTGTTACCGTCGGCAGTTAAAACGATTGAGGTCGCGAGGCGGATAGAGATTTTGCCGTCCGCGGGTAGAGGGGCATCCGGCGAGGGACGAACGATATCTTCAGGATTCCATTGGATGCCGGCTTCGGTCAATGCGGCGCCGACTGTTTGCTGGCGCGTCCACAGTGTGGTTTCGCGGTCATTAATGTACACGTTCACGCGCATCAGTCCGCCCAATAAAAAATATGCCATCGCCGTTAGGACAAGGGCGACGACCGTCATGAGAATCAGATTCGGGTCAAATGAAAAGGGCAACCGGGGCGAGAATTGACGCGGGCGCGCGGCGGCTGTGGCGGGAGCAAGATAACGACGTTGCGGTCGCGGTGGCAATGGCGGCGGGATGGACCGCGGCGGCGCGGGGCGGATTGCCGAAAGCGGACGCGTAGGCGGAGGCGGCGCAAGTTGGCGGCGCTCGGCTCCCGGCGGCGGTGAGGCAGAATCTGACTTCATGGGTGACATAGAATTCGCGCACCGTGGGAAACCAATTCCCCAAATGAGCACGCGAACACGCTACGCGGATTCTAGATGTCTTGGCGAACCGAAATGGATAACCTACGCAAAAATTTTTGTCATGCGCGAAGTCGCTGGCACGATTCAGGCGCACCGGCGTCACCCAAAAGTGACCGCTTACCGTTGCTACCTTCCGGTCCTGGCGGGGTTTACGGGCTTTTGCTGCGTCGGACCTGAACCGGAACTGCGCTTTCCGCGCACGACTAGTGGGTAGTGTACGGAATTGGGGTCTTTTGTCAAGACAATCGCCGCGCGCGACGCGCTCTTTTGTTACACAAGAAATTTCCGATTGTGGAACACTGCGCGCGCGGCGGGGCAAAAAAAAGATTGAAAACCTTTGACAGATTCTCAATCTTACGGAGAGAGGGGGATTTGAACCCCCGGTGGCCTTGCGACCACACACGACTTCCAATCGTGCGCACTAGACCGGACTATGCGACCTCTCCAAGCGAGTGCGATAGTAATTTAGTGCGATAGTGCAATAGTGGCGCTTACTATTGCGCTATCGCACAATCAAACCATTGCACTATCAACGGAGAGGGAGGGATTCGAACCCCCGGTGGCAGAACCACACGCGATTTCGAGTCGCGCGCACTAGACCGGACTATGCGACCTCTCCAACAAATCACAAGTTTCGAGTCGCAAGCCACACGATGATTCCATGCGACCTGTGACTTGAAACCTGTGACGGCATTATACCACATTCAGAACGCGGGCAAAATCTTTTTCTCGATTTTCCGAACTCTCATTATAATGAGTCGCAGGAGACGTATCATGCCATATTATGTTCCGCACATGCAGGATATTTTGGACGAAATCGGAATTCCGCCCGTGCGCGCGTTTCATGTCCGCGTGGACGAATATGTGCAGGAAATTCTCGGCACCAAGGATTTGGATGCCGAACAAGTCTGGAAGATTTTGGGACCGAAACTGCAAGACCCCGCATACAAACAAGAATTCACCGCGCAACTCCGCGCCAAGTGGGAAGCGCGCGATTATCGCACGGAAGGATTGGGTTAAATGAGAACCACAGCAGACGTTGTCGTCATTGGCGGGGGGATTCAAGGATTGTCTTGCGCGTTTCATCTTGCCGCGAAAGGGGTCAAGCATGTTTCGCTGGTCGAATTGGAGTTTTTGGGGAGCGGCTCGTCGGGGCGCAGCGCCGCCATGTTGGTGCATGCCATGTGGAGTCCGCAAACGATTCTGCTTTCGCGGTTGGCTGCCACCGAGTATTTTGCTTTTGATCAAATTGTCGGCGAGCCATTTGATTACAAACCGATTGGACACATGACCGTTGCTACGGCTCCCGCCGAACACGCATTGCGTCAAGAAATTGCGATGCAGCAAGGGATGGATGTTCCCCTGGAGGTTCTCACGCCCGAGGACATCAAGCGCGCCGTGCCTGCCTTGAATGTTGAGGATTTGGTGTTGGGCTCGGTGTGTTGGAAGGACGGCGTGATTGACCCACATGCCGTGATGCAGGCGTACGCGCGCGCGGCGCGCAAATTGGGCGCGGATATTAACGAAATGGTGCGCGCAACCGGCATTGTCACCGAAAACGGGCGCGTGGTCGCGGTCGAAACGACAGAGGGCAAAATTGCAGCGCCGCTGGTCGTCAATGCCTCCGGCGCGCGCGCGCCCGAAGTCGCGTCGTGGGTCGGATTGCATTTGCCCATCACCAATTACAAGCGCCACATTTTTATTACGGATGAATTTCGCGAGATTCCCCAAAACACGCCGTTTGTGATGGACAGCGAAGTCGAATGGTATTTTCGCAAAGAGGGCGAAAATGTTTTGATGGGCATGGGGCGCGAAGAGTCCACTTCGTTCGAGCCGCAGTTCGAACCCGAATTTCAAGCACAGGTGATTGAACGCGCGGCATTGCGCGCGCCGATTTTGCTGAATGCAAAAATTCTGCGCGGTTGGGCGGGACTGCGCGCGTTGACGCCGGACGATTTGCCCATTTTGGGATACGCGCCCGGAGTTGAAGGTTTCGTCAATTGCTGCGGGTGGGGCGGACACGGCGTCATGCACGCGCCTGCGGGAGGCATTCTCACCGCCGAAGTGATTGTGGACGGCAAAGCATCGAGTTTGGACATCACGCCGTTTCGACTCGAACGTTTTCAGTAATTAAAAGCGGAACGGGTGGCTCACCGGTTCCGCTTTTTTGTCGTTCTCTAATCTTGCAACTGAGCTGGACTTTATCCATTTGGAATCAGCCATTGGTATAAGACAGGGCTAAAGTCA
>CAZXYP010000379.1:0-5294 GCA_964644955.1 uncultured Anaerolineales bacterium | reverse complement strand
CATTACCGTCAATCAACACGCGCCCCGCGCTCACATCATAAAAACGCGGTATCAAATTGATAATGGTCGTCTTGCCGCTGCCTGTCGCGCCCAATAACGCAACCGTTTGTCCCGCCGCCGCCTCGAAGGCGACGTCGCTCAAAACCGCTTCGCCGCCCTTGAAATACCGGAACGTGACATTTTCAAATGCCACGTCGCCGCGCACCGCGCCCAATTCTTTTGCGCCCGGTTTGTCTTGCACTTCATTTTCCGTGTCAAGAATTTCAAAAATGCGTTCGGCGGAGGCGTTCGCTTGCGACATCAAGTTAATCAGAAATCCCAACTGCCCCACCGGAAAAAACACGAACGCGAGATACAGCGAAAACTTTTGCCATTCGCCAATCGTCAACGTGCCTTCAATGATTTGGCGTCCGCCGAAACACAAGACCGCCGCTTGCCCCAAATTCGCAATCAAAAAAATGACGGGGAACAGAAACGAAAAAATACGCGCGACGCGCAGTTGCCAATTCAGCATATCGGTTGCGCTCGCTTCAAAGCGCGCCTGCTCTTGCGGTTCGCGCGCAAACGCCTTGACCACTTTCAATCCCGCCAAGTTCTCTTGCAAGACCGTGTTCAACGCCGAAATGCGCCGCTGCACTTGAATAAACAACGGCTGTGTAATCATGCCAAAGATAAAAAACACCCCGAATGCCAACGGCAAAATCGGCAGCACGACCAACGTCAACGCGCGATTGGTGAACCACAAGACAATGATGGCGGCGGTCAACAAGACAACCGATTGAAACGCAATGACCAATCCTTGTCCGATAAACAAACGCACCTTTTCCACATCGTCGGTCGCGCGAATCATCAACTGCCCTGTTTGATTGCGGTCGTGATAGCTAAAGGAGAGGCGTTGAATTTTGGCGAACAATTCACTGCGAAAATCAAACGCGACATTTTGTGAAATGCGTTCGGCGTTGAACGATTGAACGAACGCAAACACCGCCAGCACAACCGCAAAACCCACAATCGCCGCCATCGCCAAAACCAAATCATTGTTCGCCGTACTGGAAGTTTGCGTCAATTGCGCGATGGTGGTATTGAGACGCTGCGCCGCGACAGCTTGAAGGTTCGCCGGCAAATTCAAAATCTCATTCGCCGCATACGCATCGGTGATAGTGTCAATGATGTTTTGCACCAACTGCGGTACAAACAATTGCGCGGCAGTCGCAATAAACAATGCCCCGTACGCCAGAATCATCAACCACCGATATTTGGTAATGTAACGAATCGCGCGTCCGAGCGTTTTGAAATCCATTTTCTGTGCCGGGCGTCCGTCCATGGCGCCCGCTCCGCCGCGCGCGCCATTTCCCATCCGTGTGGCTTGCATAAATCAATTCACTCCGTTTCCATTAACTCAATGCGCGAATTTTGGGCATCCGCCAAAACACAAACACCGCGAACGCCAACGAAACCACCGCGCCCAAAATCACCGTCGGCGGTTCCCCAAATTCTTCCGCGACCGCGCCTGCCCACAACGCGCCAATCGGCATACCGCCAAAAAACGTCAGGGTATAAATGCTCATGACGCGCCCGCGCAAATCATCCGCGACCAAACCCTGCACCAGCGTATTGAGCATATTGAACAACACCATAAAGCCCCACCCCGCGACGACCAGCGTCAACAACGCGAGCGGTGTGGAACGAATGAACGCAAACACAATCAACGTCAACGGAAACGCAAACGTGCCAATCGTCAACAATTTTCCTTTCCACCGAAAATTGCCGAGCGACGCAATCATCAACGCGCCGATGAGTGCGCCCAACCCGCGTGCCGATTGCATCAAGCCGTTCGTCGTCGCATCGCCGCCCAACACATCCACCGCCCACGCGGGCAGCAACGTTACAAACGCCAGCCCAAACAAACTCACAAAGGTCGCAATCAGAATCAACGTCCGAATCAACGAATGCCGGACGACATACGTCAGCCCTTCCTTCAATTCTTCGGTCGTTGATTTTCGCGCAGTTTTTTCCGGCTGCGGTCTGATTTGCATCATCCACAACGCCGCAATCACCGCGAGATACGAAAGTCCGTTGAACAAAAAACACCACGCCGGACCAAACAGCGCGTACACCACTCCCGCGACTGCCGGACCGACGACGGTGGACATTTGAAACATGGTCGAGTTGAGCGCAATCGCGTTCGACAAATGTTCGCGGTCCACCAATTCCAAAACAAACGACTGCCGCGCGGGCGCATCAAAGGCGTTCGCCACGCCGACGCCAAACGCCAACACCACAATTTGCCACGGCTGCACAATGCCCGCGAACGTCAAGCCCGCGAGAATGAACGCCAGCAGCATCATGGCGCTTTGCGTAATCATCAACAAGGTGCGGCGCGGAATGCGGTCTGCCACCACGCCGCCAAACAACATAAACAACCACGAAGGCACGCCCGCCGCAAACGCCACGAGACCCAAATACGCAGGGGAACCGGTCAGTTGAAAAACCAAAAATCCTTGCGCGGTGGTCTGCATCCACGAGCCGACCAGCGACACCAACTGCCCGCCAAACCACAAACGATAGTTGTAATACTTTAGCGCCGCAAACGTGCGGCGCATGCGATGTGCCATGGGCAGCGGCGCTGTCGCGGGGATGTTTCCATCTGCCATCGCTATGCTTTTCCGTGTGCCAAAATTTCCTTGTAGCCCTCGCGAAATGTCGGATACTTGAGCGCGACGCCCAACTCGTTTTTGATTTTATTGTTCAAACAAAAATAATTGCCGCTCACCAAACCAATGACATTTTCACTCATCTGGTATTGACGTTCCCCCGCCAACGCGTTCATGGCGCGCCCGAACATGCCGAACGCGCGCGCCGCGTTCACTTCCAGAGACAAAGGCATCGGCGCGCCTGCCGCCGCCGCAAGTTCCTTGAAAAAATCGCGCTGCACCGTCGGCAAATCGTCTGCCGCGAGATAGACGCTGTCGGGCGCGGCGCGTTCCATTGCCGCCATGAACACCGCCACCAAATCATCCGCGTGAATGCGACTCGTCCAATTTTCGCCGTCATTCAACAAACGGATGCGCCCTTCGCGCAATGCCGCGATCGAATCGCGCCCCGGTCCGTAAATGCTTGGCACGCGAATCGCAATCGCGGGCACGTTTTCACGCGCCAGTTTTTCCGCGTCCACCGTCACTTTGCCCAATGTGTACGCGGGCTTGAGCGGCGAATTTTCATCGAGCCGCGCCATCGCATCGGGAAAACCATACACGGACACGTTCGACGCCCAGATATATTTTTTCAATTTCGTGCGTTCGACACAGCGAAAAAGATTGCGCGCGCCGTCGGTCATGATTTTTTTCGACTCGGGCGGGTCGAGACGACAAGCGGCGGCGAGATTGAAAATAATTTCCGTGTCGTGGGCAATGCCTTTCAAACTTTCGGGATGCAGCAGATCGCCCACGCGCAATTCCATTCCGCTTTTTTCCAACGGAATACCGCGTTCGATTTCGCGCACCAAGCCGCGCACGCGATGCCCGCGTTCCATCAGCGCGCGCACCAAGCGTTCGCCCGTATATCCGTTTGCGCCAATGACGAGAATATTCATATCGCCAACTTTTTGATTTCAAAATAACGCAGCACATCCGCGCCCGAAAACGGGCCGCCGTGTCCGCTGTAAATGACGCGCGGGTGCAGCGCCGCGATTTTTCGCAAACTCTCGTACGCCAATCCAATGTCTTCGCCATACAACGGCATCGCCACGCGAAATTGATTGATGATGGCATCACCGACCAACATCACCTGCTTTGGCAAAAGCAAGGACAGCGAGCCGCGTGTGTGCCCGGGCGTATGCACCACGCGCGCGTTCAATCCGAATTCGCGCAGCGTGTCGCCTTCGTCCAAAAACAAATCCGGCTCGAACGCTTCAAAGCGAAATTTCAAACGCAACCCATTAAAGGTATGTTCCAAAACTTTGCCAGTCGGTCCGCGCCCGTTCGGCATACTGTGCTTGCCCGCGCGCGCTTTCGACACATCCGCGCGATGCAGCGCAATCGGCGCGCCCGTGATTCGTCGCAATGCCGCCGCGCTGCCCACGTGGTCCATGTGCGCGTGCGTCAAAAAAATCAAACGCACCTCGCGCGGCGCGCGTTTCAGTTCTTGTAGTTTTTGCAGCACCAACAGTGCGGCATTGCCGAAACCCGTATCTACAATCACGACGCCTGTTTCGCCGTCAATCACATACAAGTTCGCAATCCGCGAATGAATCGTATGTACAAACATCTCTCAACCCACCCGCATCTATTTCGCGCCCGCATCTATTTCGCGCCCGCATCTATTTCGCGCCCAATCTCCAGTCTCCCGTCTCCAATCTCCAATCGCTTGCCTATTCATACCGCAGCGCCTCAATCGGATGCAGCGCGCTCGCGCGCCATGCGGGATACAAACCAAAAAACAAACCAACCCCCACCGAAAAACCGACCGCCAACAATACCGCGCCCGCTTCAATCACCGTCGTAATCACGCCCGTTTGATTCACGGCTTGCGCGATTGCCGCGCCCAACAAAATCCCTACAATGCCGCCGCTCACACTGAGCGCAATCGCTTCCATCAAAAATTGAAACAAGATGTCGCGCCGTTTCGCGCCGACCGCTTTGCGAATGCCGATTTCGCGCGTGCGTTCCGTGACACTGACCAACATGATATTCATAATACCGATCCCACCGACGAGCAGCGAAATCGCCGCGATGGAACCGAGAAAAATCGTGAGGATGCTCGTGATTTGCGAAAGCGCGCCGAGCAAATCTTTTTGACTCGCCACCGAAAAATCATCTTGTTGAAATTGAATGCGATGGCGTTGGCGCAATTCTTGCGTAATCTGCGAAACTGCCTGGTCACTGCGTTCTTCGGTCCGCGCCGACGCGTAAATGACCGACACGCGCCGCTGCCCGTTCGCGGTCAACGATTGATTCCCAAACAAACGCGTTTGCGCCGTGCGAATCGGGATAAAGATTACATCGTCCTGATTTTGTCCAAAGAATCCGGTGCCGCCTTTTTCTTTCATCACGCCAATCACTTTGAACGGCACGCGATTGATTTTGATGGTCTTGCCGAGCGGGTCTTGGTTTTCAAACAATTGTTTTGCCGTCGCCGCGCCAAGCACCGCCACGCGCGCCAGCGTTTCATCATCGCGCCAGTCCAAGAACCGTCCCTGCCCGACATAAAAATTTCGCACGTCTTGAAAATCAGGCGTCGTTCCCGTCACTGCCGTGTTGGTATTGTTACCGCCCGCGACGACCTGCACATTCGCT
>CAZXYP010000378.1:0-5330 GCA_964644955.1 uncultured Anaerolineales bacterium | reverse complement strand
GCGCCGAGTTGGCGCGAATATACTGCAGGACTGCCGTAAAAAGTATCTACCGCCGTCGGCATGACCGCGAGCGTTGGCGTCGCCGTCGGCTCGCGAAAGACCAACGGCGTGCGTGAAGGAAGCGCGAGCGGCGTCGGTGTCGCGGTCGAATTCGCGCAGCCCATGGTCATCACCAGCGCGACCCAGCTGAAAAGGAAAAATCGTTTCACGATGCCGATTGTATGTGTTGCGTCCAAACGGTCAAACAAAAAACAAGGCAGACCACCGTCTGCCTCGCGTTTCATCCCAGATTATGCACGTGCTTTTGCAATTCGCGCTGCGGAATTTTGATGTACTTGTCCGGGAGAACGAGTTCGATTTCTTGCTCGGTCAGACGTAAACGCAAACTCTCGTACGCGTCCTGCGCGGTCGCGCCGTACGCCAATTTTTGTTTGCCGTTCTTCATTTCAAAGAGATAGATATGGTGCGGATTATTGAAACTGGACATGACAGGATTCAGGTTTCAGGATGCAGGTTACACGGTACAGGTTGCGGGTTGCATCTCGCATCTTGCATCCGGCGCCCTGCGTCTTGCAGATTGTCTCACGCTTTAATCAACTGTCCCGCGTACATTTCCGCGCCGCGCGCGTTCCCATTCATCCCCGCGTTGATTTCTGCGTCGTATTTGCCCGCCATCAAATCGTTGTAAAACTTGTAGTCAATGCCCTTTAATTTTTCGTCGTTCGGGTAGCGATGATAGTTTTCTTTGGACATTAAACTTTTGCCTTCGGCAATCAATTGATAACCGAGGAGCGAACCGGGGTACGGGGCGTAATACGAAATGGACGGCAGCACGCGCTTCATGCGCTTCAACATCCGAATCGTTTCAAACGCGTCTTCCGGACGTTCGCCGGGAATCCCGAGCATGATATTTGCCCAAAACTTTGGCGGGTCCTGTCCGGCGCGTTCCATGTCGTCGCCGATACGGTTGAGATGTTCAATCGCAATCAGATTGTCTTCGGCGGTACATTCCTTGTTCAAAATTTTCAACACGCGGTCACTGCCCGATTCAAAACCAATCGAAACGATATTCCAATTCGTTTCGCGCACGAGCGCCTCGAACAAATCGGGCCATTGGCGCACCGTGTCACTGCGACCTGCTGCCCAATAGGGCCAGACCTTGTGCGCCTTGCGCGGATATTTTTCCAGCCATTCACGCAGCCACGACGGCGATTGAAAAAACATGGAATCGTGAATGACGACCGAACCGAGCGGACCGTAGTGGTCGTCGAGAAAATTCAATTCGTCAATCACCTGGTCAACGCTCTTGCGTCCCATGTTCGGAATGTACGACGATTCATTGCAAAACACGCACTGCCACGGACACACGCGCGAAGTGATAATTGTCGCAACCGGTGCGGGTCCCCAACCACATTCGGGTTCGAGGGGCCATGGAAAATCTTTGAGTTTCGGATTGGGCCACAACGTGCGGTCCATCATCGTCCACTCGGACATGGATTTCGCACCGACACCCATCACCTTGCGCGGGAATGCTTTCGGGTCCTTGACCAAATCCGCAATGATATTTTCGCCCGGTCCGCCACAAATGTAATCAAACTCGGGGACGTTTTCCATTTCATCGGGCGCGACGGTCGCGTGCATTCCGCCCGTGATGACCAAACCATTCGGATTGACTTGCTTGAACATTTGCGCGGACTTGTACGCGAACGGATACGTATAACTCCGCACGTTCATGATGAGTTGGTCGTACCCTTGCAACCGCTTGGGCAGTTCGTCCCATTTTTTCAACGAACGCAGCGAGAACATATCTGTCTCGACGCCGTTGTCGCGCAGAATGGTGCGCAGCAAGCCGAGCCCGTGGTCTTGCCAACGGTCGTGCGCGCCGGCGGGATACACAAACACGCCGGGGTCGCCCATGTCGAGCCAGAGACGTTTGATGCCGTCGTTGCTCGCTTTGGGAGAATTGTTGGATTTTCCAAAACTGAAAATTGATTTCATGAGAATTATGCCGCTTGCTTTTCGCGTGTGCGTGGAGAGGTTGCAAGCGACGATGAGATTTGTTCAAACGAGAACGAATACACTTTGACACGTTCCTGAGCATGTTCAATCGTGAGACTCACCAGATTTCCGGCTTGGTCCAAATCAAGCAACGTGTTCTCGTCCAAGTCACGCGTTTCAGTCACCGCATTATCATTGATGATGATATACAACGTGTCCGTGTCTGAAAAATATTGTATGTGCATGACTTGATTCTTGAATGCGCAAGAACAACGCGCTGTATCCCGTTTCAATGTTGAAAGACAGAAACCGAGAACCGCAAAGTTTGATATTATTTCGGTCCAATTTCTTTGCCCAATATCCAGTATGGGCCCAAACAACGCGAGTCGATGTCTGAATGGAGTTCTCTGAATTGCTTTTCGGCGACTGATGGAATTTCTCCACCACTCAATTTAAGAATCTCTCCAACCCGAACGATTACGGTGTATGATTTGAGTTTCACGAGAACTCCATTTTCTCCTGCATCCCATTTTGTGCCCGATGGCCATAGTACTAGATAGCTCTCGTCAGTTCCCTCGACTCGTATGCGTAAGCAGCCATCTTGGGATACAAGTTTGCCAAACAACAGTGCGGTCATCACCTCACCTTCTGGATTTGTAGGCATTTGAGGGATATGCGGCTGGCTCGCAGGGATAAGCGTCGGGGTAATAATCCGTTTTGGCCCATTCGCGCAGCTAACCATCAATATCATCCCCAATAATAAACATGTCAGGTAGCGAAATATGTACATATCTGATGAAACTAGACCCAGGCTACACGTGTATAGACAAACTTTTGTGCATGTAGTTGCATGCGTTCTTGATTCTAACACGCCACCTGCAGCGTCTCGTCAATGATGGCTTGTACCTGCGCGTCCTTTGTCTTTTTTCGGCAAAACAATTTTCGCCGCCATGCTTAAAGCGCGTAAGCCCTGCTGCCGCTTCCCTGCAATCCACTTTTCATACTCACCGTGCGGTCCAACCCAAAACCACACAATTCGATCGGTATCATCCACACCGAGCGCGCAAGAGTCGAGCCCAACGCGAACAGCCCAGAATTCTCCGACGCGTTTCAGGTGCAGAGAGGGGTGACGCGGGTTTTCCTTGAGCAATTTGAAATTTTTGTCCGCCAGTTCGCGAATTTCTTTCGGCAGCTCTGCGTAATGCCGCCAAAAGCGCGCAACGGTTCCGTGCTTCACAGCGGTTCCACACGTCCCGCTTCTATTTCCCCGCGCACCTCAGCCAAGATTTCATCCAGCCGCCCTGCTTTAATATCCTCTTCAATTTCCTTATCCCACAACGCGGCTTGGAATTCTTCAAACCACTTGGCAAATTCCCAAACCTCGTCCTCAGGCAATTTCGAGACAGCTATTTCGATTTCCTTGACGCTCTTTGGTCCTCCTCATCAGCACGCCACCTGCTGCGTCTCGTCAATGATGGCTTGTACCCGCGCGTCCTTGGTCTTTTTCGGCAAAACGATCTGCGCTGCTCTGCGCCTCTACGCGGGTACAAGTCTTCCACCTTGCGGTTCAGGGATTGGGTCTCCAAATTCGTGCGCTGTATCAATCCACAATTGAATCGCTTCATTCACATTATGCAACGCCGCCGCTTGCGTTTCGCCGTGTGCCATACACCCCGGGAGTTCAGGGACTTCGGCAACGAATGCCTTATCCTCTTTACTCCAATAAATGATGATTTCGTATTTGAACATTATTCGCTCCCTCCCAAATTGTTGGCACGAATTATTTTTCTCACTTGACGCACTTGATACGGTTTCGCTTTGTCGCCATCGCGCTGCAAGTTAATGCGTTCCAAAACGTCTTGCCTCCGAAAGATATGATGGCTGCCGCGCGCCCGTTCTTCAAAACGAAAATGGCGTAGCAAATCGCAGAGATCATCAAAGCGAATATTTGCATCCGCTTTACCGCTCAAGATTTGTTCAAGAATTTTAGCGTGTTTGTCCATTGTGATTGCAAGAATGAATTAACACGCCACCTGCTGCGTCTCGTCAATGATGGCTTGTACCCGCGCGTCCTTGGTCTTTTTCGGCAAAACGATTTTCGCCGCCATGCTCAACGTGCGCGGGAAATTTTTCCAAGTGGATTCGCGTTTGAGCGTCATCATGACGCGATGTGGGCGCAAGTAAAAGCGGCGATACGCTTCTTTCCATTTGCGCTCTTGCGCTTCGGCGGTCGTCGGACCCATTTCGTAACGCGCTTTGCCCTCAAAGAAAACGTAATCTTGCCAGTCCTTGACGAGCATCCGTCCGCCGTTGCGATGTACCTGTTCCCACACTTTGGTCCCCGGATACGGCGTCATCATGGAAAAATTCGCGACGAGCGGGTCGAGTTCACACGCGAATTGAATGGTCTTTTCCATCGTCTCTTCGGTATCGCCCGGCAGACCGATAATGAAAAAGCCGACCGTTTCGAGTCCCACCTTTTTCGCATTCTTGAACGCGGTGCGAATTTGGTCGTGCGTCACGCGTTTGTCAATGCTTTCCAAAATATCTTCGTCGCCCGTTTCGACGCCGAACGCCACGCGTTTGCAGCCCGCCTCCTTCATCTTGCCCAACAATTCGGTATCGGCAAGATTCGCGCGAATGCCATTAATCATCACCCACTGCGCTTTGGTGTGCAGTCCTTCCTGAATCAACAATTCGCTGAGCCGATGCAAACGTTTGCGGTCAATGTTGGCGCTGTCGTCGAGAATACCAATTTCTTGCGCACCGTAATCCTCGACCAAATGTTTCCATTCGGCAACGACACTTTCGGGCGAACGCGCGCGCCATTTTTCCGCCATCACCGATTGCGAACAAAAGGTACAGCGGTACGGACAACCGCGCGACGTCATCATCGAAAACGATTTGCCCTTGTCAATCGCGTCAATGGCGGGCTGCAGCGACGAATAGCGCTCCATCTTGAAATACTTGTACGCGGGGAACGGCAGCGCGTCGAGGTCTGCCACCGACGGACGTTCGTGCGTATGGCGAATTTTGCCCGCCGTCGTCATGTACGTAATACCCAAAATCTTGTCGAGCATCTTGTTTTGCGGGTCGTGGATATCTTGCGCCTTGAAATTCGGATTGCCCGCGCGCCACTGCTCAAGATGGTTGGAAATATCCATCCACGTATCTTCGCCTTCGCCGCGCGCGACAATATCAATTTCGGGACGCGCTGCCGATTCTTCCGGCAAGGCGGAAACATGCGGACCGCCCTGCACAATCACTACATTCGGCAAATCGGATTTGACTTCAAGAGCGCAGAGCCAAACTTGTTTGACCTGCGGCGTGTT
>CAZXYP010000377.1:0-5335 GCA_964644955.1 uncultured Anaerolineales bacterium | reverse complement strand
ATTGCGGACCAACGCGGGCGCAAAATCGTTTTGCTCGGCGCATCGCTGTGCGCGAGGGGGAATTGGCAAAAAATAATTGTGAGCTTGCCCAGTGGGTTTTTGTTATAATGCCACAAAACTTGTGACGGTGGAGTTATGTTCGTACTGGATCTTCGAGTCATTTTGCTCGCCGCACTGCTTGTATTCATTCTAGCAGCGCTCTTGGCAGTGTGGCTCGACCGCCGCATTTGGCGCAAGCCGTCAAGCCCGGCTGCCCGCGCCACCGCTGATCCATTCGAAACGCGTTTGCGCCCTCTTCTCAATGATGTAGCGCACGAATTTCGGACCCCTCTCGCTGTCCTGCTCGTTCATCTGGAAGTGCTCCGTTCGCCCACGGTTCCGCCGGAAACAAAACAAGAATCTATGCGCTTGATGCAAGCCGAAGCGCGGCGCATGTCCCAAATGGTCTCCAACATCCTGGAGTTGGGCGAATTGGAAACACGCGGCTTGCCCGCGCGGCGTCCCGTGGATTTGTGCGCGTTGGCAGCAGAGGTTATAGCGGAATTGCAACCGTTTGCGGACGAACGCGAAATCGTGCTGGCGCTCGATGCAGCAGAGGGCACATTTTGGGCGCATGGCGATTCGTCTCGGCTCAAACAAGTCCTGATGAATTTGACCGACAATGCGTTGAAATATTCGCGCCCCCACGACCGCGTGGAAATTTCGCTCAGGCGCGACACAACGCGCAAAAAAATTTTGTGTACTGTTTGCGACACGGGTCCCGGCATTGCGGCGGAACATTTGCCGTTGCTCACCCGTCGCTTTTATCGGGCGGCAAGCGATGAAATTAGCGGCAGCGGTTTGGGTTTATCCGTTGTCGCCGCCATTCTAAAATTGCACGACAGCGCGTTAGAGATTGACAGCCAGACGACGGGCGGTGCAATCGGAACAAGGGTGCGCTTTGAACTGGACATGGCACAAGAAATGGAAGAACCTCGATGAAACGGCTACGTGCCCTCTTGATAATCCTCCTGATTCTTGTCGCGTTGGGCGCGATTTGGTTCCTGCCGATTCAGGGACAAGTTTATGTGACGACAGGAAATGGAGAACCAGCATTCGTATTTCCTCAAACGCGTCTTGAGCCGCGCGGGAATGTGACCAATGTCTTCATCACCGATAATGTACCATGGTCAAATGTCGGGCTGACCCTGAACGGGAAATTCTATCCGGCGTCCGACTGGCAAGCGAACGCGAATGGTATCGTCACGTGGCGTTGGGAATTTGCGCCAAATAATTTGAAGGGCGACATAGTTTTCTATCACAGCTGCCAGACGGGCTGCGTCGAGCGCACACGCTTGGCATTGGACAAAGCAAATTCAAACGCGGACCCCAACCCATGGAATCCGACGAAATTGGGCGTCGTTTCTGCCAATCCAAAGCGCGATTGGCATGGGCGCAGCGGCTGGGATGTGGAAATGACCTACGCGACGTTGGCGGAGGATAAGGAGAGTGGGATTGACGAACTCGCGCGGCATGTGTATCGTGCGGACGCGCAAAATTTGCGTGTGCTGGTGCGCGTGGACTATGCGCCGGGGCAGACGCTGCCCCCCGCCAACGACAACGTCGCGTTGAGTCAATATCTGAATTACGCGCGCCGCCTCGCGCGCGACGCGCGTTTGCGTTCTGTCTATGGCTACATCATCGGCAGTGGTTTCAACGACCCCGGCAGCAATTCTCTCGCGCCAAATGCGTTGGTGACACCCGAGTGGTATGCGCGCCTGTTCAACGGTTGCGGCGAAGAAGTGACGCGCACAGACAATAGCGTTCAAGTGATCCATCAAGAAAATCCGCGCACGCGCGTACTCGTCGGACCCGTACGTCCTTTCAAGATGCAGCAAGACGGAACGAACAAATATGCGATTGATGCGCCGTGGCTGAATTACATGAACACATTGGTTGCACTGTTGGACGAATCCGCGCGCGCCAAAGCGCAAGCCGGATTTGCGTTGACCGCGCCGGATGGTTTTGCCGTCAACGCGCCGGGGCGCCCCAACGCGCCCGAGCTGCAAGGACGCGCGCCCGCCGCCGAACCGCGCGTGGATTTGAAACGCGCAGCATGGAACGGCGCGCAGGCGGGTTTTCGCGTCTATCGCGATTGGCTCGCCATTATCAACGCGTATCCGACCACGCGCGGTCTGCCCGTCTTTATCAACGCAACCAACACATTTACTCCCGACGAGGGAATTGTGCCAGCACAAAATTATCCACGCGGCTGGCTCACGAGCGCTTATGAGGTCATCAACGCCGAACCCCAAGTCCAAGCCCTCTCTTGGTTCCTGGACGAGGACAAATCAGCAGACGGACGGTGGGACGCGTACAGTTTGACCAAAGGTATCGGACGTGTGTATGACGCGGCGCGAGAGTTTGATGCGCTGTTGCAAAGATAGCAAGTCATCAGTTATCAGTGAACAGTCATCAGTGACCAGTTATCAGTCTCCAATCTCCAATCTCCAATCTCCATGTCCCCCATTCGCGTTTTTCTCGCCGACGACCATCCGCCCCTCCGCATGGGACTGCGCGTCCTTTTGGAACAAGACCCGGAGATTCGCGTGCTTGGCGAAAGCGGCGACGGGCATGATGCGCTCGCGCAAATTGAAAACTTGCGTCCCGATATTGCGGTGATTGACTGCCAACTGCCGGGCATGGAAGGTATTCAAGTCGCCGCCGAAATCAAACAGCGCGAGTTACCGACGCGCGTATTGGCGCTCAGTTCCTATGCGGAGGAACGTTACG
Organism: uncultured Anaerolineales bacterium; assembly: GCA_964644955.1. Lineage (GTDB taxonomy): Bacteria > Chloroflexota > Anaerolineae > UBA4142 > SHND01 > SHND01. The sequence continues at coordinate 2,563 of CAZXYP010000377.1, read as the reverse complement.
TGCGCGGAATGTTGACCGCGGACGCGGTGGGGTATCTGTTGAAAGAAGAAGCGCCGGAGCGAATTGTGGACGCGGTGCGCGCGGCGGCGCGGGGGGAAAGACCGTTCAGCGCGAAAATTTCAAGCATGATCGCGGAGTGGTCGCAGGGCAAGCGTCCGTATGATTTGAGCGAACGCGACATTTCAATGCTGCGACAATTGGTTTCCGGCAAGGCGAATAAAGAAATCGCAGCGGAACTGGGAATCAGTGAAAAGACGGTGGAAAAGCATTTAAGTGAAATATTCAGGAAACTGGGCGTCGCAACGCGGGTGGATGCGGCGGTGAAAGCGGTGCGCGAAGGGTTGGTTTAGGTAGATGGGCGCACAAGCCCAACGCGCAGTGCAACTGCGCCCTAACAGGCGGGCGCGTAGGGAAATCCCTACGCCAAATAGGGAAATCCCTACTTGAATGTGCTCTCGCAATGGTGTAGAGTGGCATTGCTCCAAGTTGGAGAGAAATACACATCACTCGAATTTTCTGCGAGGTCACCATGTCGCATCATTTTCGTACGCTCTGCTTTTCGCTGCTCTTGTTCTCCATCCTTGCGTTGGGCAAGAGCAACACCAGTCCAATCGCTGAAGCCCAGTCGCGAATGAACCAATCGGGAAGCAATCTCGCCTCCAATCCGATAACAGAGCAGGTTCCGGCGGCTCAAGGATCATGCACGACTCCTCCGGGCGGCGATTTCGTGCTTGACCAAGTCCAGAGTTGGTCCTCGAGCGAAAACTGGTCTCCCGATAGAGGACGGCTTGCTGGGGTGGGACTGATGTCTCAAGGTTGTCGCTGGATTCGCGCCAAGGCATATCGAATGATTTGGACGCAAGCAAACAAAGATTGGATCCTTGCCAACAATAGCGGTAACACTAGACGTGTGGAGATCATCGTCCATGCTTTTAGGCAAGATTCAAATGACGGGTGTATTTATATCACGACCAAGCAAGACGCAGCATGGATTTCCAGTAATTTTGCCGAATACGATATCTTCGCCAAGTCCGGATGTATTTATCCCGGTTTCAGCAACAATGAAGGGCGCGTAGTAATCACACGCCCCGATCTGATAGACACCACAAAAAAATACGCGGCAACCTTCTGGTGGAATGACAACAACTACCGTGACTTGGGCGAAGTGCCTTTGGCATTTGGCTGGCAGGACTTGAATCATCATGATCTCGCGCCGGATGATAACGTCAAGAAATTCTGCTTTGGCGCCGATGAAGGTCGCACTTGGGGAATCTATTTCAGGGATCCATGGGATTGCCACAATGCTTCGCCAGTGCGCCTCTTTGCGTATACTGATATGTGGGGACCCTCCGAGGGCTTTTCAAGTCGTGACAATTATCTTGCGGACAATTTTATTGGCGATAATGTCGCGATTTCCATTCGGTTGAATGCAGGTTGGCGCGCGCGACTCTATACGGAGGCGAATTATAGCGGGCAGAATGAATTGATTGACGCCGACGATCCAGACCTGAGCAATAACCTCGTTGAAGACAGCACCAGCTCGATTGAAACATACACTCTCGGCGTTGCGGTGTACGATGCGCCCGAATTTGGGAGTTCACCTCATATCTTTGCGGGATGTGACAGCAATTTAGCCGACAACCCTATTGGGGACAATCATATCAGCTCGGTGCGTATTCCTCCGGGGTGGCGGCTTCGGCTCTGGGACGGAGCGAGCTACACCGGCACAAAAGTCGTGCTTCAGGGGATTGACGACACAAATCTTTCGAACAACAAATCCATGGACAATCGGGCTTCCTCGCTGTGCGCGGATTCGCCGCAAACGCAAGAGAACGCAGGCGAGTTTGGCGATTGGACGGACGAATAACAAGGAGAAGCGAAATGAACACAATACGCTCAAAGATACCAGTACGACTTGGGGCAATCCTGCTCGTTGCGGTGATTGCAGTTGCTGGATTCATCGGCTTCCAAAAAGGTTCTCGCACAACAGTCGAGGGATACCTTGATGCCGAGCAGAAAATCGCGTACGCAGGCGGACTTTTGGCGGATACCGCTGATAATTGGCATACTACAGTCAATTGGAGCGGCAACTATCCAACGCAAGCGGATCTCGAGTATTATGTTTCCACCAGCCGTCAAGTGGGTAAGCAACTCTTGGATGAGGGCGTAGACCAGTTTGTGGTTGGCGTGACCCTGCGCCATTACATCCCCCTGGAAGAGTTTGACCAATTTGCGAACGAAATGGGGGTTCAGGTTAAGGGCAGTTATATAAGTGGCACCTTTCCGACGCTTGACCCGAAAGAGAAACTTACCTTTGCGGGCGTACCTGCCAGCGGCAAGTTCAACGACGTGGAGACCATTCAACGCTTAAAGGCAGACCTCAAGAGCCATGCCCGTGAGCTCAAAGCCGACAAATTGGCGGTCAAAAAGACCGGCAATCCCGATGCCGACCCGATGGAAGAACTTGAACCGGATGAAATTAAAGCCATCACGGTTGACGACTCGGAGTATGTGCTCAATGGCGTCTACGCCTTTTCTGGTATTGTGGACGCGAAAGGGTATC
>CAZXYP010000376.1:4043-5340 GCA_964644955.1 uncultured Anaerolineales bacterium | reverse complement strand
CTTCTTTTTTTCTTGTGTCTGGTTCCCTCTGTTTTGAATTTGCTTTATGCGCGCAATATCACGCACGACCCGGATTTGAGGACGCGTTACACGTTGTTGATTCTGGCAACTGCGTTGACAGTGTGCGGTGGATTGTATCTCGCAACCAATCTCTTGTTGGGTACGGGGCTGCCCGCCATTATCGGCGACCTTTTTCTGGCAGCCGGGGTGTTGTTGTTAGGTTTTGCCGTGGCGCGGTTCTCTGCGTTTTTGGAAGGGCGCAGCATGAACCGCGATTTTTTGTACACCCTGTTGGTTGTTGGCTCACTCACCATTTTTTACGCGTTGATAGTGTTTGTGCTTTATCTCGGGGAACGTTTGTCGTTTCTGGCGCTCGCGCTGACGATTGTGGGAATGGTTGCAGCAAATTCATTGTTCGACGGGGTGCGCTTGACGCTCGACCGTATTTTTTACGCCGGACGCTTTCGCGATTTGCGGGCGAATCTGCGTGCGCTTTCGCGTGAGGCAGGCGCGAGCTCCGGTTTGAATCAGCGCTTGCACGACGTGCTTGTGACAATGTGTAACGCCCTGGATATTTCGGGCGGATTCATTGCCGTGCGGCGCGGCGAAAATTATGTGGTGTGTGCTTCGCAGGACGCGCTGCCGTTGGAACATTTGGTAGGGCGCGAAGTGTTGGACGCGAAAGAAATGATGGGTTTGACACTCCCGTCGCGCAAGGGTTTGCAAGGCATGGCGTTATTGATTCCGTTGCTTGCCGGGAGTGAACAAATCGGCGCGGTGGTATTGGGTATGCGGGAACATGGGACGCCGTACGAAGAACATGATTTGGAATTGTTGGAAGACCTCGCCGACCAAATTGCGCGTTTGCTGCATGAGATTGAAACACAACAAACGCACGCGCAAGCGCTGAATGCGCAAGTGGTCGAATATCGCGAGCGTGAACGGTCGCTCGAACTGCAAGTCCAGCAATTGTTGGCGGAGAGCAAGAATGCTTCGTCGGGGTTGCAAGTTGCCGGATGGGATGAAAGTCAATTCATCGGGCAGGTCGAAGACGGCTTGCGCCACATTCACGATTATCCGTATTTGGGCGAACACGCGTTGACGAGTTTGCAATGCATGCAGCGTTCCTTCCGGAATCGCGCCGCAGGCACAACCCCAACGCTCCTGGACCGTGGCAAAGCCGTGAGCGAACAGCTGCTTGCGCTGCTCGAAAACCTAAAGCCGAATGCTCCTGCGCCCAAAGCCAATCAAGTCCCGCCGCGCGAGTGGCATCTCTATTTTATCCTTTATGATTCGT
>CAZXYP010000376.1:0-4033 GCA_964644955.1 uncultured Anaerolineales bacterium | reverse complement strand
TCGTACGTCCTCGAAGAAACAAACCGTGAAGTGATGAGCAAACTGTATATCAGCGAAGGCACCTTCAGCCGCACACGGCGGCGGGCAATCCACGCGATGGCAAAAGCGTTAGCGGAAGTAGAAAGTCAAAATTGAGTGAAAATTTTGACCTAAATTACTATTGCAAACTATAGCAAATTATTGTAAAATTCCTACAAATGACCGAATTGTTGACCACCCGCCAATTGATGGACCTGCTCCATTTGGACCGTACGACCATCTATCGCATGTTGAATGACGGGCAATTGCCTGCCGTGCGCGTGGGCGGACAGTGGCGTTTTCCGCGCGACGCGGTGGACGCGTGGCTGCAAGGCAATCACAAATCCGCGCCGCCGGAAACCCAAGCCCTCAAAGAAACATTGCCCGTCCCGACATTGGACAGCGATGTGCTGCCGCTTCACTGCGTCCAGCCGATTCAAGAGGTGTTCGCCCAAATCGCGGACATTGGCGCGGTGACGACCGACTTGGACGGCAAACCGTTGACGGAATTCAGCAACGCGTGCGCGTACTGTAATTTGATTTTGTCCACAGACAAGGGGCGCGCGCGCTGTCAAGCCGATTGGCGACGTTTGGCGGAACAGCATGAAGCGAAACCGCGTTTGGAAAAATGTCATGCCGGGCTGACGTACGCGCGCGGACGCATCGAGGTTGAGGATAAATTCATTGCCATGATTTTCGGCGGACAATTTGTGGTGGGTGATGCCGCCGCGCTCACGCCGGACAAAATTGCGCGGGTGGCGCGGGCGTGCGAGGTGGATGAACGCGCGCTCCAACACGCGGCGCAAGAAATTCGGGTCGTCGAAAAAACGCGCGCCTTGAAATTGCTCGAAATGCTGCAATTGGTTGCCAACACGTTTTGCACCATCGGCGCGGAACGCTACGGCTTTATGACACGCTTGAAACGCGTGGCGGAAATTGTGGGAGTGACGCAATGATAACGCACGAAACGATTTTTGAGATGCAGGCGGAATTGTGTCAGACCATGTCACACGCGACGCGGATTCGCCTTGTGCATACGCTGCGCGAAGGTCCGCAGTGCGTGGGCGATTTGGCAAAAGCGTTGGCGCTGCCGTCCGCCAAAGTTTCACAGCATCTCGCGATTTTGAAAACGACCGGCATTGTCGCGGCGCAGCGGCAAGGCACCGAAGTGTTTTATCATTTGACGAATCCGAAAATCGAACGCATTTGCGATTTGATGCGTGAAGTCTTGACCGAACAGGTTGCACAGCAGTCGGAATTGATACAGGCACTACAAGAACGATGAAAACATTTTTTCTGTCGGAGCGAGGCGCGCGCGACTCGCAAATTTTATTCGACACGCCAACGGGTGACGATTGCCTTGAATTGACGATGCTCAATTCAAGGCAATTTTTTATGTTCAGAAATCTGAATATCTGCACAGAGAGTTTGCGGAGGAGTATCAGGCACAATGCATAAACGATTTCCGATCTTGATTGCGCTCGTGTGCGTCGCGTTTTTTGCCATCGCCTTTTTGTCACTGCCGCGCGGCGCTGACGCGCAATGCGGCTCGTCCGCGTCATCGTGCAAAAATTGTCACGAGATTCAAGGCAAAGCGCCGGTCAACACGGTGGGCGCGTGGCACACCCAACACGCGTTCGGCGACTTTTGCGAGTTTTGTCACGCGGGCAATGTCAAAGCCAAAGACCAAACCGCCGCGCACGCGGGCATGCTTGACCCGCTCATGGATGTCAAGGGCAGCTGTCAATCCTGTCATCCCGAAAACTATTTGGCGCGCGCGCAAACGTATGGCGAAGCGTTGGGCAAACCGATTGGCGAAGGCGGCGGCAGCGCGCAAGCCACTCCCGCTGCAGGCGCGGCGGCGACAACGGGCGGTGGAAATTCCAATGCCGCGGCGGCGAGCGACACTGCCGCGTGCGGTCCCGCACTGCCCACATCAGGTCAGGTCATTGACGTGAACGCCGTGTATGCGGGATTGGATGAAGCGACCAAGTCCATGCTCGGCAATGCCATTTTGCTCGGACTCATTGGCGCGGTGTTGGTCGTTCTGTTCGGACTCGTGTGGCATTTTGAAAAACCACTGCCGCGTCTTTTGGCGTATTTGAAAAAATCGGCGAACGAACCTGTCCTCAAAACAGTTACACCGGAAGGCATTGTGATTCCAATTTCGGCAGAGGCAATGCGCCGACCCGAATATCGCAATTTGGAGCGCGCGTTGGCGCAGAGCGATGCCGCAACCGTCGGCGCGGTTTCAAAACTTTTGCAAGACCGCGAGAACGCGCCAAAAATTCTCAAGGCGCTCGGAAATATGGATTTGAAATCGCTTGCGGCGTTGAGTGACAGCGACCCGCAAACGCTCGAAGCGCTGTTGGCGTTTGCAAAGGAAATGAAATTTCAACAAGGAGCGACATCGTGATGGCGTATTTGCGGAAAAAAGAATGGTCGCCGTATGTGGCGGGCGCGCTGCTCGGCGTAGTGTATATCGTCAGCATTGCGTTCGTCGGTTCCATTCCGGGTGGGTCGGGCGCGTTTGAAATTTTCGCGGGATATTTTTCGCGATTGGCGCTGCCCGATTTGGCAAACAGTACCTATTTCAAATTTGTCATGCCGCCGACATTCGGCTACGCCGTGCTTTTATTTCTGGGCATCATCGTCGGCGCGTTTGTTTCGTCCAAGCTGTCTGGCGATTTCAAAATCGCGGCGGTGCCGGATGAACAATGGAAGCGTGTGTTTGGTCCGTCGGTGGCGAAACGCTGGATTGTGGCGTTTCTGGGCGGCATCGTTTTGGAAATCGGCGCGGGCATTGCGGGCGGCTGCACGAGCGGACTCGCCGTCGGCGGTGGTTTGTTTCTGGCGCCCAGCGCGTTCATTTTTATCGGCGCAATGTTTGCAGCGGGCATTCCCGTCGCGTGGTTACTCTATCGGAGGAAATACTAATGACGGAATTTATTCTGCCGCTCGTGCTCGGCTTTGGGTTTGGTTTCGCCCTGCAAAAAGCCGGGCTGAGCAAATATCACAAAATCGTGAATGTGTTTCGCTTTACGGACATGAGCGTTATCAAGTTCATGCTGACTTCGGTCGCGGTGGCGATGGTCGGCGTATTTGCGCTCAACACGTTCGGCTTGATTCAATTGCCCAACATTCCCGCGACGTTCGTCGTCGGCAATTTGGTCGGAGGATTGATTTTTGGCGTCGGCATGGCCGGCGCCGGGTTCTGACCGGGCACCTGCGCCGCCGGGAGCGGCCAAGGCAATTTGGATTATTTGATTCCGGGCATGTTGGGATTTTTTGTGGGCGCGTTGTTGTTTGCCGCATCGTATTCGACCATCGTTCCGCCGATTGCGGCGTTAATCAATCTGGGGGCGACGATGCTGCCCGCCGTCTTTGACGTGAACTTGTGGCTCAGCATCACATTCTTTGTGCTGTTTGCGTTGACGCTGTTTTACTTTCTCGAGCGTCACGGCGAACTGCGCCGGGATAAAACCAAGTAATTTTCGATTTTTGATTTCTGATTTTTGCTCGCGACGTAGTTTGTCACAAAAATCAGAAATCATCAATCAAAAATCAGAAATCATAAATGGTTGACGAGATTCGGGTCGGTCAAGTTTTCGAGTGGAAAATTTCGCGGCGCAAATTTTTGGGCATGAGCGCGGCGGCGGCGGGTCTGGCGGCGTTGAGCGCGCTGCCAATTCCACAAGTCGAAGCGGCGCCGCCGCGCGCGCGTCCGTACGGGATGCCGATGCCGCCGACACAATTCGACCGCGAAGTGTGGACGTTGTGCGAGCAATGCGTGTGGCGCTGTGGTTTGCGCGCCAAAGTGATTGACGAGAAGGTGTACAAACTCGACGGCAATCCGTATCATCCGCATTCGAACGGGATGTTGTGTCCGCGCGGGCAAGCGGGCGTCGCGGCATTGTACGACCCCGACCGTTTGCGTTTTCCGATGGTGCGCGCGGGCGAGCGCGGCAGCGGCTTGTGGCGACGCGTCACGTGGGACGAAGCGCTGGATTACGCG
>CAZXYP010000375.1:0-5346 GCA_964644955.1 uncultured Anaerolineales bacterium | reverse complement strand
CAAATTGTCGCCCACATATTCGCCCGCGTATTTTGGCGTGTCCACCATGATGAGATAGCCCAACTGAATCGCCGCGCCTTCCGGTCCGGTTTGCGCGCGCACTTGCGCGGGAAACGGATAATCGAGCTGCACGTTCGCAAACATTTTTTCGATTTGCGCGGCGTCCCACAGCTGCGCGGTCGGCGTAGGCGCGGGACCTTGCGCGTGCGCGGCGGGCGCGTCGGACAGGAATACGCCTTGTGCCAACACCAACGCGGCGAGGACGCACAATGTGATTCCACACACAGCGTACATGCGAAGCAGTTTGATTCTCATTTCAAATTTCGCTTTTTACATTCCACATTCCGAAATCCAAAAAAGCCATCCGCTTTTATTTTGGTGTTGCCATGTTGTTCAAGTACGCTGCCGCCGCGTCCATTTCTTCCGGCGTCAATTGCTGCGCGATATTTTTCATCAAACCATTCGCGTCGTTCGTGCGCGCGCCGCTTTGCCAATCGCGCAAGGTTTGGCGCAGGTACGACGCGCGCTGGCCCGCGAGCGGCGGAAACAATTCGCCCGCGCCGTTGCCGTTGCGTCCGTGACACGCGCGGCACGCGGGCAGCCATTTGTCCCACGCCAATTGTTTTCCAAAAAGAAACAGCTCTTCGCCCGACGCGCGCGCTGCCGCATTCGCCGTGACAGGTTCAATCGCCGGAATGGAAAGTGAGGCATAGTACGCGGCGGCATCGCGCATCTGCGACGAATTCATGCCGGACACGATCGAGCGCATGGTTTGATTTTTGCGCGCGCCGGTTTGATACGCGACAAGTTGATTGTACAAATACGTCGCTTGCACATTGGCGAGACGCGGCGTGCCGGTCAATTCGTCGCCCGCGCCGTCTGCGCCGTGACAATCATTGCACGCGCCCACCGCGCCGCCCGCGCCGTTTTCGGCAATGTCTTGTCCCGCGCCGACATTTCCATCTACCATCGGTCCGGGCGTCGGTTCCAACACGATGACGGATGCAGGCACGCGAACTTGGTCCGGCGGGACTGGGGTGGCGGTGATGATTTCGGATGTAGGCGACATTTGCGCAAGGGTGGGCGTTGGCGGGGGCGTAACGGGCGCGGGAGAACTACATGCGCTCATGACCGCGCACGTCAAAACAGCAAGCATCCACCCAACGATTTTTCGAGCAAGCATGGGTATGAAATTTCGCGGGACACTCCCCGCGCGCGCAAAGTGTGGCGATTATAGCATGAGGAAAAAGGCGGGGCAATGCCCCGTGCTTGGCTTGGTTGCGTCTATCCGTCCGGAAACAACTCGTTCCATTCCGGCACAATGGTTTGCAGCTCCCATTGGATTTGACAGCGCGGGCAATTAAAAAGAGTTTTGGTGCGTTTCACGCGTTCGATGGGTTTGTCACACAACGGGCAATGGAAAAACGACGGCATGGTTTCAATGTCGAAGGGCGCGGGACTGCCGCATTGCGTACAATTGAGCGTAACCTGTCCGGCGATTTTGTTTTTGACCAGCACGGTAGAGGCATTGTGACAAGCGGACGGGTATTTGCCGTAATAGATGTGTCGAGGCGGCACAGTGAAATTCTCCGAATCCGTGGAATAGTTCGCACTATAGCACGGCTTGAGGGCATGGGAAAACGCGGCGCAAGAGTCGCGTTGTTTGCGGCAGTGTAATTTGACATGCCGGCGCGTTTGTGATATAAGCCACGCACAATGTTGACCACGTTAGCAGCGATTGAGGTTCGCTTCCGTTTGCCGCGTCGCCCGCGTAGTGCGGGCTGGCGACGTTAGCGCGTTCCTCATGCAAAACAGTCAACGATAGATTGTGGCATGACGCCAGCCCTTGTTGCATACGCACGGGGCTGGTTTTTTTATTTTTAATGTAGTAACGAATTCATTCGTTACGACAAACACCATTTCACCTGCATCGCGTCAATATCACGCGCGTTTGTCCAAATCGGTACAGAATCTCTTTTTGATTCTAGCCATGCAGCAACGCAGCTGCAAACGCTCAGACCCAAACCGTCTGTTCGTGTTGACCCGATGCCAAATCCCCTAAAGGAGGGGAAAAAAATGATTGCTCAACTTGCTACTGCGACGACCGGTGTCGCCATTACCGCCGAATGTCCCGAATGCGCGGGTACGATTGCGCTGAACGGCAATACGCTCAAAGGCGAAATTGTGACCTGTCCCGACTGCGGCGCGGAACTCGAAGTGACCGGTGTTAATCCCATCACGCTCGATCTTGCCCCCAAAGAAGAAGAGGATTGGGGCGAATAGAGACCGGAGATTGGAGATTGGAACGAGAAGGTCCTTACAGCGAGTGTGAGGAATCTCTAAGCTCTAGTCTCCAATCTTTTTTTCAAAATGAAAATCGGTCTCATTTATTCCCGCGTCCGTTTTGAAGAAAAACAAATCATTGCGGCGCTGGATCATCGCGGCATTGCGCATGATTTGATTGACGACCGCGAGATTGTTTTTAACCTCACGCCGCAGTACGACGGGCATCCCGAAAAACATCACGGCATCAAATTCACGCGTCCCGAAAAATTTCAACAATACGACGTGGTCCTCGACCGCGCGATGGAATTTACGCGCGGCTTGTATGCGCTCGAGATTTTGAATTCGTGGGGCGTCAAGACCGTCAATCGCGCGTCCGTCGTCTCGTTGTGCGGCGACAAATTGCTCACCACCGCCGCGCTCACCAAACACGGCGTGCCGTCCCCGCGCACCGAAATCGCGTTCACGCCCGAAGCCGCGCTCGAAGCGATTGAAAACATGGGCTATCCCGTCGTCATCAAACCTGTCATCGGTTCGTGGGGGCGTCTCGTCGCCAAAATCAATGACCGCGAAGCCGCCGAAGCGCTGCTCGAACACAAATCGGTGCTGGGACATTTCCTGCACGAAATTTTCTATTTGCAGGAATTTATCAAAAAACCCGGACGCGACATTCGCATCATCATGCTCGGCGATGAAATTGTCACCTCCATTTATCGTTCCTCCGCGCATTGGGTCACGAATACGGCGCGCGGCGCCAGTGCGACGGTCTGCCCGCTCGACGCGGCATTGGAAAAAATCGCGCGCGATGCATCGAATGCGGTCGGCGGCGGCTTCCTCGCCATTGACGTCATCGAAGACCCCGACCGCGGCTATCTCGTCAACGAAATCAATCCCACGCCCGAATTTCGCGGCAGTGAAACTGCAACAGGCGCGGATATTCCAAATAAACTGATTGATTATCTGATTCAAATTGCACGAGACTAGAGACTAGAGACTGGAGACTGGAGATAGAGTCTCTAGTCTCTAGTTTCCAATCTCCACTCTCACCATGCCTTCCAACATCAAAAAAGTCGTTCTCGCCTATTCGGGCGGACTGGATACCTCTGTTATCGTCCCATGGCTCGTGGAAAATTACGGCTGCGAAGTGATTTGCTATACCGCCGACATCGGGCAGGGCGATGACATGGACGCGGTCGCGAAAAAAGCGGTGGCGAGCGGCGCGTCGAAATGCATCGTCGAAGATTTGAAACATGAATTTGTCACCGAATACATTTACCCGACGCTGCGCGCGGGCGCCAAGTACGAAGAAAAATATCTGCTCGGCACGTCGTTCGCGCGCCCGGTGATTGCCAAACATCAAATTCAAGTCGCGCTCGCGGAAAACGCAGACGCGGTCGCGCACGGTGCTACCGGCAAGGGCAACGACCAGGTGCGTTTTGAATTGACATACAAAGCGTTCGCGCCGCAAATGAAAATTATTGCGCCGTGGCGCGAGTGGGACATTAAAGGACGCGACGACGCGCTCGCGTATGCCGCCGCGCACAATGTTCCCGTCGCGCAAACGTCCAAGAAAATTTATTCGCGTGACGGCAACCTCTGGCACCTGTCCCACGAAGGCGGCGAACTCGAAGACCCGTGGAACGAACCCGTCGAGGACATGTTCCAGCTTTCGGTCGCGCCCGAAAACGCGCCGGACAAGCCCACGTATGTGGAAATTGAATTTCGGCAAGGCACGCCGATTGCGGTGGACGGCGAGGCATTGGAGCCCGTACAAATCGTTGAAAAATTGAATGCGCTCGGCGCGGCGAATGGTATCGGGCGCGTGGATTTGGTCGAGAATCGTCTCGTCGGCATGAAATCGCGCGGTGTGTACGAAACCCCCGGCGGCGCAATTTTGTATTGGGCGCACCGCGAACTGGAATCCTTGACGCTCGACCGCGAGACGATGCATTACAAAGATTTGGTCGCGCAAAAATACGGCGAGCTGGTCTATTACGGTTTGTGGTTCACGCCGCTGCGCGAAGCGTTGGACGCGTTCGTCACCAAAACGCAAGAACGCACCACCGGCGTCGTGAAACTGAAACTCTATAAGGGCAACCTCATCACCGCCGGACGCAAGTCGCCGTACTCGTTGTATCAGGAATCCGTCGTCACGTTCATGCGCGACGAAGTGTTCAATCAACAGCACGCGGACGGTTTCATCAATTTGTTCGGTCTGCCCATCACCGTGCGCGCGATGGTGAATCAAGGCATATTGGGCAAGTTGGAATTTGGAGATTAGTCGTGATGGGGTGACAGAGTGAACAGGTGACAAGGTGATTGTTCCTGTTCAAGCTGTCGCCTTGTCACCTTGTCACCTCTTTATGCTTTGGGGTTCGCGTTTCGACAAACAACCTGACGAACTTTTTGCGCGGTTTAACAATTCGTTTCATTTCGATTGGCGCTTGTACGACGCGGACATTCGCGGCAGCATCGCGTATGCCAAAGCGTTGGCGCGCGCGGAAATCATTTCGCCGCACGAAGCAGACGAAATCGAACGCGGGCTGCATCGCGTACGCGAGGAATTTGCGCGCGGCGAATTTAGTTCACAACCGAACGACGAAGACATTCACACCGCTGTCGAACGCCGTTTGTTTGAATTGATTGGCGAACCCGCGCACAAACTCCACACGGGACGTTCGCGCAACGACCAAGTTGCCACCGATTCGCGTTTGTATGTAATAGATGCCATCACGCGCATCCAATCCCTAATCTCCAGTCTCCAGTCCCAACTCATTACGCAATCTGAAACAAATCTAAACGTTCTCCTCCCCGGTTACACCCACGTCCGCCGCGCGCAGCCGATTTCCTTTGCGCATTACTTGTTATCTTTTTTCTGGATGCTTCAACGCGACCGCGAACGTTTTGCCGACGCGAAAAAACGCGCGAGTCTTTTGCCGCTCGGTTCCGGTGCGCTGGCGGGCAATCCGTTTCCCATTGACCGCGCATTTCTCGCGCGCGAATTGGGCTTTGAACGCATCAGCGAAAATTCGCTCGACGCGGTGAGTGACCGCGATTTCATTA
>CAZXYP010000374.1:302-5379 GCA_964644955.1 uncultured Anaerolineales bacterium | reverse complement strand
CATGGCAAAAGGAAAATTCGAACGCACGAAACCGCATGTGAACGTCGGGACGATTGGGCACGTGGATCACGGCAAGACCACCTTGACCGCCGCCATTACCAAAGTGTTGGCGATGAAAAATCCGAGCGTCTCGTTCAAGGCGTATGACCAAATTGACAATGCGCCCGAAGAACGCGCGCGCGGCGTCACGATTAATATTTCGCACATTGAATACGAGACCGACAAGCGGCACTATGCCCATATTGACGCGCCGGGACACGCCGACTATATCAAGAACATGATTACGGGTGCGGCGCAAATGGACGGGGCGATTTTGGTGGTGAGTGCGCCGGACGGTGCGATGCCGCAAACGCGCGAACACATCTTGCTGGCGCGCCAGGTCGAAGTGCCGCGCATCATTGTCTTTTTGAACAAAGTGGACATGATGGATGACCCGGAATTGTTGGATTTGGTGGAATTGGAACTGCGCGATTTGTTGACGCAGCAAAAATTTCCCGGCGACGAAATTCCGTTCATTCGCGGTTCGGGTCTGCTGGCGTTGGAATCGAAAAGCACGGACATCAATGCGCCGGAATACAAACCGATTCTGGATTTGATGGATGCGGTGGACAGTTACATTCCGACGCCGGTGCGCGAAACGGACAAGCCGTTCCTGATGCCGATAGAAGATGTGTTTGGCATCAAAGGACGCGGCACGGTGACGACGGGGCGCATCGAGCGCGGGGTGGTGAAAGTGGGCGACACGGTGGAAATCGTGGGCTTGCGGGACACGCGGACGACGACGGTGACGGGCGTGGAAATGTTCAAGAAATTGTTGGACGAAGGGCAAGCGGGGGACAATGTGGGCTGCCTGCTGCGCGGGATAGAACGGACGGATGTGGAGCGGGGGCAGGTGTTGGCGAAACCCGGGAGCATCAAGCCGCACACGAAATTTGATGCGGAAGTGTATGTGTTGAAAAAAGAAGAGGGCGGGCGGCACACGCCGTTTTTCAACGGGTATCGTCCGCAGTTTTTCATTCGGACGCTGGATGTGACGGGCGACATCAAATTGCCGGAAGGGGTGGAGATGGTGATGCCCGGGGACAATATCAAAATGAGCGTGGAGTTGATAACGCCGGTGGCATTGGAGAACGGGTCGCGGTTTGCGATTCGGGAAGGCGGACGCACCGTCGGCGCCGGCGTGATTACCAAGGTGATTGAATAAAGCACGTTGCAAGATTCAAGTCACAGGTCACAGGCGAGTTTTCCTGTGACCTGTAACTTGTGGCATAGAATCGGTTCGCATGGCTAAAAAAGAAAATCGTCTTGTCGTGACGATGGCGTGTAATGATTGCAAGCGTCGCGACTATACCACGCAAAAAAATAAAAAGAACACGACTGCGCGTCTGGAATTGAAAAAATACTGCCGGTTCTGCCGCAAGCACACCGTGCATCGCGAGACCAAGTAATATGGCAGATAAAAAGCAAGCGCGCTTGACCCAAGAGGTCCAGCCGGAAAATCGCTTTGTGCAATTCTATCGCGAAACAACTGCCGAATTGCGCAAGGTCGTCTGGCCCACGCGCGACGAAGCGATTCGTCTCACCGGAATTGTTATTGTCGTAGTGATTGCCATGAGTCTTTTTCTCGGCGCAATTGACTATGCCTTGACCCAGATTTTGAGACTCATTTTGGTACGCTAGCAATGAACGAGTTTGAGCAGAACGCGCCCGAACCAACCGATGCGATTGCCCCGGCAGTCGAAAATCCAAACACGCCTGGGGAAGATATGACCGTCACTGCGGAACCACTCCTCGACCTTACGATGGGAGACATGGAGACGGATTTGCCCGCGGCAGAAGATGATGTCATCGCGCCTGCGACGGAAATGGAAATTCCGTGGGGCGACATGGAATTGCAATCCGAAACCGAAACCGAAGCGGATGCTGCCGACGCCGCAGCTGCGCCGTTGACAGAAGAGGCAAACGCCGAAACGGCAGAAGCAGAAGCTGTGGTCGAACCGGAAGTCGAGGACCTTCCCATCAAACGCGTTTGGTATGTGGTGCATTGCTATTCGGGGTACGAAAACAAGGTCAAAAAGGGTCTGGAACAGCGCATCAATTCGATGAATTTGCACGACTTGATTTTTCGCGTGGTCGTTCCGATTGAACGCGAAGTGGAAATCCGCGAAGGGCAGCGCAAAAATATCGAGCGCCGCGTGTTCCCCGGTTATATTTTGGTTGAAATGATGGAGCTGGTGGACCGCGACACTCTGACGGCGGATGCCACCGAAGCGCAAAAAAAATTGGCGGCAAAATCGGATGAAGCCTGGTACGCTGTTCGCAATACGCCCGGGGTTACGGGCTTTGTCAGTTCCGGCGACCAACAACGACCTGTTCCACTGCGTCAAGATGAAGTTGACAAGATTCTCAAACGCATGGAAAGCGAAGAACCTAAAGTGCATGTCACATTCCGCGTTGGGCAAGCCGTAAATATCATTGACGGACCGTTTGCCGAATTCAAGGGCACGGTCGAAGCGGTGGATATGCTCAAGGGGAAAGTGCGCGTGCTCGTTTCGTTCTTTGGGCGCGAGACCCCGGTTGAATTGGATTTACTTCAAGTAGAAAAGGTGTAAGAGAGAAATGGCAAAAAAAGTCAAAGCCCTCGTGAAACTCGCCATTCCAGCAGGCAAAGCCACGCCCGCGCCGCCCGTCGGCACCGCGCTGGGTCCGCACGGTATCAACATTATGCAGTTCACCAAAGAATACAATGCGCGGACTGCCAAAGACGCGGGAACGATTGTGCCAGTGTTGATTACGATTTATCAGGACCGTTCGTTCACATTCGAATTGAAATCGCCGCCCGCAGGTGAATTGCTGAAAAAAGCTGCCGGTGTAGAAAAGGGTTCGGGCGTGCCCAACCGCAACAAAGTAGGCACGGTCTCGCGCAAGCAAGTGCGTGAAATCGCGGAAAAGAAAATGAAAGACCTCAATGCGGTGGACATTGAAGGCGCGATGAAAATGATTGAAGGCACAGCGAGAAATATGGGGATTGAAGTAAAGGACTAGTTGCAGGTTGCAAGAAGCAAGTTTCCGGTGCCAACATGCGCTGTACTTGGAATCGGGAACCTGTGTCTTGAAACTTGTAACCTGAATCGTGGGAGCGCGACAACGCGCGTTGCATACCACAAGGAGTTGAACAAATGGGACACGGCAAGAAATATCAAGAAGCGGCGAAACTGGTTAACCTGACCAAAGAGTATTCGCCCGAAGAAGCGGTGGCGCTCGCCAAAAAGACTGCGTACGGCAAATTCAATCAAACGGTCGAAGCGCATTTCAAGACCGGTTTGGACGTGAAACAGGCAGACCAGCAAGTGCGCGGGGTGGTGCTTTTACCGAACGGCACAGGCAAAACGGTACGCATTTTGGTTTTTGCGGAAGGCGAAGCCGCGCGCGTGGCGCAAGAAGCCGGCGCGGACGTGGTGGGCAGTGACGATTTAATCAAACGCATTCAAGAAGGTTGGATGGAGTTTGACATTGCGATTGCCATGTCGGACATGATGGGCAAAATCGGAAAGAGCGGGTTGGGTAAAACGCTCGGTCCGCGTGGTTTGATGCCCAGCCCCAAAGCCGGCACCATTTTGCAGCAGCCCGCGCAATTGCCGCAATTGATTAACGAAAGTCGTTTGGGCCGCGTCGAATTCAAGACCGACAAAACCGGCGGCATTCACAGCATCATTGGCAAAACCAGTTTCACCGAACAGCAATTGATGGAAAATTTTGCGGCGCTCATGGACGCGCTCTTGAAAGCCAAACCCGCCGGAGCCAAAGGCGCGTATTTGAAAAAAATCTCGCTTGCCTCCACAATGGGCCCCGGCGTGCGCGTGGATGTCAACGCGGCGCAAAACTTGAAACCGCACGCGGCTTAGAGAATTTGCCGAACGGCGCAGTTTGGATATAATGCGCCCGTCCGTACGAAAAATAGAATACGCCACAGACAGCCGGTCGTTTGCGTTCGCGCAAACATAAACGTACCTGCCGAGGCAAAGCAAACGCATCGCGCATTTTTGCGTTCATGAATGTTGAATCTCTTTGCTTGGGCTGCTGTCTGCAGCCGATAGCCAAGAGATTTTTTATTGTATCGGAACAATGTTCGGCGCAATGCCGAATGCAGAGGAGGTGAGCAAGTTGCCAGTTACACGTGAAAACAAAGACGATTTGGTCAATGCCTTGACGGAGGAATTGAAACAGTCCCAAGCGGTCATTCTTACCGGATATCGCACACTCAAAGTTGCGGACTTGCAAGGGATTCGCAATGAGTTGCGCGGCATGCAAGCCGGGTATCATGTCGCCAAAAACACGCTGCTTGAAATTGCGCTCAAGAACGCCGGTCTGCCGGTGCCCGCGAATTTATTGGAAGGTCCAACGGCGGTGGCATTTTTGCGCGATGACCTTTCGGGGCCCGCAAAAAAATTGACCGCGTTTTTCAAAGAAAAGGAATTGCCCATCAAGGGCGCGATTATCGGACAGACGATTTATGATGCAGCGGGCGTTGAAGATTTGGCGAAACTGCCCGGACGCAAAGAATTGTACGCGCAAGTTTTGGGCG
This sequence comes from uncultured Anaerolineales bacterium, assembly GCA_964644955.1. Taxonomy (GTDB): domain Bacteria; phylum Chloroflexota; class Anaerolineae; order UBA4142; family SHND01; genus SHND01. Next base: position 794 of record CAZXYP010000374.1, on the reverse strand, counting down.
CACTGCAAGGTCCCGCCTCCAATGTGGTGGGTGTTTTGAACGGCGTCCTGTCGCAGCTGGTCTATACGCTGCAAGCCAAAGCAGACCAGGCGACAGAACCGCAAGCATAATTTGCAATCAAAAAAACGAGATTCAATTTACGTGATTCGTAAAACGAAACACAAGGAGTAAACAAATGGCTTCCGAAAAAGTACAAGCAATTATTGATTCGCTCGATACCTTGAGCGTGCTGGAAGTGGCGGAACTTTCCAAAGCGCTGCAAGAACACTGGGGCGTCAGCGCGGCGGCTCCGGTCGCGGTGGCGGCGGTTGCCGGCGGCGCGGCGGCAGGTGGCGCGGCAGCGGCGGCGCCCGCGGTCGAAGAAAAGACCGAATTTGATGTCGTCTTGAAAGATGCCGGCGCGCAAAAGATTCCGGTCATCAAAGTTGTGCGCGAACTCGTCGCAGGGCTTGGTTTGAAAGAAGCCAAAGAACTTGTCGAAAGCGCGCCGCA
>CAZXYP010000374.1:0-292 GCA_964644955.1 uncultured Anaerolineales bacterium | reverse complement strand
CGGTCGAAGTCAAATAAGCACGTCTGTGAGACCCGAAGGGTTTGTCGCGGACGCGTCGCGTTGGATGCAGAGGCGTTGAAAACCCTTCGGGTCTGTAGGATGTGGGCGCAAGGAATTTGACGCACCTGCACAAATGAATACAATGATTTTGTTCGTGGGGCAGTAGCTCAGCTGGGAGAGCGCTGCAATCGCACTGCAGAGGTAGTGGGTTCGAGTCCCATCTGCTCCACCTCGTTGAATTTCAGATTTTTGGATTCTTGAATCAAAAACGATTCGCATTTTCGATTGCAGT
>CAZXYP010000373.1:0-5416 GCA_964644955.1 uncultured Anaerolineales bacterium | reverse complement strand
ACGGCGAAATTTTGTGGCTCGGCGGCAGTGCGCCCGACGAACAAGGATACGATTTGGTCGCCGCGTTCATTGGCAGTGAAGGCACGCTCGGCATCATTACCAAGATTCTCGTTCGCATCCTGCCATTGCCCGAAGCGACGCGCACGCTCCTCGCCGTTTTCAACACGATTGAACAAGCGTCGCGCACCGTGAGCGGTGTCATTGGCGCGGGCGTGATTCCCGCCGCGATTGAAATGATTGATGGCACGACCATTCGCGCAGTCGAAGCCGCGTACAACATCGGTTTGCCGCTCGACGCGGACGCGGTGCTGCTAATCGAAGTGGACGGACCAAAAGCGGGGATTGACGAATTACAGCAAATGCTCGCGGACTTTTGTCTTGAATTCGGCGCGCGTGAAGTGCGTATTGCGCGCAACGAACAAGAACGCGCGGACTTGTGGAAGGCGCGCAAGACCGCGCTCGGCGCGTTGGGTCGCCTCGCGCCAAATTACTATATTCAAGACGGCGTCGTGCCGCGTTCCAAACTGCCGTACATTTTGCAGCGTCAAGACGAGATTGCAAAAAAATACGGCGTCACGATTGCGAATGTTTTGCACGCGGGCGACGGCAATTTGCATCCAAACATTTTGTTTGACGCGCGCCAAGAGGGCGCGTTGGAACGCGTGAAACAAGTGGGCGGCGAAATTTTGAAATTGTGTGTCGAGGTCGGCGGCACCATCAGCGGCGAACACGGCGTCGGGTTGGAAAAATTAGATTACATGCCGCTCTTGTTCACGCCAGCCGATTTGGACGAACAAGCGAAACTGCGCGATGCGATTGCGCCGACGCGGATTCTGAATCCCTGCAAAATGTTACCGCAAGGTCACGGCTGCGGCGAAGTCGCCAAAAGCAAACTGCCGCAGGCGATTGCGGGCAATACGGATGTTTGGATTTAGCAGACAAAGACTGGAGATTGGAGACGGGAGACTGAACCAATCTCTTTCTGCAACGAACCGAGCATCTCTAGTCTCCAGTCTCGAATCTCCTTTTTCATCATGACAACAAACTTTGCACTCGATGGACTCGCTCCCAACACAATTCTTGAACCGCGCGACGCAGACGAACTCGCGCAAATGTTAGCGCAGTGCAACGCGGAAAAACGCGCCGTCGTGCCGTGGGGGGGGGGGACGTTACAGCATCTCGGCAGCGCGCCGTCACGTTACGACGCAGTCATTTCGACGCGCAACCTCAATCCAGTGGTCGAGTACGCCGCCGACGATTTAACCATCACCGTCGGCGCGGGCATGACGCTCGCCAACATCGAACGCGTATTGGGCGAGAATGGGCAATTTTTGCCGATTGATGTGCCGCATCCCACGCGCGCGACGATTGGCGGCGTCTTGGCAGCAGGCGCGAATGGTCCGCTGCGTTTGCGGTACGGTCCCGCGCGCGATTACATGCTCGGTCTGAAATTCGCGAACGTAAACGGCGAAATCATCAAAGCAGGCAGCAAGGTCGTCAAAAATGTCGCGGGCTATGAATTGCACAAAGTGCAGGTTGGGGCAATGGGGACACTGGGCATTCTGACCGAGGCGACGTTCAAAGTGTTTCCGAAACCGCCCGCCGAAGCTTCGATGTGGCTCGCGTTCGACGATTTACAAAATGCATGCGCGGTCGTCCCAAAGATTTGGAACCTCACCACCCCGCCGCTCGCGCTTGAACTATTGGATGCGAACACGGCGCGCCATGTCTTGCAAAACGCGCGAGGCAATTGGTTCGTCGTCGCGCGTTTCGGCGGCTCGAAAGCGACGATGGCGGCGGCGCGCGATGTTGCCACACAAGCCGCAAATGAAAATGGCGCGCGTTCCGCCGACGCGCTTGACGACGCAAACGCGTTATGGCGCGCGATCGCCGATTTGCCCGCAACACTGCGCGAGACGTCACCCGACGCGTTGTGTGTGCGCTTGAGCGTGCCGCCAAAGGAATTGCATCACGCATTGCGCGTTGCATTCGACACTGCCAACGCGCGAAAATTAGAACCGCCGCATATTTTTGCGCACGCCGCAATCGCTTCGATTTATGCATCGGTGGACGGAGATCATGCCGCGCTCGAAGCCTTCGCGACCAACCTGCGCGCGGAATTGCACAGACTGCACGGACACACCATTGTCGAAAACGCGCCATCAACCTTAAGGAAAGATCTCAACGCGTGGGATGAGGTTGGCGCGTCGTTGAAATTGATACAGTCCATCAAACGCAAATTCGACCCGCACGACATTCTGAATCCGGGACGGTTTGTTGGAGGAATCTAGTCCAGACCCGAAGGGTTATTGAAACGTTCGCGTCAATTGTCGCGCGCGTCAGAAACCCTTCGGGTCTCTATCACGATGACCGACGGCATCAAAATCATTCATCCCCACCAACGCAGCACTGCCACCGCGCAATCGAGCGGTATGAAACGCGAAGCGGCGATTTCACCCGAACTCACCGGAAGCCAAACGATTTGGGTTGGAGTTGTGACGACACCTGCGGGTATCAGCGCAGGATGGCACCATCATGGAGATTGTGAATCCGCGATTTATGTCGTGAGCGGACGCGCTCGTTTTCGTTGGGGCGAGAAGGGCGAACATGGCGCGGAAGTTTCGGCGGGCGATTTTTTATTCGTTCCTCCGAATGTGATTCACCACGAAGAAGCGTTGGGCGATGAGGATTTTGTGATGGTGGTGGCGCGGGGGTGCGCGCATACGATAACGGTGAATGTGAACGGACCGCAAATGTGAATGGAAACGAAACAACTCGTCGAATACCTCATTCAAACGCCCGCCGCGCGAAACGAGATTTGGTCGCTTGCGGTCAATCGCGGCTTGGGCGACGGGATGCAGATTGAAAAATGGTTATTGATTGAAATGCTCGCGCGTTTGATGGCGCTGCAAGCGCAAGGAGTCATTCAAAGCGCGGAAGGCGAACACAAATTTCCTATCGCCAAAGCGAAACTGTTCGAACATTGCGATTTATGGTGGACACGGGAAGAGATTGGGCATTGGCTTGAAGTGAAAACCATTGTAATTGCTGAAAAGAAATCGCTTGGAAAAATCGAGGACATTGTTGCAGATGTCGAAAAACGCGGACGCTTGCGCGCAATGGATTCGTTTCACCACCTTGCGGTTATTTTTCCGCTTGGCGAAAATCGCGTGAGCGATTGGCGCAATGCACTCGAACCCATTTACCACAGCGCACAGATGCATTTCAACGCGCAGTGGACGTTTCCATTGTGGGATGAAAAACAACTCGCGATGTTTCTGTATTCGGCGCAAACGTAGTAATGATTTCAATCGTTCCACGCGCACAAACCACAAGTAGAACGAATAATTTCGTTACTGCGAATCATTTTTGAAACGGCAACTTGCGATTGATTTCAAACACGACATCTTCGGGCAATTTCAATCTTTCGACGGTGTGCATTCCGGGACGCCATTGATGTTTTTGTAAATTGACCATGCCGTCCTTTGTAAACGTGACACCTTCTTTTTCCAACAACGCGCGCTGTTCCGCGCCGCTGCCGACTTTGTACGTCGAGAGTCCGCCGTAGCGATTGATGATGCGCTGCCACGGCACAGTGCGTCCGCGCGCGTACAAAATGCGTCCGACCTGTCGCGCGCCGCGCGGTGCGCCCGCCAGCAGCGCGACCTGTCCGTACGTCAACACTCTACCGCGCGGAATCGCGCGGACGATTTCGAGAACGCGGTCTTGGAAGGGATTTGATTTTTCCATCATACGAATTATACAAGCGAAAAGGTGAAATGAGATGGCGGAAACATTGATTGCTGTGAGCGAAATAAAGACGGGCGGTTTCACCATTCCCGACCCGCCCGACGACGCGGATTTATTGCGCTGCGTGCATTGCGGTTTGTGTCTCAATCACTGCCCGACGTATCGCTTGACGGGACTCGAAACGGAATCGCCGCGCGGGCGCATTTTTCTCATCAAAGAATTGGCAGAAGGCAAACAAGCGGTCAACGATACATTTGCCGAACACATTGGTTTGTGTCTGAACTGCCGCAACTGCGAAACGGTTTGCCCGAGCGGTGTGCGGTACGGCGTTCTGGTCGAAGCCGCGCGCGGGGAAATTGTGAATCAGCAGCAAGCCGCCGGCAAACGCAATTGGGTGAGCGGGCTGATTTTCAAACAATTGTTTCCGTATCCGTCGCGGCTCAACTTTGTCGTCGGCATGACGGGACTCTATCAACGCACCATACAATCCATTGTACGGAAATCGGGCATATTGAAATGGTTCGGGCGGCTCGGCGAAATGGAAGCGATGCTGCCCGACCAACGGAAACTGCGCGCGTTCAAAACCTCTCCCCCTGCCCCTCTCCTAAAAGGAGAGAGGAGTAAGGAAAGCGCAGAAAAGAAAAATGTCGCGCTGTTTACGGGATGCATCATGCGCGCGGGCTTTGCCAACATCCACGAGGCGACGATTCGCGTGTTGGAACGCAACGGCTATGACGTACGCGTGCCGGATGGACAAGTTTGCTGCTCCGCCCTGCACGTTCACGCAGGCGAACGCGACACGGCAAGAGAACTGGCGAAAAAGAATATTGATTTGTTTTTGAAGGAACAATGGGACGCGATTGTCATTAACGCGGCGGGCTGCGGCGCGCAATTAAAAGAATATCCTGAATTATTTCGCGACGACCCCGAGTATTTTCACAAGGCAGAAAAATTTTCCGCGCGCATCAAGGATGTGAGCGAATTGCTCTATCATTCCCCTCTCGTTTCAGGGGGGGGTGAGGGGGGGGTGAAACCCGCGTTGAAAAATAGAACGCGCGTCACGTATCAGGACGCGTGCCATCTCGCGCACGCGCAAAAAATTCGCGTCCAGCCGCGTCAAGTTTTGAAGCAAATCGAAAACCTGGAATTGATTGAAATGCGCGCGTCGGACCGCTGCTGCGGCAGCGCGGGCATCTACAATGTCCTGCATCCCGAAATGGCAGACCAATTGATTGATGAAAAAATGAGCAGCACGCGCGACACGCAAGCCGAAATTGTCGTCACGGGCAATATCGGTTGTCTCTTGCAATTGGAATACGGCAAGAAACGCGCGGGATGGAATGGGCGCGTCATGCATTTGGTGGAATTGTTGGATGAGGCGTATCCATCGTGAAAAATTGCAGGGACGTTCAATTGAACGTCCCTGCAATTTTTCACACATAATTTTTCGTGAACGGATTCAACGTTTTTTCCTCGCCAATCGTCGTCATCGGTCCGTGTCCCGAATACACTTGCGTGCCGTCGGGCAGCGTGTAGAGTTTGGTGCGAATCGAACGCACTAATTCTTGCATCGAACAACCCGGAAAATCAGTGCGCCCCACCGTGCCGCGCATCAAGACATCGCCCACAAACACGACCGCGTTTTCCGCATTGTATAACGCAATCG
>CAZXYP010000372.1:0-5430 GCA_964644955.1 uncultured Anaerolineales bacterium | reverse complement strand
CGAACTGCCGCAGCTGTTTGAAACATGGCAGACGTGGTGGCGCGATGTATTGTTATTGTCACAGCGCGAAAGCGCGCGCGTGACGAATGTGGACTATAGCGCGCCGCTCACGCAGCACGCGCAGCAATTCACCGTCGCCGAAATTCAACGCGCGCTCGACGCGACCCGCACCGCCGCGCGCCAATTGGGACAAAACGCGAATGCGCGGTTAGTCACTGAAGTGCTGGCGCTGAGTCTGCCGCGCGCGAACTGAGAACACCAAAAAAAAATCGGGCAGAAAAATTTCTGCCCGATTTTTTTATTTTATTTTCGCTTTCGCCTGTTTCAATTTCTCGACCGCCTCGATGGGCACGTTCACCTCGCCCAGCGCGCTCATGTGTCCCATGCGGTGCAAGCCGTGAAAGTCACTGCCGCCCGTCGCAATCAAACCGTACTGTTTCGCAAGTTCGACAAGCTCTTGCTGTTGGCGTTCGTCGTACTGCGCGTAATAACATTCCAGTCCGACAAGTCCGACCTTGACCAATTCCGACACGATGCGCTGTACGTCGTACGGATGCGCCAGCACCGGCACTGCGCCAACCGCGCGAATCATTTCCACGGCTTGATGCGGCGACGCGCTTTCGTATTCCACATACGCGGGTTTGTCGCTGGCAAGGTATTTGTCGAAGGCTTCTTGAATCGTCGCCACATGCCCCGCGTCCACCAGCGCGCGCGCGACGTGCGGACGTCCAATCGCGGCGTCGCCTGCAATCGCCGCGACCTTGTCGAATTCGACGGGAACGCCAAGCGCGTCGAGTTTCGCCAAAATTTTTTGCGCGCGTCCCAAACGACCTTCGCGAAATTTGTCCGCGAGCGCAATCGTCGCGGGGTCGCGATAATCCACCATGTACGCCAGGACATGAATTTCGCGTTTTTCCCAATCGGTTGAAAATTCGACGCCGGGAATAATCTCCAAGCCGCCCGTGCTTTGGGCGGCTTGGACTGCGCGTTCCAGCCCCGCAATCGTATCGTGATCGGCAATGCCGAGAAACACGACGTTACGTTCGTGCGCGATTTGAATTAATTCTTCGGGGGAGTGCTCGCCGTCGGACGCGTTCGTATGCGCGTGCAAGTCCACGCGCGGGGTTAGCTTGGCAGACACATTAACTCCAGTGTACGAGTAGGATTGAACCTAGCTGGCAGGCGGAAGGGTAAAAAAGAAGGGGGAGAGACACAACTGGACGCGTCTCTCCCCGCAGTTGTCAAATCGCTTCGACATCCACCGTTTCGGCATGATGCCCGTTGCTGTGCGGAACCGGTGGCGCTTCACTCAGCGGGCGCGATTCAATATACATGCGCACGGCGGTCCGTTCTTCGCCGTTGATATCCACTTCGGCAAACGTCGGCACGACGGCAAGATCGAGTTGATCTTGTTGCAGGTAGCTGCGCGCGATGGCAATCGCCTTGATGGCTTGATTCACCGCGCCCGCGCCGATGGCTTGCACTTCGGCTTTGCGGTACTCGCGAATCACGCCCGCAATTGCGCCCGCAACCGCGGTAGAACGAGATTTGGCGGAAACTTTGATGGTATCCATGTGACTTGTGACTCCCTACAACAAAGCCATCCCAAGGATGCGGAGCAAACGAAACGAATCAAAGGGTGTTTTCAGTGTGCGCCTCTCCCCGGATGTGCACACTGTTGGGATAGTGTTGTTACTCCGATGAATTGCCGTGACCGAAACAAGGGTGCAATGTCGGATTTGAATTCTCTGTCACGGAATGCGCAGGTATCTTACACCTGTAAGCTTATAGTGACATAAATGTTTTATTAAATTTCGTCCGTCCATCCCGGCGCCCGTGCTACCCCTATTTCGCATATTCGACGGCGCGCTGCTCGCGAATGACCGTCACTTTGATTTGACCGGGGTACTCTAAATTCTCTTCGATTTTGCGCGCAATCATTTTGCTCAAGTTAATGGCGCTCAAATCGTCAATCTGTTCCGGTTTAACGATAATACGCAATTCGCGCCCCGCTTGAATCGCAAACGATTGCTGCACGCCGGACATGGCATTCGCCATACTCTCAAGCGCTTCGACGCGTTTGAGATATTGTTCCAACGATTCGCGCCGCGCGCCGGGGCGCGCGCCCGAAACCGCGTCCGCCGCCGTGACCAACACCGCTTCGACAGATTTCGGCTCCACTTCACCGTGATGCGACGCAATCATGTTGCACACATTTTCCGGCACGCCGTACTTGCGCGCATATTCCGCGCCGATGATGGCGTGCGCGCCGCCGACTTCGTGCGTAACGGCTTTGCCAATATCGTGCAGCAGCGCGCCCATTTTGGCGGCTTTGACATCCGCTTTCAGTTCGGACGCAATCATACCCGCGAGATGCGAGGTTTCGATGACGTGCGCCAAAACATTTTGCCCGTACGAGGTGCGGAATTTGAGCGAGCCGAGCATTTTGAGGAGCTCGGGATGCAAACCCGCCACGCCCGTTTCGAGCACCGCCGCCTCACCGGCTTCCGCGATGCTCTTGTTAACCTCTTCCTCGGCGCTCTCGACAATTTTCTCGATACGTCCGGGATGAATGCGCCCGTCGCTGATGAGTTTCTGCAAAGCGACGCGCGCCACTTCGCGGCGAATCGGATTGTGTGACGAAATAATCACCGCTTCAGGCGTATCGTCCACGACCAAGTCCACGCCCGTCAACATTTCAATCGAACGAATGTTGCGTCCCTGCTTGCCGATGATGCGCCCTTTCATTTCATCGCTCGGCAGCGGCACCAGTGCGACAGTGCTTTCGACCACCTGGTCGGACGAGATGCGCTCGATGGCGGTGGTGATAATTTCGCGTGCGCGGCGTTCGCCCTCTTCGCGCGCATTCATTTCGATTTCGCGAATGATGCGCGCGGCATCCTGCCGCGTCTCTTTTTCCACTTGCTGCAAGAGCAGCTGCTTGGCGTCTTCCGTGCTCAGACCCGCCACACGCTGAATCTCCAGCAGTTTCTTACTTTCGAGTTCGTCCAGCCGCGCTTTGGCGCGGTCCATTTCTTTTTCGCGACTTTCGAGTTTGCGATTGCGGTTCTCGATTTGCTCCAGCCGTTTGTCCATGGCTTCGCGGCGCTGCCGCAGTTGGTCTTCTTCTCGCGACACTTCCGCGCGTCTGCGCTTGTTATCCGCTTCTTGTTCGTTACGAATGACTAACGCCTGGTCTTTGGCTTTCAAGATAATATCTTTTGCCTGCGCGTCGGCTTCCATCAATTTCTTGTCAATTTCCGCGCGCTGCGCTTCCAGTTCGACCCGTTTTGCCGTAAAGACACGTGCCTGGAGGAAATACCCCGCCGCAAACGCGAGCCCGCCGACGACGACGAGTTCGACCAATGCAACGATCAAGGTTTCCATGTATCCTCCGTGTCCGCGTATCGCGGATGGCATATCGCTTATCGCAACAACTTGGCTTGGCGATTCACGTTACGCGCTGTACGATACGCGTTTACTCCCACTCTGTTTCTAAAGATTCCTTTCCATTCACTTCTTGCCACAAACGATTCACGGTTTCGCGCGTGACGCCGTAATCAAACCCGCGCCGCGCGAGAAAACCGCTCAATTTTTCGCGAAAGGTTTGCGCGTCCAACTCTTTCCAACGCAATGCTTTGGGGCGCGCCGCGCGATACGCGCTGTCGCGTTCGTCCACCTTTTTGACCGCGCGCGCAATGTCGTCGCTCGCAACGCCCTTTTGGCGCAATTCGTACTGCAGCGCACGTTTGCTGCGCGGCTTGAACCCTTCGCGATTTTCCACCCAATACTTGGCAAAGTCCCGGTCGCCCACCAATTTCACATCGTTCAAACGGGCGAGGACCTGCGCAATAATTTCCTCTGAATATTTTTTCTTGACGAGCTGTCGCCGCAGCTCTTGCTCACTGCGCGGGCGCACTTGCAAAAAACGCAGCGCCGCTTCGCGCGCTTGCTCCAATGCTTCGGCGTGCGCCAATTTTTCCAAGTCCGCGCGCGACAACTCTTGTCCGGTGCGAACGCCGGCTGCCGCATACACCGAAAGCCCCATCGCAAAATGGTCGTCAATGTACAAGTTCAAGCGGTTCGGACGCTTGACCTGCGGCTCGATGGCTGTCACTGTTCCCGGCGTCAGATTTTGCGCCGGCGCGCGTTTTTCGGTGCGCGTTTTGAATTTGTGCGGACGTTGGACAGACGCTTTCATTTTTTACTCTGCTGCCGCGTCCAAACAAAAAAATCGCGGCGAGCCGGCGCATCTCTGTGCGCCAACCCACAGCGATTTGGTTTGTCGGACTGCGATTGTTTATCGAACGGTTTGGTCTCGGTTAACGCCAAAAACAAAAACCGAACGCGTCAGGATTTTTACCTCCAACGCGAAAAATGCGACATGCACGGCTGTTGCAATCAGCACAACAGTTTGTCACATAGAGAGTTGTCCACGCCCGGCGCTCAGCAAGGCGGTGATGTATCTCGCGGCATTTTTAACAATTCATGACATCGCAGTTCGTCAAGTTCTCTGCGCGGACCAATTCGTACGAGTATGACAATCGTTCAATCGCTGTGGAAAGCGTATTTCCGGTTGCGGAAATACAACCACGCGCCCAAACCGCAGCGCGTGTTCAAGGTGTTTGCATTATACCACGAACTCGACTCAAAGCGCCGCCGGCGAATGGATGTGCGGCACAACTGCGGGCGAATCGAATTCGCGGCAACGCATGGCCAAGTGAACTTGCGTTCACTGGCTTGCCATAAAAGACGCCCACCCCCCGGCGAATCGAATACGCCGCAGCCCATCGCAAAATGGGATACCGCCGGCGAATTCTCCAATAGGTGAAAATTAGTTAGAAACCAATTTCGCCAGCGGTATCAATATAGGAGGCACACCCGGACGCGCGTTTCTCTCCAATTGCGTTACGGCTGTTGCAAGGTTCCTTGACAAGCGGTTGTCATTTCGAACAGAGCGAACGCGGAGCGAGAAATCTCGTTTTGGGCGGGCGGATGAGATTTCGCCGACGGAGTGTGCCGGAGCGTCCGCTCGAAATCACGAGTAACGCGACTTTGCAATCGCTGTGCCAATTGCGTGCTGTCGCATTTGCGCCAAAATTCATATTGCGTATAATGCGCGGCGGCGGGACATAACAACTCGCCTGCTCTGTTTGTTTTCAACATCATCAGCCGGCTCGAACGATGAAACGAGCGGCTGCGCCGTTTCACGGCGCAGCCGCTCGAATTTTTTTTGCGCGCGTTAGTTCGTTGCGAACACAGTTCGCATAGTACTTGTTTTCGGCGCATACGCGCGAGAAAAATTCTATTTGCTTTTTTGCGAGGTCGCATGTCATCACGCCCGATGTCAATCCGGGGCGTGTGGCGTGATGACATGCGAGGTCGCATGTCATCACGCCCGATGTCAATCCGGGGCGTGTGGCGTGATGA
>CAZXYP010000371.1:0-5438 GCA_964644955.1 uncultured Anaerolineales bacterium | reverse complement strand
GAAACTCGCGGACGCGATTGTGCAAGCCGCACAAGAAGTGATGGACGATAAACTCGCGCGGCATTTTGAACTCAATCCGTTTCAAGCGGGCGCAGGCACTTCGCACAATATGAATGTAAATGAAGTAATTGCGAATCGCGCGAATCAGCTGTTGGGCTTTGACGTGACCGATAAAAACAAACCCGTCAATCCGAATGACCATGTGAATATGGCGCAAAGCACCAACGATACCATTCCGACCGCGATACGGTTGGGGATTTTGTATCATCTTGACGCGCTGCTCGCGGCGGTGGACGGCTTGACGGACGCGTTGAAACAAAAAGCCGTCGAGTTTGACGACATTGTGAAATCGGGACGTACGCATTTGCAAGACGCGGTGCCGGTACGGATGGGGCAAGAATTTGGCGGTTACGCGCAAGCGGTGGCGAATGACCGCGAGCGCATTGCTACCGCTGCCGACCGCGTGCGTCGTTTGGGCATTGGCGGAACGGCGGCAGGCACGGGGCTGAACGCGCATCCGGAATATCATGCGCGCATGATTCAACGCATCAATGAATTGACGAATTTTAATACGCGTTCGTCGGGCAATCTGTTCGAGTCCATGCAAAGCAATGCCGACGCCGCCGATTTTTCCGCGTCGCTCAACACGCTGGCTGTGACCCTGACGCGCATCGCCAACGATTTTCGCTTGCTCGCGTCGGGTCCGACGACGGGTTTGGATGAATTGCGTTTGCCGGCAGTGCAGCCGGGTTCTTCGATTATGCCCGGCAAAGTGAATCCCGTCTTGGCGGAAATGCTGAATATGGTTTGCTATCATGTCATGGGCAACAATTTAACCGTGCAGCTGGCAGCGGCGGCGGGACAATTGGAACTCAATGTCATGATGCCGGTCATTGCGTATGATTTGTTCGAGGCGATGGAACTCTTGACCAATGCCGTCAACGCGTTTACGACAAAATGTGTCGTCGGCATTCAAGCCAATCGCGAAAAAGCGGAAGGTTGGCTTGCGAAAAACGTGATAATTGTCACTGCTTTGAACCCGGTGATTGGTTACAATGCAGGCGCGGCATTGGCAAAGGAAGCGACTGCGCGCAATCTCACGCTCCGGGAGGTCGCGGCAGAAAAAATCGCCAAGGGGGAATTGAAACATCGCGACCAGGACCGCCCGGTGACGCTGGCAGAAATTGATGCCGTGTTGGGCGATTTGCGTTCCTTGACCGAAGGCGGCGTGCATGGCGTGGGCGGCGGCGGCTAACGTTTCGGCTCTTGGAATGTGCCGCCTTGTTTTCGCAATGCGGCGGCACATTCACCGCTTCCGTGTGGGTGAGTGACAATCGTTTCTTATGATTCCTCAAGACTCCCCGGTAGTCCCTGCGTCTTTCGACCACAATTCTTTGCTCGAAAGTCCTCCGATTGCGCGCGCAGAGCGAGAAGCCAACGCCTTGCGGCGCCTGGCACAGCTGATGGTGCGGGAACTTGGGATGGAAGAATTCCTGGCGCAGCTGCGCCAGGTCTTGTCCGAAGTGATGCCCGCCGACCGTATTCTGGTAGTGCAGGAATTGGAGGGTCCACAGGTCGCCGCTGCTCCAACTCCGGCTGAGGTCGAATATGTGGTACCTCTCGCGCAGGTTATGGCAGCGGCAAGTATGGCGCAGCACCTCTCGCGCTCGCAAATCGAACGCGCGCTGAAGGACACAGCCCCCGTACTCCTTCCCCCGGAATTGGTTTTTCTTGTCGTTGCCCCCTTGCAACAGCAGGGGACCACGCGCGGCGTATTACTCATTGAATCTCATCAACCCCAAGCGGCATTTTCTCCTCAAGACGTGACCTTGGCCGACACGGTTGCCACATATCTGGTGACCATGCTGGAGCGCGAGCAGGCGGTGCTGGAAGCGCGACGGCGCATGGACCAGATGGGTGCATTTAGCGCGGTGACATCCACGGTCAATGAGTGGGTGGATGTCGAGCAGTTGGCGCGGCGGTTTCTGTCTGTTTTTCTGAATACAACACACACCAACTACGGGCTTTTTTATTTGTTGGAAATTGAAGAAGAAATGCGCTTGATTGCGCATTTCGGGGTGCCGTCCGAATTGCTTGAAGCGTTGCGCCTCGGTCACTTGTCGTTGAATCCCGAAGTCAAACGCGCGTTTGAACAGGGACGTTTGACAGTGATTGACGATTTCACCAAAGCCGATTTGAGTTCCGGCGCGCTCGAGATTGTAGAGATGGTGCAGCTCCGCTCGATGTTGATTCTGCCGTTGCGGGTCAAAGGACGCGCGTTGGGTTTAATCGTGTTGGGCAAGACAGAAAACGTCATTCAAGTCGCGGACCGCGAGTTTTTGCAAGGTTTGGCAGACCAGGCGGCGCAGGCAATCGAGAATGCGCGTTTGTTTGCCGAATCACAGCGCCGCTTTCAAGAACAAAGCGCGCTGCGCGAATTGGCACAGCGTTTTTTGAGCGCCGTGTCGCCGGATGAAGTTTTGGAGCGAACCCTGGACACGCTCATGAATTTGCTGCCCGGCGATTTTTACGAAGTTTTGCTGCCGGGACAAGAAGGGATGTTTGTCTTGGCGAACGGTCGCGGGTGGCGGCGTGGGGTGGTGGGTCGAACGCAAACGGCAAGCGATCCGCACATGCATGCGGGCTATGTGCTGCGCGCGCAGCTGCCGGTCATTGTCGAAAATTTTGCGCTCGAGACCCGTTTCCAGTCGTCGGATTATTTGATGCGGCATCAAGTGGTTTCCGGAGTCTGTGCGCCGATGCTCGCCGAAACGCGCGTGATTGGCTTGTTGGGCGCATACAGTCGTACGCCGCGCCAATTTTCAGAAGAACAATCCCACTTTTTGTATCTGGTCGCGACGCAGACGGCGATGGCATTGGAAAAGGCGCGCCATTCGCAGTCCGCCGCCCGCCGTTTGGACGAGCTCATTTTATTGAACGATGTCATCGCGGCGACCAATTCCGAAGTTTCACTCGACCGCGTTCTCACAAGCGTCACTTCCGAAATTCGTGAATTGCTTCAGTGCGATGAAGTGCGAATGTATTTTGTGCGCGAGAACGGCGCAGAGCCGGATTTGGCTCCGGCGTTACCGTATGCCGAAGCGGGGCAAGATTCCTGGAGTCGCGCGGTGGCGCGTTGGGTCGCGCGCGAAGGCGACCCGTTGTTGATTCAAGACTTGACGCGCGATTTGCGTTTTACCGCGTCGGCGGATGTGCTGCGCGCCTGCTTGGGTGTGCCGATGCGCATCGGAGAGCGCGTCGTCGGAGTCATTGCCGTGGCGCATCTCGAACCCGGAAGATTTGACGGGAATGATTTGCGCTTGCTCACTACGTTGGCCGGGCAGATTGCGGCGGGCATTGAACGCGCGCGGTTATTGGATGAGACTGCGCGGCGGCTTGCCGATATCAGCGCGCTCTTTGAATTCTCCGACAAGCTGCGTACGGCGTATTCCGAAACGCGTTTACACGAATTGATTGTGAATGATACAGTCAATATGTTGCAAGGCGCGGGCGGTTCGCTTCAAATACTGTCCGAGGATGGCGCCAAGCTGACCGTTGTCGCGACCAAAAACATGCCGCATCGCGGGATGGAACATTACCGGCATGAAGGCGGTTTGTCGTGGATTGCGTTAGCGACCGGCGAACCGTACATGATTGAAGATGTGACCAATGATCCGCGCGCGCAGATGCGCGGTGTCTTTACCGAAATGCGCGGCGGCATCGTCGCGCCGCTGCGCACACCCTCGGGGATGCTCGGCACGCTTTTTATCGGATTTGCAGAACGCGGCGCGCCCGGGCAAGACCGTTTGCGTTTGACGACCACGATTGCGAACCTTTCCGCGCAATCGCTGCAGCGGCTGCGCTTGCATGAACAAACCGTCGAGCAGGCGGCTTCGCTGGCGTATGCGCTCGGTACGTTGGAGGAATCGTATCAAGCAACCTTGTTGGCGCTGTCGGCGGCGTTGGATGCGCGCGACCGTGAAACCGAAGGTCATTCGCAGCGCGTGACCCGATTGGCTCTGGCGATTGGCGCGCAACTAAAGCTTTCCGCCGGGGAATTGACAAATCTAGAACGCGGGGCACTACTGCACGACGTAGGCAAAATCGGCGTTCCCGACAATATCTTGCTCAAGTCGGGTCCGTTGACCAAAACCGAACGCGAGTTAATGAACCGGCATCCGCAGTTGGGATATGACATGCTCAAAGGGATTCCGTTTTTGCAGGATGCGCTGCCGGTTGTCTTGCATCATCAGGAAATGTGGGATGGCACCGGCTATCCGGAAGGGTTACGCGGTGAGGCAATTCCGCTGGCGGCGCGCATATTTGCGGTGGCGGATACGTACGATGCCATGACTTCTACGCGCCCGTATCGAAAAGCCATGTCACACGCCGAGGCGTTGGCAGAAATCCGACGCTGTCGCGGCACCCAATTCGACCCGCGGGTCGTAGATGCGTTCTTTGCTCTTTTTCAGGAAGATTCAGAGCCGTTCTGAAGAGCTGCCGTGCGTGACCTCGCCGGGCGCCGTGTTCTCCCCGCGCGCGCTCAGGTTCGAAATCAAATCGGTTTCCCCCGGCGGACCTGTTTCTCCGCCATCTTGCTGCACGATAGACAAAGTCCATTCTGCGAGGCGTTGGCGGCGGCGAATCAAAAACGCGCCAAACGCCGAAATAATCCCCGCCAACGGCATGGCAAAAAACGCGCCCCAAAATCCTGCTACCTTGACCCCGATCAAGAGCGACACAATTATCACCAACGGATGCAGTCCCAACGCGTCGCCCATCACGCGCGGCATCAACACATTCACAATGACGACTTGCAAAACCACAATCGGCACCATCACCCACAAAATTTTGCTCGGGTCGGTCAAGACGACAGCCAAAAGCGGCGGCAGCATACTCAGAATCGGACCCACCAACGGGATCAGCATAAACAATCCCGCAAAGACGGCGGCGAGGAGCGCGGCTTGCACGCCAAACGCGGCAAGGATGATGCCCGTGCCCGTGCCGATAAGCACCGCCTGCAAAATCTGTGAACGCAAAAAGCCGCCGAACGCGCGGTCGGTCGTCAAAATAAACATGCGCGTTTCTTGATGCATCCGCTCCGGTATCACATCAAACATCATTTTGCTGAAACGCGGACCGTCGAGCGCCAAAAAGAACGAAAGTAAAATGACCAACAGCGCATTGCCCAAGAGCGAGAGCACGCTGGTTAAAATAGAGACGGTATTTTGCAGGATTGGGGTCGCAAGTTCCTGTAAACTGGCGAGGGCGTTATCCATCAGGGCTTGCAC
The DNA here is from genome assembly GCA_964644955.1 of uncultured Anaerolineales bacterium. Classification (GTDB taxonomy): domain Bacteria; phylum Chloroflexota; class Anaerolineae; order UBA4142; family SHND01; genus SHND01. Next base: position 147 of record CAZXYP010000371.1, on the reverse strand, counting down.
ATTGACGGCGATATTCAGTTTGCTCAAGACCGTTTCAAACAGACTGGTCAAAGTCAGTTGTGCCACGTCGAGCCGGCTGAGCTGCGGCGCAATCGCGTTGACCTGCGCAACGATGGCGGGAATGAACGATGCGACCATCACAATCAC
>CAZXYP010000370.1:0-5448 GCA_964644955.1 uncultured Anaerolineales bacterium | reverse complement strand
AGAGCACTGCGTTCACATCGCAGGGGCCATAGGTTCGAGTCCTATACTGCCCACTTGCGGTACCAAAATGCCGTGGTCGCACCTTTGTTTTGCGCCACGGTTTTTTTGTGACATGACAACTTTGGCAGACGATTCTTCTTTTACCTTTACTTCGCGGGCGTCGCGTACCGTTGACGGGGCGCTCGTCAACATCCGCTGGGCATTGATTGCGCTGGCATGGGTGGTCGTGTCCATCGTCAACGGCAGCCCAATTCCCGAAGGATATTTTTTGCTGTGGGTCGTTTCGTATGCCGCCTTTAACGGTTTGTTGCTGATTGGCGTACGGTACCGCACCTTGCCCAAGCATCTTCCGGTCATTGGACTGGTTGGCGACATTTTGTTTACGAGCATGCTGCCGCTCTTGCCCGGCGTCAACAATTCCTTTCTCATCCTCTTTACCATTTTTCCCACGATTGTCGCCGCCATGCGTTTTGGGGTGAGCGTCGGCGCGCTGGTGGCGGTGCTGGTGCTCTTGCCGTATGAAATCGGGGCGTTTCTGCAATTCCTCCCCATAACGGTTCGCGCCGCGATTCCGTTTCCGATTGAAACCAATATCAATTTTTTCGCCGCCCTCCTGCCTGTCGCCGCCGTCATGAGCGCCGTAGTGCTTATCGGGTACTTGACCCAGCGCGAACGCGAAGCCGCCATCGGCTCGGCGCAATTCGAGCTGCGCGAATTGCGTCAGGCGATTTCCAGCGCGCGATTATTTTATGAATCCGCCGACTCGCTGAACGGCACCTCGAATTATGTTCAAATCCTCGAAGTCATGCTCCAAGCCGGCGTGAATGGCATGCCGCAAGGTCGGTTTGACCTCGGCGCGCCGGTCGGCATTGCCTTGACATTCGGCGACTCGGACAGCAACAACGAAAAACCGTTGTTGGTCACTGCGGCGCGCGGCTTGGACCGCAATGACATGCAGCGCATCGTCACCGGCAAACACGGTATCGTCAAGCAAGCCATCGAAAGCGGCGACCCGATACCGTTTAACAAGGTCACCAACGACCCGGACTTGAATCAATTCGCATCCCTGCGCCGGGCACATTACGGCGTATGCTATCCGCTCCAATCCGGACTCGATGTGTATGGCGCGGTGATTCTTGCCTCGCCGAGCAGTCAAAAACCATCCGAACAACATTTGCGCCTGATGCGCGCGTTTATCAATCAAGCCGCCATCGCCTTTCAAAACGCGCAGCTGTATCAAAATCTGCGCGGGGAACGTGACCGCATTATTGAAGCCGAAGCGTCCGCGCGCGCGAAATTGGCGCGCGACCTGCACGACGGACCGACGCAATCCATGGCGGCGTTGGCAATGCGCCTCGATTTTATTCGCTTGTTGATGGACCGCGATGAAGCGCAAGCGCGTCAAGAGTTGGAACAAGCGCGTGAAGCGGTCATGCGCGTCGGCAAGGATTTGCGCGGTTTGTTGTTTACACTGCGCCCGTTGACGCTGGAAACACAGGGGCTTTCCGCCGCGTTGAAACAATACGAACAACGTTTGCGCGAAAATGACGGCGTGCCGATTGATATTCAACCGGGCAACTTTGGCACCGAGTTGGATGCCAATATCGCGGGGACGGTGTTTGCGGTGATTGAAGAGGCGGTCAACAATGCGCGCAAGCATGCGCGCGGCGCGCCCATCCATGTCGCGGTGCAAAATCAAGGCGGCAATCTGGTCGCAAGCATCGCGGATGAGGGGCCCGGGTTTGACACAAACGCCGTCAATGCCAACTATACGACGCGCGGTTCGCTGGGCATGGTCAATATGCGCGACCGCGCGCGGCTGGTCGAAGGGCAACTCAAAATTGAATCCACCCCCGGACGCGGGACGCGTATCACCCTGCGCGTGCCGTTGAAAAATCGCGGCAAAAACAATCCCGAAAAAACTCCTCGCCCATAGGAAATTTTCTGCCTTGACCGAAATCTTTTTCGCCATTCTTCAAAACTCACGCGGCTGGAACGCCGCGGCATTGGCATTGGGCGCGTTCCTGTTTTATGTGCTTGCTGCAAACGCGGCATGGCGCATCGCCAATGCGTCACAATCCGACCTCGCCAAAAAAATACACGCATTCTCCGCGCAGCGCGGCGCCCGCGCGCTGTATCAACTCGCGCGGCTGGTGTTTTATCTCGGACTCCCGTTTGCGGCGCTCTATCTGGGTTGGATTGATTTGCGTTCGATTGGGCTGAGCATGCTCGATTGGGCGGAGGGCATGCGTTGGGCGATTGTGATTCTGCTCGCGGCATGGCTCGTCCTCATGCTGATTTGGCTGCCGTACTTGCGCGCCACGCTCGATGTCCCCGCCGTTTCCGGAACACAACCTTCGTTTGCGCGGCGCATGGTTGAATTGATTTACATGCAAGCGCACTGGATGTTTTATCGCGCGGCGGCAATTACCATCTTTACCGGCGTCCTGACCGACGCATTGTATTGGGGCGCGGTTCTCGGTCTCGGCATGACGTGCGTGGAAGCATTGCTCGACCCGCGCGTGCGCGCCCGCCTTGGGACGATTGCGGCGGCAGATTCTTTTATCTGGAATTTGGGACAGGCGTTTCTCAACACCCTCGCGTTTCTCGCCACACAGAATCTGCTGCTGGGAGTGATGATTCAATTCCTGTTGGAACTCACCGTTCCGCACCTGCGTCCCGCGCGCGCGGCGCCGCGCACTCTCGCCGGCGCGCCGCGCACACCTCAAGTCAACAACGCACACGAATAAAAATACCGCGTCCGATGACGCGGTATTCTTGTTTGCGGACAAACTCTCTGCTTAACGATTCAATACAAAATAGAGCGCGAACATGATGCCAAAGCACAGCACAGCCAAAATGGCAATGCGGCGCAAATCGGCATACACATAGCCGTAATCAAAATCGGAATCCGCGCTGATGGGCAGGGCGTGGTGCGGCGCAGCGGCGCGCGCCGCCGTCGCCGACGGCATGCTGGTCGTGATACCGAATTCCGCGTCGGGCGCGGGCATTTCAATCGGCGCAGACGGGGGCGGGACTCGATATTGTCCCGATTCGCGACGCGCAGCCGCGCGTTCTTTTTCGCGGCGAGTTTTTTGTGGCATGAAAAATTTTCCTCCGGATAGTGTTCGTTTGATTTAGGGAACCAATTGCGCAATCACGACCAGGCGATGCGTATCCACGCGATACGGGTGGCACGTAATCAACGTCACAATCGGTTCACGTGATTGCTGCAACACCGAAAGGTCATTGGGCAGGACAATGCGTTTGGCGCGCACCTCATAGGTAAACAAGCGTCCGCCGGCATAGACCTGCACTCTATCTCCGTTTTTCAACGCTTCCAAATCTTTAAACACTTCGCCAAAGACATCATTGTGTCCCGACAAAATCATGTTGCCGCGTTCGCCGGGATTGGCAGAACCGATGTGATGTCCAACGCCGCGCTTGAGTTCGTCCCAACCGTCGCCCGGCACAACGGGCCAGTCCACGCCAATCGCCGGAATCACCAACCGCGTTGGCGATTCCACCCCCGGCGTCGGCGGCGGCAGCGCGGGCGCTTTTTGCACGCTCACGCCAATCGAGGCGGGGAGCGCTTCGGGCGGCGATGAAGAGCCCGGCAGTTCACCGGCTTCGGCAGGTGGAAACGACGAGCCGGGCAACTCGCCCACCGCTTGCGCGGGAGACGCGGCAACATTCGTTACGGGCTGCGCGTCTTGCGTTTGCGGCTGCGCCAGGCGAATGCTTTGGGCAAATTCGAGATTCAGCGCCTGCAAATTGCCGACGGCGAGGACGATAATGGCAACCAAGCCAAGCACCGCCGCGACTTCGACGAGAAATAATATATTGTCGCGCCAACCGCGTCGGCGACGGCGTTTGCGTTTTTCGTTTGGCTGGACCGTAATGGGATTGAACCGTTGGGTGTCATCCGCTTCCGCAAACGCGCGCGCGCGTTCCACGCGGCGGCGTTCCTCCACCACGGATTCCAATTCTTCCAGTGACAAGTCGCCGATACGGCGCTCGTCGTCCGTACTCTTGTGACGCGCCATGAGCGGGGGATATTATAACGCGCCGCGTGAGTGCGGTCAAAATAGGCGCGGTCATTGGATGTGCGGCACAGCTTGATACCGCTGGTGAAGTCCGCCACCCGAATCAATTCGGCGTCTATGCAAGATGAAAATCGGTTGGAAACCGATTCTGTCAGTGTCACAATTTCGGGCAAATCGAATTCGCGGCAACGCATGGCAAAGTGAACCTGCGTTCACTGGCTTGCTAAAAAGGTGACGCGCGCACTCACCGCGACTTGATTTGTCTTGGAAATTATTCTGCGTATAATGCGCGGCGGCGGGAGATTTCCCTTTCGCTGTTCGTAGTGTAAAACATCACCATCCGGCTCGAACGATGAAACGAGCGGCTGCGCCGTGAAACGGCGCAGCCGCTCGAATTTTTTTTGCGCGTTTATTTCGTTGCGAACACAGTTCGCATAGTACTTGTTTTGTTGGGGGGGCTTGCGTTCGCGCAAGAAATTTTCAATTCCTTTTTGGGAGGTCGCCATGCTTCGCACCGCTTCCGCTCGCGTTTGGCAAATTGGTTTGTATTTGATTGTATTGGGCGCGCTCGTGACCGCCAGCATTGGCGGCGTGACGGCGCAAGCAGGGGCGTTCGATGAAACGCCCCTACGCGCGGATTCTGTTTCCGCCGCGCTTGGCAAGAAACCGACCAAGACGCCGACGCGCAAACCCAAAAAGACCAAGACGCCGACGCCGACCCCGACGGCAACCGAAACGCCCGACGCGTCCGCCACGCCGACGGAAACACCAGACGTGTCAACGACACGTCTCTACACCGAAACGCCCACGCGCAAACGGAAAAAGACGCGCACGCCGACCCCTCAGCCAACTTCGGGGCAGGCTACTCCCGAACCCACGCCGCCGTTCATTGGCAAATGCGGCGGCATTTCGGGAACGCGCGCTCGCGCCACGATTTCGGTTTCCGGCGGCGAATTGGTTTCGCCGAACTGCAAGGTCCGCGTGCGCTTTCCGCCAAATGTCCTGCATCGCGATACCACCATTCAGTACGACGCGGGCGGCAGCAATCCCGGTCAGCAAGAGGTGGTCGGGAACTTTCGTTTGCGCGTGCTCAATGGCAAGGGCAAACCGAAACATCATGCCGAGTTCGACGCGCCGGTGATGATTCAAGCGGAATACGACCCCGAAGCGTTGGGCGCGCTCGACGAAAGCATCCTCGACCTCGCGTATTGGAATGAGAAAGCGGACGCGTGGATTCCGCTGTATGGCAAATTAGATTTGGCGAATCACACTGTCACCGCCGAGACGAATCATTTTTCGCAGTTCGCGCTGTTGGCGGCGGACGATTTGAAACCATATATCCCGGGAATTCAGGAATTTCAAACCGACCTGTTCACGGGCGCGGCGACGGTGAATTATCCGC
>CAZXYP010000369.1:0-5477 GCA_964644955.1 uncultured Anaerolineales bacterium | reverse complement strand
TGCGCGTGCGCCGGATTATCGCTGTCGTGCGCGCGCAATTCCAACAGCTGCCGCGCGTAATTCCACTCATACACCGCGTGGTTAATGTCCAGTCCTTCGTAACACTGCAAGCGAATCAATTCCGTTTGCAAAACATCCGCCAGCACTTTGGCGATTTCGGTTTTGCCAACGCCCGCTTCGCCTTCCAAGAACAACGGCTTGTTGAGTTTCAACGCCAAAAACGCGGCAGTGACCAATCCGCGGTCGGCAACATAATTGCGCGCGGTGAGTTCGGTATCGAGCGCCTGAATGGTGGATGGAATCATTTTGCTTTTGTATCCTGCCTGAAGGTAGAATGGATTATCCTACGCGCATTTCGATTCGTCAAGCATGTCAAAAAAATTCTCACGGAACACAAACCCATGTCCACTCCAATTCAAGACACCGCCGAACGCCTCAAACAAAGCGGCATTATCGCCATCGTGCGCGGCGATTTTTCGGTCCAACACATTGTGCGCGCGGCGGATGCGCTGCGCGCGGCGAACGTCACTGCTATCGAAGTCACCCTGAATACGCCCGGTGTACTGCAAGCCATCGCGCAATTGCGGCGCACGTTTTCCGATTCGCTGCTCGTCGGCGTCGGCACGGTGCGGACGCGCGCGCACGCGGAACAAGCCGTTGACGCGGGCGCGCAATTTCTCGTCTCGCCCAATTTCGACGCGGCGACTGTGGCGTTCTCGCAAACGCGCGAGATCTTGCACCTGCCCGGCGTATTTACTGCCACCGAAGCGCAAGCTGCATTCGCCGCGGGCTGCCGCATGGTGAAATTGTTTCCGGCGGACCTGCTCGGACCCGCGTATCTGAAAGCATTGCGCGCGCCATTGGACGATATTGAATTTGTGCCGACGGGCGGGATTTCCGCGCGCAACATTTCCGATTACGTGCGCGCGGGCGCGGCGGCGGTGGGCGTCGGCAGCGCATTGTTGACCGACAATTCGCAAAGCGTCGAGGAAATTTTTGCGCGCGGCGCGGCATTGCGCGCGGCATGGGAGCAGGCGAAATATGACTGAACCGCGTTTCGATGTCACCACGTTCGGCGAAACGATGCTGCGCTTGAGCGTCCCGGCGGGCGAACGCGTGCAAGATACCGATACGCTGCGCGTGCATGTCGGCGGCGCGGAATCGAATGTGGCGAGCGCGCTCGCGCGTTTGGGACGCCGCAGCGCGTGGTTGGGCAGTTTGCCTGATACTATGTTGGGACAGCGCGCGGCGAATGAATTGCGTCAAGCGGGCGTGAATTTGGACGGCGTCGTGTGGAACGCGAACGCGCGCATGGGTTTGTATGTTGTCGAATTTGCCGCGCCGCCGCGTCCGATTCAGGTGACGTATGACCGCGCCCATTCCGCCGCCGCGCAAATGACGCGCGCGCAAGTGAATTGGGAAATGCTGCTCGACACGCGCGCATTGCATTTGACCGGCATTACGCCGCCGTTGTCACAAAACTGTCTCGACCTGGTGCAAGAGGCGACGGCACGCGCACATGCCGCGCACGTGCCTGTCAGTTTTGACATTAACTATCGCGCCAAATTGTGGACAACCGAACACGCCGCGCGCGTTTTGCGCGAGTTGATACAACATGTGACACTGCTGTTTTGTTCGCGCGCGGACGCGCAGCGCGTTTTCGGATGGAACGGCGCGCCGGAAGAGTTGGCACAGCAATTGTTCGCGGCAAGCCACGCGCAGTGCGTGACTCTCACGCTGGGCGCGGAAGGCGTGCTGGCGTATGACGGAAAAAACACGATGCGCGCGTCCGCCGTTCCGACGCACATTCTTGACCGTTTGGGCGCGGGCGATGCATTGGCCGCAGGCGTGCTGCACGGTTGGTTGAACGGGGATTTGGCGCAAGGTTTGCGGTACGGCACAATGATGGCGGCGCTCGCGCTGAGCCAGCACGGCGATATGGTCATGACCAACGCGCAGGAATTGGAACAACTGACGCAAAGCGAGAATACGCTGCTGCGGTAGGCGCAAAAATTTTTTCAGCGCGAGAAATTTTTTTGTGTCACAAAAAGGCAGCGCGCGTTCGGTATCACGCGCGCTGCCTTTTTCAATCGCACAGCGGACCGTACATTTGCGCTTTCGAAAATATTATTCCCCCAGCGCGCGTTTCACCGCCGCGTATGCGTCCACAATGCCGTAACCGACAAAATCATTCGGCGTCGCGGTCGGGTCGCCGCACACAATCGCGTCGCCATCGCGCGTAAATTCGCGCGGCTGCGCCGTCGCGCGCAAAATTTCTTCGGTCGCGTCAATGTCGCCAATCAGTTTTGGATTCGCCGACCACAACAACGCGACGACACCGGCAACATGCGGACCTGCCATAGACGTTCCCGAATTCGAGCCGTATGTTCCGCCGGGCAATGCCGAATAGACATTCACGCCGGGCGCGGCAATATCCGGTTTCACGCGTCCACTACCGTCCGCAATCACGGGCCCGCGACTTGAAAAGTCGGCAATGCGTTTGCGACTGTCCACCGCGCCAACAGAAAATACATCATCGTACAACGCAATCGGGTCTTGAATACTGCTGCACCCCGGTCCGTCATTCCCCGCCGACGCGACCACAAAAACGCCCGCGTCACGCAGCGCGCGCACTGCCGGCAGTAACGCGTTCGCGTCACACCCTTCGATTTCGGGACAGCCCCAACTGTTGTTCAGCACCATCGCCCCGCGCGTCGCGTCGCCGTCGCGCAGCGCATCGCCGTTTTGCGGAAACGGCGCGAGCAAAAACTGCATACAGTTCAAATACAAACCGGGATTCGCCAAATTGCGCGCGAGATTCACACAGCCAATCCATTCCGCATCGGGCGCGACGCCAACGTTTTTTCCCAGAATCGAACCGAGCGTATGCGTGCCGTGTCCGCCGATATCCGTCGGACTCGCCGTTTGAAACCACGGGTCGAGCCAATTGAAATCGTTGCTGCCGTCGCGCCCGCGATACTGCGCCGACAATTCGGGATGCGCACCGTCCACACCGGAATCGGATTGTCCGACCACAATGCCCTGCCCGCGCACATTAAAATCTTTCCACACGCGGTCTGCCCCAATCACTGTCAAATTCCATTCGGGGGATGTCGGCGCGTTCGTGTCTTCGCCGCGCGCCATTTCGGGTTTGGCGGGCAGCGGGCGCATCACCGGCGCGGGCAGAATGCGGTCCACTTGCTCGCCGCGCGTCAGCAGCCACACGAGCCAATAATCCGCATCCGCCTGAAGCGCATTCACCAAATAATACGGCGTGTATTGAATCCCGAAACGTTCCAGCGACGCGCGCACATTCGTTTGTGTTTGCGCGGCATGGTCGGTCAAGGTCTTGTACACGAACGCGCGGCGCGCGTCATAGTCCGCGATATTTTTGGCAGACGATACATCGGCTTGATTTTTCAAAATCACAAACACGCGGTCGCCGTAGAAACCCGGCTGCCCGACAATAAAATACAACAACCCGCCCAGCACTGCCACCGCCCCCGCGCCCGCCCACGCCAATTTCGCGCTGCGCCACGCCATGAGCCGATGCCGCAGCACAAAAAGAATCACGCCCAACATCCACGCGCCCAGGACCATCAACATCGTCGCGCCCAACGCATACACCAATAATTCGCCGCCGCCAATCACGGCGACGAGAATGCCCGCTTTCGGGTCGAGCAGCAGCATCGGCGCGCCGGCGACCAACGCCATGAGCGCAAACAATGCGACGTCATTCCAACCGCGCGTGGATTGAAAATTGGTATAGACCAACGCCATCACGAGCCAGCCCGACGCCGCGAGCGGCAGCATGAACCACAGCTGCGTGCCGTTGAAACCAATCGCGCTGCCCATGACCAGCAGCGCCGCGCCAATGACAAAGCCGCCGAGTGTAATGTCCCAACCCGCGCCGCGTGAATCCTGCGCCATGCCGCGCAGCCATACGCGCGTGAGCAGCAGTGTCGCCGCCAACGCAAACGCGCCCGCATTGAGAATTCCCAAAACAATATCCGTCAGGGAACCCAACGCGCCCCACGCGAGCCACGGCAGCGCCAAAAGCATTCCACACCCCACCGCGAGCGCAATGGCATTCGACGCCGCGCGTTCCATCAACGTGCCTTGTCGCGTTTGCAGCCACAACACCATGACAAAAACCAGCGCGAGCAGAATTTGCGAGAGCATGAGGAGCTGCGGCGCGGCGCCGGGCACTAGACGCGCGGGCGCGAGCAGCAGCAGAAAAATCGTCGCGCCGAGCCACGCGCGAAACGCGGCGCGATAACGCGGCGCGCGCCACAATAACGCCAGCGGGACTAGCGGCAAGAGCAGCGCGAATCCTTGTATCACCGCCGCGCTCGCAAAAATTTGTTCGGACGTAACATCGGAACGCTGAAAAAGGGACCCGGGTTCTGCCGCCACGACGAACGCGCCCAATTGGGTCAACAGCGCACAGCCGCTGACCCACGCGAGCAGCACAACAAAAACAATAATGCTCACCCAGTCGGTTTTTTTATCGGACACCGGAGAGACCATACCCATTGCCCAACCTTAGGATGCGTTGGCGCTGAACCACCCAAGGAACGTGTTCATGCGCGCGCCGCCGCTTTGCAAATACGTGATGCTCGACCACGCCAGCGCAATTCCGCCGACGACTGCCGCGAGCATGACCAATGTGATACCGAGTGCACTCACATTCACCCAAAACGGAATGCTCTGCTGCAACGCCGCCGCGCGCGCCGCAAGCCCGGTCACTTTTTCATTCACTTCATTCACCGCATCGCGCGCGACCTGCAAGGCATTGTCAATTTTTTGCAGGCGTCCCGTAATGCCGCCCGTGACTGCCTGTGTCGCATCCACTTTCAGGTCGCGGATTTCCATGCCGACGCGAATCAATTCTTGTTCCGCCTCATCCAACGCCGCGTCGAGCGTTTGCACGCGCGAAAAATCGGGCGTAAGCATTGCCGTGAGCGGATTCGAATTTGCGGCGGCGGCAACGGACGCGGTGCGGTCAATGGCGCTGCGCGCCGTGCGCGCCGATTGCACCAACGTCCGCATTTGCGGTGACGCGCGTTCGTCGTACTGCTGTTTGAGCGCGTTCAGGATAACGGGGTTTTCGCTGATGTTGACGCCGACGGCAGTCACGCGCGTTTCGATGGCATTGACATCACTTTGCACGCTCCCCACCGACGTGTCCACTTTGATCAATAATTCGCCCGATTGCTGTGCGCCGTTCTCGACTGCCGACAATACCGTGACGGCTGCGGAATTGACCGTGCCTGCCAACCACCAGACACCAATGATGCCGAGCAGCATAAAAACGACCGCCACGATGCCCACAATCGCCAAGAGGATGGCAACAACTTTGTTTTGCGTTGTCATGGAAATCTGCTCCCTGTGAGGTTTTGAATCTGCCGCGCGCGTGTCCGTATCCTATTTGGCTTGTCGCTGACGCTGCAGCTTGACGGTGTAATACACGCACG
>CAZXYP010000368.1:0-5516 GCA_964644955.1 uncultured Anaerolineales bacterium | reverse complement strand
CGGGAATGAACGATGCGACCATCACAATCACCACCACCACCAAGCCCAAATACACCAGCGCGACGGCAAGGATACGCGAAACACGAAATTCCTCCAGCCGTCTGCCAAACGTTTTGCCCCCCAAACGCGCGCCGCCGCTCACAAGGGCTTGCGGGAGCGCGCGGTCGTTGAGGATCTCGACCAACGGGCTGAGCGCGTAGGCGACCAGCCACGACAGAATGAGAATGAGAATAATGTCAGAAAAGCCGCTCAGAAGCGCAAAGAGAACTTGCGCGACGTAGGACGCGGCAATAATGACCAACAGAATGATGAGCAGATTGAGCCAGGTGGAGCGTGGCATGAGTAGTTGCAGAATGTTCCGCTTTTTCGGGAGCGGCGATTGCAGATTGTTCCGCTCCTTTGGGAGCGGCGATTGCAGGTTGCGCGGCGCGTGCGTGAACGCGCGCTCAATCCAGAATCAGAAATCTGAAATCATAAATCCAGCACCTTTCCCCAAAAATGTTCTTCCCGAAACGCGAGGCGGCGTACCAAACGACTTGCTTGTTCAAACGACGGTGCGTTCGCCGACGCGGCACACTCGTCCAAATACGTGCCGAAATGTATCCAGTCGTCCGCAATTTCTTGCAGCTCGATTGTGACCTCATGCGCGGGAATGAAACGCGCACTCGCTTGCAAAAATGACGCGTAGGTGCGGCGATGCAAGGCGTCGGTATCCAACACGGCGCGCGCCATTGCTCGAAACGAAACGCGCCAATCCGGATAGGTGTCGTAATACACCAATTCTTCGGCCAGCATTTCCATACCCAATAGCGCCGTCGTCGGTTGGCGGTCCAAATTGAACCACAACGCATTTTCATGCAGCGCCGCGCGCAGCGCCGCTTGCGGCGCAGTCGAATACTGTGCTGCTCGCTGCGCGAGCGTTTGGGCGGTAGCGCGATTCAAGCCGGTGATAAAACGTGTGGGCCTCGGAGACGGGCGGCGATAGTATTCAAAATAGACGCCCGCGCCCAACCCCAACGCCAGCGCGGGAGAGAGCTTGTATGCGTGTGCGAGCTGTTCAAGGTCGGGCAAGGGCGCTCCGGTCACACGTGAAATTATAGCACAAGGATAGAGGAAAAAACCATGCTCGTTCGCCGGGGGAAACGGATGCAATGGATTTGGGGCGCCGCAGAGACTCGCGCGCGGCGAAACGTGCTATGGACGCGGCGCGCCCGGTATCAGCATTTTTTCAATATACAATTTTCCGTCCTCCACGCGCGCGGGAAAGGAATCCAAATCGCGCGGCGCAGGTCCCGCGACATATTTTCCGTCGCGGCTCCAACGCGAACCGCCGCACAATTCGAGAAATTGCGAAATGGATTCGTCCCATTCGACCACGCATTGACGCGGCGTCAGAATGGCTTCGGTCGGATTCGTGCTGCGCGCGTAAAAGACCTTCCAACTGCCATTGGCATCGCGGACGATTTGCAGCGGCAGTGTGTCTTGGGCTTTGTTGGCGGTCGTATCGAAAAAATCGGCATTGATAAATTCCTTATTGACGGAATCGGGCGGGTATTCATCCACATCACCGACATAGAGCGGTTCCGGCGGCGGCGGACGAAACGCGGAAATGCCGACATAGCAGAGAATGCTAACGACCATCAAGCCGAGAATGAGCCAGACGTACAGCAAGAGACGCGTAATGCGGCGTTCTTTCGGGTCGGGTTCGGGCAATGATTCAATCGAATAATTTTCCATGTGAGTCAAGGCAGCAGCGTTGTGTCGTCCGCTTCTGCCCACAACGTCAGTTCCGATAATTGTGCGTTTGGCGGCAGTGTTACCGCCGTATATACGAGTTCGGCAACGTCCTGATTCTGTATCAATGTTTTCGCGGCGACAGCGCGCGATTCATCATTGTTCACGCCGCCGGGATGAATCATCGAAACGCGCACGCCCCGCTCGCGCACTTGTTTGAACAGCGATTGCGAAAAGCCGCGCACCGCCCATTTGCTTGCATTGTAGCCCGACGCGTCCGCTTCGCCAATCAAGCCGGATACGGAAACGATATTGACAATGTGCCCGCGTCTGCGCGCGAGCATTTGCGGCAGCACGAATTTGGTCATCAGGAAAACGCCGCGCGCGTTCACGGCAAACATTTCGTCCCACTCCTCGACGCGCAATTCGTGCGCGGGCGCGTAATGCCACAGCCCCGCGTTGTTGACGAGAATATCAATGCGCCCAAAATAGCGCAACGCTTTTTCGACCGCGCGTTCAATTTGTATTGCATCGCGCAAATCGGTGGGAAGCGGCATAGCTTCGCGCCCCGCGGTTTTGATTTCCGCTGCGAGTTCCTTCAATGCGCGTTCGGAACGCGCGAGCAATATCACGTCGCAATCCGCGCGCGCGAGCCGCCACGCAATCGCGCGTCCGATGCCGCGCGATGCGCCCGTGACCAACGCGATGTGTCCTTTGAGCGCGCCGTTCACGAGGGTTCCTCCGCGCGCGCGAGGGTTTCTATTTCCTTGTCGAGAATTGCAGGCGTCGAGGCGGAGAACCCGCGCAGCGAACCGCGCAGCGCCATACCGTTGATGATGATTTGGAGAGTCACCAAAATCACGTGTCCTTTCATTTCCAAAAAAAAGGTCGGAAACAAGAGAATCGCCGCAAGCGAAAAGACGGATGCGCCGAGAAATACGGGAAAGCGTCGAAAGATGGCGCTCTGCGTATCCAGCGCCGTTTGATACAGTTTGGCGGTAGCGCCTTGCGTACCGGGGATGCGTCGTTCGATGAGCTGGTGGTCGTACCAGGTCACCACGCCCCCGACAAGCGCGCTCGCAATGGTCAACGCCCACCATCCCGTAGGGTCTGCCAAAAAATGCATTTGAATGGCAAAGACCATCGAGAGGACGATATAAAGCAAATTGTGTCCGAGGTCAATGGGCCAGCCAACAAACGTCAGGGCATGACTGATGACCAGTGTCCAGAGAAAGAGAATGAGAATTAATCCCGAAACGATATAGGGCCAGTACTCGAATTTCAAATCGCGCAAGAGCGCGGCGGCGAAATCCATTTGCGGAAAAAGAATGACGCCGACCATGACGCTGATGAGCGTGAACTCGATGGCGACCGTAATCGCGCCGAGATTACGTTCGGCTTGTTCGCGGAGTTGGCTGCGCACGAGATGACCTCACACTTGAGTGTATCGCTGATTATAGTCAAAATTCCAAACCAACGCGCCAAAGGGGTGTACGTCACGTTTTGGGGTGATGCTTTCGGGCGAATCGAAATTCAGGCACACAGCGTTTGAAGCAAAAGTTGCAGATTGTGAGAGGTGAAGACAACTCCCGGCGGAAAATTCTTGCGCAGCATGCGTTGAACCCATTCCTACATGGATTGTTCTGCCAAAATGTACTTGTCCTCAAAGTGCGCGTAAAACGTCGCGCGATTCACGGTGGCGCGTTCGGTAAGGTCTTGAACGGTAATGACCTCGAACGATTTCTCTGTCCCCAATTGCCCAAATGCCTCCAATAGCAAATCGCGTGCTTGATAGCACGCGATTTTTTTTACGCAGCAGATTTCAAACCGAGCGGCATTGCGTTTTCCAACTCGTTCAGCGTCACACGTTCAATTTTCACCGCGCATATTTTGTATTCGGGAATTTTCGCCTCCGGGTCAACCGCGTCAATTGTCAATGTATTCGCGGCAGCTTCGGCATAATGAAAGGGAACGAATACAACGCCGGGCGCGGCTTTTTCTGTAACGCGCGCGCGCAGCACCACACTGCCGCGTCGTGACGAAACGCGCACGGGCGAACCATTTTCGCAGGGCACGCGCGGCGCGTCGGCGGGATTGATTTCGACGAATGCTTCGGGCGCGGCGAAATCTAAGTTGGAGTGACGCGTCAACGTGCCGCCGTGCCAGTGATACAACACGCGTCCCGTTGTGAGCGCGTAGGGATATTCCGCATCAGGTTCTTCGGCGCTGCGTTGATACACCAATGGAAAGAATTTGGCGCGCCCGCGTGGGAATGAATCAGCGAATAAATAGGGTGTCCCCGGAGACTGGAGATTGGAGACGGGCCATTGCAGTCTCTCAGTCTCCAGTCTCGGATACGTGATGCCTGCAAATGCGGGAACGAGCTCGCGCATCTCGTCCCAAATTTCTGACGGATGTTCGTAACTCCAATACGCGGTGCGCTCACGCTTTAATTTTTTCTCCAATCGCGACGCCACCTCGCTCACAATTTCCCAATCCGCGCGCGCGTCGCCCATTGGCTCAAACGCTTTTCGCACCCGCTGCACGCGGCGATCCGTATTCGTGAACGTGCCATCTTTTTCCGCAAAACTCGCGCTCGGCAAAATTACATCCGCGTAGCGGCCCGTTTCGTTGATGAACAAATCTTGGCACACGAGAAATTCCAAATGTTCAATCGCGTGGTGCGCGTGCCGCAGATTCGGTTCGCTCATCAGTGGATTTTCGCCCATGATGTACTGCGCTTTGATTTGTCCGGTCCCCCACCCGTTGGCGATTTCGGTCGTGGTGAGTCCGCGTCCCACCGGCGGTGTGCTGCCCCATTTCGCGCGAAATTTCTCGACGGTTGCGGGGTCGTCGGATGCTTGATAACCGGGATAATGCCACGGCATCGCCCCCGCGTCGGACGCGCCCTGCACATTGTTTTGCCCGCGAAGCGGATTCAGTCCCGTGCCTTTTCGTCCGATGTGTCCCGTCAACAGCGCGAGATGCACGAGCGACAGCGCGTTTTCAGTTCCGTGCGTGTGTTCGGGAATTCCGAGCGCCCAATAAATCGCGCCATTTTTCGCCGTGGCGTACATGCGCGCGGCTTGGACAATTTTTTCCGCAGGCACGCCGCTGATACGTTCCGCCATTTCGGGCGTGAATTCTTCCAGTGCGCGCGCGAACGTTTCAAAATTTTCGGTACGCGCGCGAATAAATTCCGCGTTAAATAATTTTTCTTGAATAATCACATTCGCCATCGCGGAAAAAAGCGGAACGTCCGTCCCCGGTCGTTGTTGTAACCACAACGCGGCGAAATTCACCATCTCGACGCGGCGCGGGTCGGCAATAATCAATTTGGTGCCGTGCCGCACCGCTGCGTCTTTGAATTGCAGCGCGATGATGGGATGGGACTCCGCCGTATTGGAACCAGTAATAATCGCGACGTCACAATCGTAAATATCGCTCGCACTGTTGGACATTGCCGAAGAACCAACAGACATTTGCAGCGCGACGACGGAACCCGCATGACACAAGCGCGTGCAGTGGTCAATGTTGTTGGTGCGAATCACGGCGCGAAACATTTTTTGCAAAACGTAATTGTCTTCGTTCGTCGCTTTGGCGCAGCAAAAAACGGCGGTGGCATCGGGTCCATATTTTTCAACGACTTCCGCAAAACGCGTCGTCACCAATTCTAACGCTTCCTCCCAACTCGCGTCGCGCCAATCGTCGCGCCGCGCGGGCGTGCGAGGTCCAGGCGATTGCGGCGTTTTCCGAATCAGGGGTTTCAGAACGCGTTCGGG
>CAZXYP010000367.1:0-5532 GCA_964644955.1 uncultured Anaerolineales bacterium | reverse complement strand
TACCTCTTGACATTTATCACAGTTGCTTCACCTTGTCACCCCATCACCCGTTCACCCCATCACCACCAATGCTGTCCCATCGCGTACGCTTCCAACTCATCGCGGAATTTCGGATGCGCGATATTGATGAGGGCTTGCGCGCGTTCGCGAATGCTTTTGCCGTGCAATGCCGCGACGCCGTATTCGGTCACGACGTAATGCACATCGCCGCGCGACGTGACGACGCCCGCGCCCGGTTTCAACTGCGGCACGATGCGCGAGATTTCGTCGTCTTTGGCGGTCGAAGGCAGCGCAATCACCGGTTTGCCGCCGCGTGAACGCGCCGCGCCGCGCACAAAATCCACCTGCCCGCCGATGCCGCTGTAAAAATTCGGACCCACCGAATCCGCGCATACTTGCCCGGTCAAATCCACTTCAAGCGCGGAATTGATTGCAATCATGTTGTCGTTCTGCGCAATAATGAACGGGTCATTCACGTAATCCGTCGGATGCAGTTCAATCAAGGCATTGTCATGCACAAAATCGTACAAACGCTGCGAACCAAACAAAAAGCCCGCAATCATTTTACCGGGATGCAATGTTTTTTTGTCGTTCGTGATGACACCCTGTTCCACCAAATCAATCACGCCGTCCGAAAACAATTCAGTGTGAATGCCCAAATCGCGTTTGCCTTTCAAATGAAACAAAACCGCGTCGGGAATGGAACCGATACCCAATTGCAGGGTCGCGCCGTCGGGAATCAAATCGGCGACGCATTGTCCGATGCGGTCCTGCACCGGTCCGAATTTACCCATGCCCACAATGGGCAAGGCATAATCCGTTTCCACAATCGCGTCAATCTTGTTGAGATGAATAAACGAATCGCCCAACGCGCGCGGCATTTTGGCATTCACTTCCGCAATCACGCGCTTCGCCGCTTGCGCCGCCGGTTTCGTCACGCCCACTTCGATACCGAACGAACAAAAGCCGTGCTCATCGGGCGGCGAGACTTGAATCAACGCGGTATCCAACGGCAGCGAGCCATCGCGAAACAATTGCGGAATCTCCGACAAGAAAATAGGCATGTAATCGGCGCGTCCTTCTCGTACCGCCGTCCGCGCATTTTCGCCCATAAACAACGCGCGATGCCGAAAACTCGCCGCGTATTCGCGCGCCATATAATTGCCACCCGCGAACGTCAAGACATGCACCACTTCGACCCCGCGCAATTCCGGCGCGCGTTCCACGAGCGCGCGTTCCAGGACTTGCGGAATGCCCGCGCCGCCGCCCAAATAAATGCGCGAGCCCGAAACAATCCACCGCACCGCATCCTGCGGCGTCATTAACTTTTGTTTATACAAGCCGGAGACATTCATCACACAACCGTCCCATTCAAGACTTGGAGCCCGCGCCGTAACACACTGTCCACCTCGAGCGCGACTTCAATCCCGTGCGCGCCAATTTCCAACAGATAGGGCAGCGCCGCATTCGTCAAGGCATGACTTGCCGTACGCGCCACGCGCGAGGTCACATTCGGCACGCAATAATGGATCACGTTTTCGACAATGTAGGTCGGATTGTCGTGGGTCGTCGGACGGCTCGTTTCCGCGCAGCCCCCCTGGTCAATGGCATAATCAATCAGCACCGCGCGCTTGCGCATTGTCCGCAGCATTTCGCGCGAAATCAAAACCGGCGCGCGCTGTCCCGGCACCAACACCGCCCCAATCACCACATCCGCGAATTTCAAGACGCGCTGCAAATTGTACGGCGTCGAAAGCAAAGTCGTCACGCGCCCGTTGAATTGTTCGCACAGCGGTTCGAGACGGTCATAGCGCGTATCCAAAATCGTCACTTGCGAACCCATGCCCACGAACGCGCGCAGGGCATTCGCGCCCAAACTGCCCGCGCCCAAAATCACGACCACTGCCGGCGGCACACCCGTAATCCCCGAAAGCAAAATCCCGCGCCCGCCGCGCGAACTTTCCAACCATTCCCCCGCAATAATCGGCGCGAGCCGCCCCGCCACCTGACTCGTCGGCGTCAAGACCGGCAGCGCGCCGTCATCGCTTTGAATCATTTCATACGCGATGGACGTGACCTGCGCGGTGCGCAATGCTTCGGACAAATCATGGGACGCCACCGCCAAATGCACGAATGACAATAACGTTTGCTGGGAGTTCAACAACGGATATTCGCGTTCGGTCAGCCGCGACACTTTGGCAATGACGTCCGCGCGCCCCCACACCTCATCGGCGGAATAGACCACGTGCGCGCCGACCGCGCGATATTCGTTGTCGTCAAAACTCGCTGCCGCGCCCGCGTCGCGTTCCACAAACACCTGATGCCCTGCCTGCGTGAGCGCATACGCGCCGGCAGGCGTCAAGCCCACGCGCAATTCAAACGGACGCACTTCTTTGGGTACACCAAAATTCATAATTCATCTGTTTCACCAACATGCCCACACCCGCATGAAAACGAGTGTGGGCATGAAAGGAGAGGGAGAGAAATGAGCGAATTCAAGCCGGCATCAACTCCGACGTTCCTCAATTGCCGCTCTTGGGTTTTTCTTGCAGGCGCAGCGCGCGCAGCGCCACCGAAAAACGATTTTCGCTTTCGTTGCGCAAATAGATAAACCAGTACACCGCCGAAACCATGATGGCGCCGCCAATGATATTGCCCAACGTCACCGGCGCCAGATTATTCCAGAGAAATCCTTGCCATGTCAGCTGGGTTAATTGTTCGGCGGTTTTTCCCGCCGCCGCCAACACCGCCGGATCATTCTTGAGGAAAATTCCCAACGGAATAAAATACATGTTTGCAATCGAGTGCTCGAACCCGACCGCCACAAATGCCGCAATCGGCGGCACGATGGACAAAATCTTGTCCGTCGTCGTGCGCGCGCTAAAGCACAGCCACACGGCGAGACATACCAACGCGTTGCAGAAAATGCCCAACATCAACGCCGGCACAAAATCCAACGACACTTTGTTGTTGGCAATGTTCAACATGGTCGCGCCCACTTGATAACCGTCAAACATCCACTGCCGCGCGATATAAATGCCGAACGCGGTCGCAAACGCGCCGATGAAATTACCAAAATACACCAGCACCCAGTTGCGCAGCATTTGGTGCGTGCGGACTCGGTGCGACGCCCACGCCATCGCAATCAGGTTATTGCCGGTAAAGAGCTCCGCGCCGCCCACAATCACCAAAATCAGACCGAGCGAAAACACGATGCCGCCAAGCAGCCGCGAAACGCCATAGCCCAAACCATTGTCCGTCCACACAATCGTGGCAAAATTCGCGCCGAGCGCAATGAATGCGCCCGCCAGAATCGCCAACGCCAGGGTCGTTGCCCAATCGAGATTTGCTTTTTTGACGCCGACGTTCTCGACGCGCTGCGCCATTTCTTTGGGCGCATACGCGTCGAGCGATTTCAGGTTACTTTCGCTCATGCTCAGGAATCCTCCGGACGCACCAACAACACGGGCAAATGCGAACGCCGCACGACTTCATCCGCCACACTGCCAATCACCATTCGCGCCAACCCACTGCGCCCATGCGTGGACATGGCAATCAAATCCGCGTCAATCCCTGCCGCATAATCCATAATGGTCTCGGCAACCGGACCGGCGCACACTTCAAATACGACCCGGTCGCTGTTGTCAAAATAATCGAACGCAATGCGCTGTAAATATCCTTCGGCATGCGAACGCGCGCCCGTATCTTCGGGCAGCGGCGTCGTATGATTCAACACCGTATCGCCAAAGACCGTTTCATACATCGGCTGTGTCACGACGCGCAGCAGCACCACTTGCGCGCCCGTGCATTGCGCCAGCGCGGCGACGTGCGGCAAAACCGCTTCCGATGTTTCGGAACCGTCCAACGGCACCAGAATTTTTTTATACATGACAAACCTCCCCGGTGTTCGACAGTGAACACCTCCGTCGCGTTTCAACATTTCAGATTTCACACCGCGTCACGGCGGTGCGAGGTCGGCAAACGCGCGACGGTTCAATTCAACACAGCTTCAGTCGTACTGGTTTTCTTGTGTAC
Organism: uncultured Anaerolineales bacterium; assembly: GCA_964644955.1. Taxonomy (GTDB): domain Bacteria; phylum Chloroflexota; class Anaerolineae; order UBA4142; family SHND01; genus SHND01. The sequence continues at coordinate 1,497 of CAZXYP010000367.1, read as the reverse complement.
TTTTTCGTGCGCCACGCGCGGCACATTCGGGCGCACCAAGAGGACCGGGACCGGCGCGTGCCGCACCACATCATCCGCCACACTGCCAATCACCAAACGCGCGACGCCGCTGCGTCCGTGCGTGGACATGGCAATCAAGTCCGCCTGAATTTGGCGCGCTACCTCGATAATCGTGTCCTGTACCGGCGCGCCCCACACGACGAGCGTCGAGACCGCGAGCTGCATGGCGCGAAATTCCGACGCAACCTCGTCTAAATACACTTGCGCGGCAGTCTCGATATCTTGCCGCATCTCTATCGCTATATCGGGGTCGGGAACGAGATAGTCATAGACCGGTTCGCTTGGCACGCGCAGCAGCACCACTTCGGCGCCCGTACAGCCCGCCAATTGACTCACTTGGGGCAGCACTTGCTCCGCGAGTTCGGAACCGTCCAGTGGCACGAGAATTTTTTTATACATGGCACACGTTCCTCAGCATAGTTTCACAGCATTCCGGCGCGAAACGATCTGGCAGAATGATGTAACCCTACAGACGCCCACTGCAATGTACCGCTATTCGGTGCAAGTACGGTCTACAATGGGTCAAAGAATCGTATCGCGATCCACCCCCTCAGGTTTCAACCCCACTATCGCATTTTTGGAATAAAAAATCATTTGTCGTTTGTCCTCGCTTGGGTGGGACAAATCAACCGCGTACACAAAAAAACGGACAGGTCGCCCGAACCTGTCCGTTTCATTTATTTCGCCACAAAAAAGCGTTGGGCATCGCGCACGCGTTCCGGCAAATTGCGCCACGTGTCCACGCTCGTCAGCCGTTTCCACAACCGCTTTGGGCGGAAATAAAAACGGCGGTACGCTTCGTGCCATTTTTGCTCGACCAATTGATTGTCCATCCCCGGGTAATCGAAATTCGCGTGGTCGGACTGAATTGCCAAATCGCTCCAATCTTGCGCGTACAACTTGCCATCGCGCTGCACCGTGTCCCACAAGACCGTGCCGGGGTACGGCGATGCAATCATGAAATGCGCCAAATCGGGGTCGAGCTCCAACGCGAGCTGCGTCGTCTTGTCCATCGTTTCGGCGGTCTCGCCCGGCATCCCGTAAATGAAAAAGCCCATCGTCTGCAAGCCCGCCGCTTTGGCGTTTTTGAACGCGCTGCGCACCTGCTCGAACGTTTGCGATTTTTTCACGACGCGTTTCAAAATATCCTCGTCGCCGCTTTCCACGCCGAACCCAACGCGTTTGCACCCCGCGCGTTTCATCAATTGAAACAATTCCGCGTCGGTGTGATTTACTTTCATGCCATGCACCGTAACCCACGGCACCTTGTTCAAGCCGTTGTCAATCAACGCTTGACACAATTCTTTGGCGCGTTTCAAATTCAGATTCCAAATATCATCGGTCACGCCGATTTCGGTCGCGCCCAAATCCTGCACCAACATTTTCCATTCGCGAATCACATTTTCGACGGAACGCGCGCGCCAGGTGTCGCCCGTA
>CAZXYP010000366.1:0-5537 GCA_964644955.1 uncultured Anaerolineales bacterium | reverse complement strand
ACGCACATACGCCCAAATTTTCCGCGACAATGTGTTTACCTTTATCAACGGCGTGATATTTTTTCTCGGCGTCGCGTTACTGCTCGTCGGACGCCCCGTTGATGCGCTGCTGTCCGTTGGCATCATTACGCTCAATGTTCTCGTCAGCGTCGTACAAGAAATTCGCGCCAAGCGCACGCTCGACCAAATCGCGCTCCTTACGCGTCCTAAAGCCACGGTCATTCGTGACGGCGCGTCACAGCAAGTGCTGCCCGAAGAGCTCGTCGTCGGCGATATTTTGTACGTCGCGCCCGGTGACCAAATCGTCCTCGACGGGCAGGTGGTCGAAGGCAAAATGGCGGTGGATGAATCACAGCTCACCGGCGAATCGCATTTGATTTCAAAACAAAACGGCGACGCTGTTTTTTCAGGTAGTTTTTGCGCGTACTATGTCGCGGAAAAAGTAGGCGATGCGAGTTTGGCAAATCAAATCACGCGCGGGGCGCGCGCCTTTCGCCGTATCCTCACTCCGTTGCAAGAGCAAATGGCGCTCGTCATTCGCATCATGCTCTTGATTGTGATTTACATGGAATTTCTTGTCGCGCTGAATGCGGTCCTGAAATCGCTCAATCTCGGCGACACGATTCAACAATCCACGCTCATTGCCGGACTTGTGCCGAACGGTTTGTTTCTTTCGATTTCGATTGCGTATGCGCTCGGCGCGGTGCGAATTTTGCGTTTCGGCGTACTCGTCCAACAAGCCAACGCCATTGAATCGCTCAGCAACGTCAACATTCTCTGTCTCGACAAAACCGGCACGCTCACGACAAATCGTTTGCAGCTCAACGCGCTGCATCCGCTCACGATTTCGGAACAAGATTTGGCGGCGATTCTCGGCGACATGATGGCAAACCGGTGAAGCGCTTGCCGAAAAATTTGCGGGCGAAAAACGCGCGGTCGCCGGAGAGATTCCGTTTTCGTCGGCAAGAAAGTGGAGTGCGATTGCGTTCAAGGAGGAAGGCGGAAGGATGAAGGATGAAAAAAACCCTTCGATTCATCCTTCATCCTTCATCCTTCACCCTTCGGGCATTTATGCCCTGGGCGCGCCGGAAATGCTGCAACCCTATCTCGGCGAAATGGGCGACCCCGAAGCGCCGCAGTGGCGCAAGGTTGCGATTGAAACACAGCAGTTGGCGGAACAAGGTTTGCGCGTGCTGCTCATCGCGCATCATCCATCCACCATACTGCGCGACGCGGGCGACGAATCCGTTTTGCCGCAAGGCATGTCCCCGCTGGGCTTGGTCAGTTTGAGTGATGAATTGCGCCCCGAAGCGCGCGCGGCATTGCAAAACTTTGGCGCGGCGGGCGTTCATCCCAAAATCATTTCGGGCGACAATCCCGAAACCGTTGCGGCATTGGCGAGACAAGCCGGTCTACAAAACGCGCAGCTGGTGTCGGGCGTGGAATTGGAAAAAATGGATGAGGCGCAATTCCGCGACGCCGCCATTCACGCGGCGGTATTCGGACGCATCTCACCGCAGCAAAAACAAAAATTGGTGCAAACCCTGCGCGCCGAAGGATACTATGTGGCGATGATTGGCGACGGCGTGAACGATGTATTGTCGTTGAAACAAGCGAATCTCGGCATTGCGATGCAAAGCGGGACGCAAGCCACGCGCGCGGTCGCCGATTTAGTCTTGATGCAAGATTCGTTTGCGGCGCTCGCGCCGGCCGTGAGCGAAGGACAGCGCATTGTAAATGGGATGCAGGATATTTTGCGCTTGTTCATGACGCGCATTGCGACGATGGCGATGGTAATTTTGTCCGCGCTGGTGATTGGCGAATTTCCATTGGCATTGCGCCAAGCATCGCTCGTCACCTTGTTTTCGGTCGGCATTCCCACCGTGCTGCTGGCGGTGTGGGCGCGACCGGGCGCCGTCGCACGCGGCACTTTGGAACGACGCTTGTTTCATTTCGTGTTGACGCCGGTTGTGGTCACGACGATTTTTTCGCTTTTGCTCTTTTACGGCGCGCTGGTGGGCGAATTTGTGATACAGTCCGGCGTGGGTTTGAACCTGAGGGCGGAGACCATTCAGCCGTTGTATGCCGATGCCATCGTTATGGCGCAATCTACATTGACTGCGTTTCTGGTGTTGGTCGGTTTATTGACGATTGTGTTTGTGGAACCGCCGACGGAATGGTGGACCGGCGGGGATGAATTGAGCGGCGATTGGAAGCCGACGATTTTGGCGGGCGCTTTGCTGTTGATTTTTTTCGGCATTGTTTTTTTCCAACCCGCGCGCGACCTGTTTGCCCTGCGCGAATTGGGTGCGTGGGAAATTGGGGTCGCGGTTCTCGCCGCGCTCGCGTGGCTGTTTCTGGTGCGTTGGTTGTGGCGGCGGCGCGTGTTGGAACGTTATTTGGGAATCAAAGGATGGAATGATGTTAATCATTGACGCACATTTGGATTTGGCGTGGAACGCGCTGCAATGGAGCCGCGACTTGCTGCAAAGCGTTCACACACTGCGCTCGCGCGAACAATTCATGCCCGGCAGCGGGCGCGGACAAAATACCGTCAGCTTGCCCGAACTGCGGCGCGGGCGCGTGGCGTTATGCTTTGGCACCGTTCTCGCGCGCGTCAATGAACGCGGTTCGCCGGACATTGATTACGCGTCCGCCGCGCAAGCGTACGCGGCGGCGCAGGGTCATGTCGCGTATTATCACGCGCTCGCGCAGCAAGGACACATTCGCCTCATCGAAACGCGCGCACAGCTCGACGCGCACATGGCAGAATGGGAAGCGTGGGACGCGGCGTATGCTGAAATCACCACGCGCACGCCGCCCACCGGCATTGTTATCAGCATGGAATGTGCCGACCCGATTTTGTTTCCCGACCAGATGCTGGAATGGCATACGGCAGGTCTGCGCGTCATCGGTCCGGCGCATTACGGACGCAATCGGTATGTCGGCGGCACGGGAACGGATGTCGGATTCAACGAAGCGGGCATTCAACTCTTGAACGCGATGGAACGCAATGGCATGGTTTTGGATGTGACGCATTTGAGCGACGAAGCGTTTTGGGAAGCAATGAGTTTGTATGACGGTCCCCTTTTGGCGAGTCATCACAACTGCCGCGCGCTCGTGCCGCATCAACGCCAATTGAGTGACGAACAAATTCGCGCGTTGGTGCAGCGCGATGCGGTGATTGGCGCGGCGTTTGATATTTGGATGTTAATTCCCGATTGGAATTTTTCCAAGAGCCGCAATCGCGATGCATCTATCGCCGCCGTCGCGGAACACATTGACCATGTGTGCCAGATTGCGGGCGACAGTTTGCACGCGGGCATCGGTTCCGATTTGGACGGCGGGTTCGGACGCGAATCAGCGCCCTTTGATTTGGACACGATTGCGGATGTGCAGCATTTGGCGAATGCGCTGTCTGACCGCGATTTTGATGACGACCACATCGCGGATGTAATGTACAAAAATTGGCTGCGCCTGCTCCGGCGGGCGTGGCGCTGAGAATGTAGTATCGGACGCGATAGTGTCCGATTTTTTGTGCCGCACAAACGGGTTTAGAACGCAAAATGCACCCTGTTTTGACCTTGCTTACGTCATGCGCTCTGGATAATCAGCGGGTTGGGTGAACCCGCGCAAGGAGGAATCACAATGACTAGCCATCCTGCAGCATTACCTTCGTCACCGCCACAAGTCCTGACGCCGGTTGCGTCCGATGAACGCATTCAAGCGGTGGATATTTTGCGCGGTTTTGCGCTGTTTGGCATTTTACTGGTCAATATGGGAATGTTTGGCGCGCCGATCTATCAAGCCATTATAGGAGCCGGCGAAGCGCCAACCGGCGCGGATGCGTGGGCATTGTTTGCGATTCGTTTTCTCGCCGAGGGAAAATTTTACGCGTTGTTCTCCATCCTGTTTGGTTTTGGGTTGACGGTGATGATGACACGCAGCCAAGCGCGCGGCGTTTCGTTTGTGCCATTGTATATTCGTCGTCTGCTCGTACTGCTCGCGTTCGGTTTGATTCACGCCGTCTTTTTTTGGATTGGCGATATTCTCGTGCCGTACGCGCTGCTCGGTTTTCCGCTGCTGCTCTTTCGCAAAGCAAAACCGCGCACCTTGTTGATTTGGGTCGGCGTCTTGCTCGCGCTGGTCATTCTTTTCAATGGCGCGGCTTCCGGTCTGGTGATCCTCGCGCAGAGTATTCCCGAAGGTGCGGCGGCAATTGCACAAGCATTTGCCGAACAGCGCGCGGCATACAATGCTTTGAATCAAGAAGCAATGCGCGCGTACGGCAGCGGCACGTTTGCCGAAATCACGGCTCAGCGTTTGCGCGACCTCGCGTTCACCTATTCCATCACGCTCTTTATTTTGCCGAGCATCTTTGCCATGTTCTTGTTGGGCGTGTATTTCGGCAAGCGCGAAATTTTTCAAAACATTCCGGCGCACTTGCCCTTGTTCAAGCGTTGGCTCGTCATCGGCTTGACGTTTGGCATCGCAGGCAACCTGTTGTACGCGTACAGCACGCTACATGCTTCGCGGCTCGAGCCGTCGCTGTTGACGTGGGTCGGGACAACGGGACAAACGCTCGGTGCGCCGCTGCTCGCGTTGGCATACGCGTCGGCAATCCTTTTGCTGATGCAGCGCGCGTGGTGGGCGAATTTGTTCAAGCCGCTCGGCGCGATGGGACGCATGGCATTGAGCAATTATTTCTTTCAAACCATCGTATGCACGACCCTTTTCTATGCGTACGGTTTCGGCTTGTACGGCAAAGTGGGCGCTGCCGCCGGCGTTTTGTTGACACTCGCAATTTATTTTGCGCAAATTCCGCTGAGCGTGTGGTGGATGAATCGCTTTCGCTTTGGTCCATTGGAATGGTTGTGGCGTTCGTTGACGTACGGCAAATGGCAGCCGATGCGTTTGAAAACGCAGAATAAGGTACGCGCCTGAGCACTGCAAACCGTAACCGTTGTGAATAATGTCGGTATGCGTAGAGTCAAGGAATCCGACGCGCGCCTGTGGGACGCGCGTCATTTTGTTTATACATTTTTCGCGGAGCAAGCGCGTCCGCCGACGGCGCAAGATCCCGCGCGCGCATTGAAAATCGAAATCGCACACGCGCGCCACAATCCGCCCTTTCAAGACCGCGCCCGGTTGCTCTCCGCAAAAGGTCGCGCCAACTATGTGGGCGTCCATGTCGAATGCGGCCTGTGCGCGGGCGCGCGCCGCCCATCCACGTCCCGACAGAAGCGGCAAGAACCAAACGGGTCTTGACAAATCCGAAAGCCGTGATACAATCGTTGCAAATCTGAAAACGTTTTCATTTTCAACGTACTTTTCCCCAACGTTTTCACATCGCCGCGATTTTTGCCAACATTAACCGATGCTTTCATCGGTTTTTTCAGACACAAATTTTTTGAAAACGTTTGCAAATATGAAGCGCCAAAATGTGACGATTGTGGATGTCGCCAAAGAAGCGGGCGTTTCGTTCGCCACCGTCTCGCGCGTGCTGAATGACGGCGTCAACGTGAAACCCGAAAAGC
>CAZXYP010000365.1:0-5538 GCA_964644955.1 uncultured Anaerolineales bacterium | reverse complement strand
GCCGTGTCCGAATTTCATCAAACACCCAAGGGCTCGCTTCAAGTGCTGACAAAATCCGGACAGGAATTTCCATGAGAAATCGCGGTGCTGGGCTTTGGCGTGCGTCCCGAGAATTGGCTGGCAAAAGAAGCGGGACTCGAAATTGGCGAACGCGGCGGAATTCGCGTGGATGACCAAATGCGCACAAGCGACTCGGACATTTTTGCGGTCGGCGATGCCATCGAGGTCAAAGATTTCGTGACGGACCAATGGGCGCACATCCCGTTGGCAGGACCCGCGAACCGGCAGGGGCGCATTGCGGCGGAAGTGATTGTCGGGCGCGATTCGCATTTTCGCGGCACGCAAGGCACCTCCATCATTGGCATTTTCGGCGGCGGCGCGGCAAGCACCGGCGTCAATGAAAAAATGCTCAAGCGATTGGGCGATACCGATTACGAAAAAATTTATCTCTTTCCGAATTCACACGCCGGCTATTATCCCGGCGCAAAGTATCTGGCAATGAAAATTCTCTTTCGCAAATCGGACGGGCGCTTGCTCGGCGCGCAAGCCGTCGGCTTGGATGGCGCGGACAAACGCGTGGACGCTTTTGCGATGGCGATTCAGTTGGGCGCGACGATTTATGATTTGGAAGAAGCGGAACTGTGTTACTCGCCCCAATTCGGCAGCGCCAAAGCGCCCGTCAATTTCGCGGGAATGGTGGCGGGCGATGTCTTGCGCGGCGACATGCCGCTGGCGCATTGGAATTCCCAAGACGGCGCGCTGCTGTTGGACGTACGCGAACCGGTGGAACTCGCCATGGAGCAAGTGCCGGACGTGGTCAACATCCCGTTGGGACAATTGCGCGCGCGTTTGAATGAACTGCCGCGTGACCGCGAGATTCACATCATCTGCCGTTCGGGACAGCGCGCGTACTATGCGACGCGCATTCTCTTGCAGAACGGATTCAATGCCAAGACAATCTCGGGCGGGATGCTCGCCCGCGCGAATCTGGCTACGACATGACGCTCAATATCACCACGCCTTCCGGGAATACCGTCCAATGCGAGTCTGGGAAGGTCGGTGATTTGGAACAAACCATGAAAAAGCAAAAAACCACAAAAACAGGCAAGGTTTGTAAAATAACATTCGAACTGCCGCCCGAGGTCAATGCCAAGACCGCATTTCTCGTCGGCGAATTCAACGATTGGGACAAAGAATCGCTCCCGATGAAGCGGCACAAGGACGGCAGCTTTACCGTGGAGGTCGCGTTGAAAAAAGGCACTGCCTACCGATTCCGTTATTGGCTCGATGGCGCGCGTTGGGAAAACGACCACTCGGCGGATGCCTATTTGCCGAATCCATATGGCAGCGACGACTCTGTCGTACAAGTCTGAGCGTTCGTACTGAATTCAAGAAACCGGGAGACAGAATGAAAGCGATTACGGTAGAACCATTAAAGCCGGGGACGGCGCGACTGGAAGATATCCCCGAACCGGATGCGTTGAACGGCTCGGTGCTGGTGGAAGCGGTCGCCATCGGGGTATGCGGAACCGATGTTGAAATTGTCGAAGGCAAGTACGGCTGGGCGCCACCGGGCAAATCGCGGTTGGTCTTGGGACACGAATCGCTCGGACGCGTGATTGACCCGGGAACCAGCGGACTCAAGAAAGGCGACCTCGTCGTCGGGATTGTCCGCCGCCCCGACCCGGTGCCCTGCCCGAACTGCGCGGTCGGCGAATGGGACATGTGCCGCAACGGACAATACACCGAGCGCGGCATCAAAGAGATTGACGGGTACATGTCGGAGCGGTGGCGCATTGAACCCGAGTACGTCATCAAGGTGGATCCGACGCTTGGCATCCTCGGCGTGCTGCTGGAGCCAGCGACGGTGGTGGCTAAAGCGTGGGAGATGGCGCTGGAGGTCGGACAGCGTTCGTTCTGGGAACCGCGCAATGTGCTTGTCACCGGCGCGGGTCCCATCGGGCTTTTAGCTGCCGGCATTGGCGTGCAGCGCGGGTTGGATGTTCACGTGTTGGACCGGCTCACCTCGGGGCCCAAAGTTGAACTCGTCGAGACCATTGGGGCGACGTATCACTCGACCACAGTTGCAGAGCTGGGTTTTGAACCGGACCTCATTATCGAATGTACGGGCGTCGGACAAGTCGTCATCGAATCCATCATGAAGGTCGGAGCAGGCGGGGTCGTATGTCTCACCGGTGTTGGCAAGGGCGGCGCGTCATCGGGCGTTTCGCCTGCGGACCTCGCAGCTTCGATGGTACTCAAAAATAATGTCATTGTGGGCAGTGTGAACGCCAACAAGCGACATTGGTACAAGGCAGGCGAACATCTGGCGCGCGCCAAGCGAGACGTATTGGAGCGGCTTATCACACGACGGGAAAAACCCGAAAACTTTCGGCAAGCGCTGGAACGCAAGCCCGATGACATCAAGGTTGTGATTCAATTCTCTGAACCATAACCCGACTCACTCGTATTTCACCTCAACTTGTCCTAACGGAATCGCGCGCCGGGGCGAAAACTCTTGATCCAGCAGCAGCGCGTCCGTATCCGTTTCGGCTTGATACATCAAGAGTTCTACGCGATATGTTCCCGGTGGAATATCCGGCGGCACGGGTAGAATGAATGTATCGGTCTCGCTGATATCCGGTTTCCACAACATAGTCGGTGTTCTTGGTTGTCGGTCCACATTTGCGACCTTTTCGCCATTTTCGTTCACCAAACGAACCGATGCGGAATAATAGGCGTCAATTTTGTTGTATGGAAGCCACGTCAAATAAACATGCAACGACTTGTCGCGTTCTAAACTCTCCGGCAAAGGCGCATTCAACTGCACCGACGCGGGAATCACCACCTCGTTTGCCAATTCATTGCCGACCCGCACCGTCGTTTCCAATTCCGTCGCGCCGAGCAACGGGTCGAGCGTTTGCAAACGCAACTCAAATTCGCCCGCGCGCGACGGCGCAGTCAACGTAAGCGGCACAACGGACGCGGACGATGTGACCAAAGGCAGGTGGAACGAAACCGTCTCGATGCGATTATCGCCCCAATGCACTTCAGCGGTGATACGGTCGGTCGGTTTGACCGCATAGGGAGTTTCCTCGCGATTCACCAAAATCAAATACGCGTTGAACGGCGCGCCTGCCGCGACGTGTGAAGGCACAACCAAACCTTTTTCCAAATGCGGCGTGACTCGCGCCTGCGCGTCCAATTCCATCACACAGCCGCTCGCGCCGAACGGATTCGCGCAGTTCAACGCGGGCGAAATGATTGTTTGAACATTCAATGCGCGCGCGAGCGCAAGACTGCGCGGCGACGGAAACGTTTCCATCTCGTACGCGATTTCACCGCGACGCGGCGGGATAAAACCGCTGTAACCATCGGGCGTCGTATTCCAGTGATAGGTTGAAAAATACTGTCGCGAAATATCCAGTTCGCCGTTTTCATTCGGTCCCATCATCGGCAGTTCCAAAATCACGCTGCGCGGCTGCTGCGCGAGCCATTGATACACGTTGGGAATTTCATTCGCAACCGGCAGCGTAACAATGTGCGCGGCGGGCAATGAAATATATTCCAACGCAATCAACGCTATCGCCAGCAGCGCAAAGCCGACCACCAAGCGCCGTCTTGCCGCGCCTTGCGCCTTTTCGATTTTCTCAATGACAACAACTGCGCCCATGCCCGCCAAACCCGCAAGCGCAAAATTAACAAGCGCATCAAAACGCACCGGCGCGCGCAATGCCCGCATCGGCGAAAATATTTCATACCACCAACGATACGGCAAAGTAATGTCCGTCGCCTGCGCGTTCGTGAGATACAATCGCGGACCCAACGCCAGCACAATGGCAGCGGCGAGCAATAAAACCAAAAACCATTTTTCGCGCGCGCGTTTGTAGAAAATAATTCCGCACACGGCGAGCGCGAGCGCAATCACACCGGGGAACAAATTGTCGAGCGGATAACCACCGATTTTGACAACGGGGTCCGGCGCGAGCCATTTTCCGTACAAGAAATTTTCCGGCGCAACCTCGACGAATTGTTTTAGCGACGCGCTAAAGGGTTCGCTTTCCTCGACGCGCCGCGCAAAGCCCAACTCGCGCTGCACGTTCAAATACGGCAGGAGGAACGGCGCCAGCGCGAGCGCAATGAATAAAAATGATGCGCCCAACGGCACAATGACGCGCCGCACCGCCGAAATCAAATCGCGTCGTTGCGTCACCAACCACCACGCCAAATACAACGCGACCGCGAATCCCGACAAAAGCGCGTAATAAAACGACGACAGCGACTGCAAAATAAAAAACAATGCAAACAAAAACGCCTGTCGTGAAACGTCCAACGCAGAACGTCCTTGCCCATTCAACAATTTTCGGAGCATCAACAGCGCCAACGGCAAAAAACCCAACGTCAACAATTGCATCTGCGCGAAATTGCCGAGATTGAACGGATTGAACGCGTAAATCGCCCCCGCAATCCACGCCGCTTCGGCGCGCCGCGTCAAGTCAAACACAAACAAATACATCGCAAACGCATCGAGCCACAGCATCGCCAACAACGCGAGATTGTATCCCAACACCGGATTGTTGGTCGCAAGCGTAAATGGCAAAGCAAACAAACTTTGCGGAATCAGAATTTCGGAAAAAGCGAGCGTATTCGGATACGGATAAAAGATATTGGCGTTGAACAGATTCAGCGGGTCCGTCGTCAGCGCATGTCCGACCCATGCCACAATCCACGTATTCAACAAACCATCTTGCTTGTCTTCCACCGCGTTCCACACATGCAGCGGCAGTGGATTGGTCAAAAGCAGCGTGAGGACAAAAAAAATCAACGCCGCCGTAAGATGTTTGTGTTTCATCGCAACCGATTATACGACGAGTTCAAAAATCAATTGCAACGCGCGCGATGCGCGCGCAATTGACAAGTTTCGTTTCGACCGTATAATAATTTTCGCAGGTGACCGCCGCAATCGTGCTGCGGCAGCTAGCGCCATTCGTCGAATCGAATACGATTCGGCAATTACAATTCGATTTCGATTTACCAAACGCACCGCTTGGATCCTACGCCCCCTTGGGCGCGACCGAGACGGCAGACGACAGCGAACTGTTTTCGCGCGCTCACCGTTTTTCGGCGAGCGCGTTTTTTGTTGCGCCGACGCATTTGGTGAAATCGAAGGAGGAAAAACAGATGGAACGTAAGAAAATAACCCTGCCCGATTTGATGCGCAAAAAGGAACAGGGGATTCCGATTACGATGCTGACGGCGTACGATTATCCGTTCGCGCAGGCGGTGGACAATGCGGGGATTGACATGATTCTCGTCGGCGATTCGTACGGCATGGTCGTGTTGGGCTACAACAGCACCGTGCCGGTGACGATGGAACAAATGCTGACCGCGAGTCAAGCCGTCGCGCGCGGCGCCCGTTACAGCTTTCTCATCGGCGACATGCCGTTCATGTCGTATCAAGCGGATACCGCCGAAGCCGTACGCAACGCGGGACGTTTCATCAAAGAAGCGAACATGGACGCGGTAAAACTCGAAGGC
>CAZXYP010000364.1:0-5538 GCA_964644955.1 uncultured Anaerolineales bacterium | reverse complement strand
TTGCGCCGCCCGTCGTATTCCACAATCACCCCCCCCTTGACCGCATCATCCAGCCACGGATGGTCAAATTCGACGCCCGAATCAATCACGGCGACGCGCACGCCCTTGCCTGTTGCGCGGCCCCACGCCCACTCGCGCGTAATCGTCGCGAGCGGACCAAACGCGCGCAATTCGCGCAACACATCGGCAGTGAATTGATTGGACCACGCGGGACGCAAATCAGACATGTTCAAAAAGGCAGCGCGCTCAGATAAAAGAATCCGTTGAGCATAAATAATAACGCAATCCCGCCCAACGCGAGCGCAAGATACAACAACGGGCGAATCAGCGTGATGATGGAAACGGACGCGACGACGATAGCGATTTGCAGCAGTCCCGCCGCGTAATCATAATTCGCGCCGCGTGCCGCCGCTTCATCGCGCGCGCGTTCGTAATACTGCGCGCGCACTAACAATTCTTTTTTCCCTTCGCCTTTGAGCGGATTGGTCGGGTCGGACGCGTCGGGTTCGCTTTCGTAGCGGTCGGCAGTGGCTTGATATTTGTCGCGTCGTTCTTGCAATGACGCGCGCTGCGCGGGCGAAAGATTCGTGTCGGTTTCCAATTGCCAATTCAAATCGTCTATCGCCAACTTGTAATCGGTCTGGCGGATGTTTTTGGCTTGATAAAAGGCGTATGCATCGGCGGCTTGCACATTGCTCGCCAATTGGTCCTGGTCGGCGTTGTCGCCCAATAAACTCGCGAGCGCCAACACCGCCGCCAACAATGCAATGCACAGTGCCGCGCGCGCGCGAAACAATTCATCGGCGGAAACATTCTTGTCGCGGTTCGAGTCAATCAAATTGTCGAGAAAATCGTTCATGTCCGCATTGTATCACAAGGGGTTTGTATCTTACGGACATTCAATCGTTTCATGCAAAAACGTCACGCGTTCCTCGCACGTCAATGCGCGCGTGACGCGCGCGTTCGCCAACTGTATCAAATCTTCCGGCGACGCGCACGCAATACATTCATACAAACGCGCGGTCTTGTCGCCCGCAGTAAGAATGAATTTGCCGTCGAGACTGAATGAGGCATCGGTGAGAATACCACTGTGCCCGTACAATGTTTCGATGAGTTTGCCCGTTGCGGTTTCCCACAGGCGCGCGGTCTTGTCATTGCTCGCAGTGACGATGAAACGCCCGTCGGGACTGAACGCGGCGCGGCTGACCGTGTCGGTATGACCTTTCAATTCGTGCAATAGTTTGCCGCCGGCAGCATCCCACACGCGCGCGTTATGGTCGCCCTTTGTGGTCAATATAAATTTTCCGTCCGGGCTGAATTGAATGGTGCGCGGTAAAGTTCCGCGCACATCGCGCACGAGTTTGCGCGCTGCCACATCCCAAATTTGAAAACCGCCGCTTTGTTCGACGACCGATGTCGTGTTGGTGTTGGAATAGGCAATGGCGAGCTGTGCGCCGTCCGGGCTATACGTCAAAAGCGCATTCCACGGCACCGGGCGCACGCGCGGCAGAATTTCTCCGGTTTGCGCGTCAAATTCAAACGGATTGTCACCCCCAACCGCGACGGCGCCGCGCATTCCATCGGGACTGAATGTGAGCCAGGTGAACTGCGGGTCGAATACGGTCATGGCATCTTGCGAAATCAACCGTTGTTCCGCGATTTTTTCGCCGTTCGCCGCATTCGACAAACGCAGTCTGCCGTCTTTGCTAAAAGTTGCGACGCGTTCATTGTTTGGGGAGAACGCCGCGCGCAGCACGCCATCGGAATTTTTCAATTCCCATATTTGCGCGCCCGTTTCCGCGTTCCATATTTGCAATGAACCGCTATCATTCACCGTTAAAAGTTGTTTGCCATCGGGACTGTATTGCAAAACTTTTGATGCATCCGCAGGCAAAGTATAAAGAGCTTGATGTGTGACTGCATCCCACACGCGCGTCGTCCCATCGCGGCTCGCGGTAGCAATATTTTTTCCATCGGGACCGAATACGGCGCGCGTGACAAGATTTGTATGCCCGTCCAACGCCGCGCCCGCGTTCACATGCCACAAACGCGCCGTGCCGTCGTCGCTGGCGGTGAGGATGGATTCGCCATCGGAACCGAATTGCACAGTATTGACCGCGCCTGTGTGTCCACTCAATTCTTGCAGCGGTTCAAGGATTGATTCGGGCGTTCCGCTTGGCGTATTTGCGTCACCATAAAAACCGCGCAAAGTGTTTCTAAAGAGCCACCACCGAGCGCGGTTGTCACTCCCTCCTGAGATAACAAAATTTCCGTCTGTGCTGAATCTGGCGTCGTTTACGCCTTTACCATGCGCGAGTAATATTCCTTTATTCGCCCCAGTGAAAGCATCAAAGATGCGTATTGTGCCATCAGGATTGCCGGTCAATATCAATTTGCCGTCAGGGCTATAAGCAAGTGAGCGAACACCGGAGTTTGAATCAGTCAATTCTGCAATTTTGCTTCCGGTGGCAATAGACCAGATCGTTGGATTCTGCTGGGACTCGTAGCGCTGCGCGACAAACTGGCTATCGGGACTAAACACTGCATCGAGAACGGCATCGGCGGGAATCTGTGTTAAAACTGCACCATCTCTTGCATCCCAAACAATGAGCTCACCGCGGAAAAAGGGTGCAACCGACTCGTGCGATGCAGAGAGAACAAGTTTGCTATCCGGGCTGAACTTTGCAATTTTTACCGGACTCTTGTGTTCGGCAAGCTCATATACGAGATTCCCTGTCGTCGCATCCCACCCCCGCGCGGTCTCATCCTCACTCGCTGTCACGACTTGTTTTCCGTCAGGACTGAAATGCACATCATTGATTTTGCCTTGGTGCCCGCGCAATTCGCTCACCAACTTACCGGATGGAATTTCCCACACGCGCGCAACCGCATCATCATTTGCCGTGACAATGTATTTTCCATCGGACGACACATCCAATTTGCTTGCGCCTTTGGGCATTTGCAATTCGGAAACGAGCGCGCTGCTTTGCGTATCCCAAATGCGGACCGAGCCGCATGTTACGGTGGCAAGCGTTCCTGCGGCACAAGGTTCCAACGTGATGGCATATTTGCCGTCGGGAGTAAAGCGCGCGTCCTTGATGGGGTCGCCTATGCCTTGAAAGGAGAGCCGATATGGGTCGAGCAGCGCGGTGCGCAGCGCATCCTCTGTTTGTGTAGTCTGCGTGATGCTGAATGCTTCGCGCGCAAGCAAAAGCGCGCGTTCGGGGTTGTTTGCCAATTGCCCGAGCGACACGGCAGCGAGTTCGCCCGATTGCGCGATTTTTTGTTGGGCGATGGCATTTTGTTTTGCCGCTTCCGCATTTTGTTTTGCCGTCTCGGCGTTTTGTTTTTCCTGTTCCGCGAATGCTTTTTGCGCGAGCGCGTCGGCTTGCGCTTTTTGCGCAGCGTCGCGTTGCGTCAGAGCTTCTGCTTTTTGTTGTTCCGCTTCTGCCGATGCACGGGCGGCGGCTTCACGCTGGGTCAAGGCAAAGAGCGCCAGCGCAATCACCGCGAGCAGTAATAAACTCACACCAATTAAACCAAAACGTAATCTCTGCACACGGCGTTTTTCCGCCGCCAATTTTTTCTCGCTCTCGATTTTTTCTTGCCCTTGCACAAAACGCGTGCGCCAATCCAAAATCGGCGCGCCCAATACGTCGTGAAAAATTTCGTAACGCGGTTCGTTCGGCTGGTCCAACGGCGGCGCGACGGGACGCAGGATGCGAATGTCGCCGCCCGATAGTTTTTCCAGCGTCGCGGCGATTTCGTCGTGCGGCACATGCGAATAATCGGCAAGGTCGCGGGCGGTGTGCGCGATTTTTGTGCCGGATGGCGTGACGAGAAAATTGAAAATGCTCGCGGCGACTTGCTGTTCGTGTTCGGGCAACGCGCCCATTGTCGTATCCAAATGCGTCCGCACGATTTTTTCCGCGCCGCCCAGACGTTCGAGCGTTGCGAGACGCAGCGTTACACCTAACCCCCCTGCCCCCTTCCCTACAAGGGAAGGGGGAGTTACATTCCCCTCTCTTTGTAGGAGAGGGGTTAGGGGCGAGGTCTCTTCCGCCCACAACCGCGTCATGACCAATTGCAAATACGGCGTTTCGATTTCATCGCCGCCCGCGCGTTCCACCCCGCCGCGTCCTGCTTCGCCGACCACCACCTGCCCCGTCCGCGTCTGCTCCAAGACTGCATCCACCAGCGCGGGTTCGATTTCGATACGCGAACCATTCGCAGATTGATGATTGTATTCGTCCAACGGTTTCACAATCGCGTCGCGCGCGGCGTCGCGGTCCAAATGTTCCATCCGCAAATAATTTTCAAACAGATTTGGAATGCGCCCTTTGAACCGGTCCAGTTTCGCCAAAGCATCTTCGCGAATCGCCAATAAAAAATTTACACGCAAATCGTCGCGATTGAGCACACGCGCAAACTCGTCGGCAAACGAACCTGCGCCGCCATCGTCGGGATGATACAAAAAATATTCTTCGAATTGGTCGAGGATGATGTACAGGTCGCCGCCGACGCGTTTCGTGTTGGTTGCGAGGGATTCGGTGAGAGATGAAGGGGTGAACGGGTGAACGGGTGACGGGGTGACAGGGTGACTATTCGATAATGTGCGCGCCACTTCGTCATTCACGCGCGCGATGAGGGCTTGCACGGGGTCGTCGCGCCATGAGGAAAAAACGACGACGCCGAATTCGGGTGTGCCGCGTTCCTGCAAATTTTTCTGTGCGTCCTGACGCAGTTGATGCGCGATGCCCGCGCGCAAAATGGAACTCTTGCCCACGCCGCTCGCGCCGTACAATAACGTCAAGCGCGATACGTTCATGTTCGCCACAATAATTTCCTGCTCCGCCGCGCGTCCGAAAAAAAACGGGGCGTCGGATTCGGAGTAGGGCATTAATCCTTTGTAGGGAGAGTTCATGATTCAACTCCTGACAAGGTGACAAGGTGACAGAGAGAGTTACAAGGTGCAGGGTGGCAAGGTGATTATGCTTTGCGTTTGGTGATGACCCATGTTTCGGGATGATTAATCATGCCAACAAGTGTGCCAATGATTTCGTTGTAGCGTTGATACAAGGTGCGCGCGAGTTCGCGGTCGAGATATCCACATTCGACAGCAAATTCCAACCAAACTTGCGTCTCGGCAGCTTCGGCTTCGGCATCAGACAATTTGCTAATGAAATGGGCGGGATACCGACGCTTGCGCCACGCTTCCGCAAGGTTGGCACACACCGAACGCGAGGAACGTCGAATTTGGTCCGTTAACGAATACGTTTCCGTTTTTGGAAAACTTTTGGACAAACGAAAAATCTCCATCGAAGCATCGAACGCTTTCTTATACACTTCCAAGTCCCGATGCGTCACAATGTTTCCCATTGAATTTTCCTCCTCAAAAGGAATCGCATTAGAGCATGCTCGCTATGCAAACAGTCTATCACCCTGTCACCTTGTCACCGCCTCACCTTGTCACCGTCCCACCCCTTCACCCGCTCACCCCCTCACCCGTTCTTCCAACATCCCCACATACTCTTCCAA
>CAZXYP010000363.1:0-5548 GCA_964644955.1 uncultured Anaerolineales bacterium | reverse complement strand
CCCAAATCCCCCCTCACATCCACCGTCGCCACGCGAATCGTTTCGTTTGTTCCCACAATTTTGAATTCTTCATTCACTGGAAAATCCATCCCCGCCGTTTGCGGATATAGCAGAACAATGTGTGGACAATGATATTGCTGCGAGTACGCGTACATCTGATAAAAATCGGCTTGACTCGCGCCAAAATTATTTTTCGTCACATCGAGGGTTTTGTATTTTGTGTCGAGCAAAAGTGGGAAAGAATTTTCAACGCGGACAGCCAGGTCAGGTTTGAGGTGAAAGACGTTGCCGTGAATTTCGTGCTGTGCGAGATGGCGGGTTGCGCCGCGCGTTTGGATGAGCAAATCCGCGTTCACATAGTGCGGCAAAATTTCATTGCGATGCCCGCGAATGAAATTTACGATGAATCCTTCAAACAACGCGTTCATGTCCAACACAAACGCGAACGTTTCCATATCACGCGCGGCGAGTTGCAAAGAGCGCTGCGCGAGAAACAAACGCGCGAGATTCAGCAACGGCGCAAAGCGTTCGTTCAAACGCGTAATGAGCGTGGGCGGCACTTCGTCAACGGTGAGTGTTGAGACAAGCATTACTTCGTCGAGCCACTGGCGCAGTTCGCCCAAACGCTGCCGATTGTGCGCGTCGCGCGTGAGATGCCACAACCGTTCCACCACGAAACGAAACACGCGATTCAACGCATTGTCGCTTGTGAATTCATCATACGCGACATGAAAACGATGATGCTGCACGGGGCGACGCAATTGTTCGCCGATACGCCATTTGCCTTTCAACAAGGGCAATTCGTCCTCGATGCGTTGATAATTGCGCTGCGCGCCGCGCTGCCATTCCGCTTGCAGATGCGTGACAAACAAGCGCGTCAAAATTTCAAACCAGTCCGCGTCTTGCTTCAATAACGGCGCGAGCGCGTGTTCGCGGATTTGCAAATCGTTTGCATAGGCAAGCATGTGCAACAAATTGCGCGTCGCTTCTTGCGCGGCAATATTTGCATCCGCGCTTTGGTACAGCTTGGGCAAAATTTGAAACGACTGCGCGCCGAGTCGCACCACCCCCACATATTCCGCCGCTTGCAATTTTCGTTTGCCCTGATGAACCGTCGCGCGCAAAATCTCCGCGCCGTATGCGCGATTCAAACGCGCGAGCGCCGCCACCGTATGGTCGGTCCAGGCGCTTTCAGAAAAGCCGTGTTCAAATATCGTTTCGAGGCGAGACATTTTTCAGGGGCTGTGTTTGAGAGCACAAGGGACGCGCATAAAATGTAGCATAATTCTAAAAGCAATCCGCATCTTTATCAATTCGAGAGGAAACACCGATGCAAGAAATGATTTTCGCGGGGCTGTTGATTTTTATTTTGCGCGTGTTGGACATGTCGCTCGACACCTTGCGCTTGTTGTTTGTGATGCGCGGGCGCAAATGGATTGCCGCCGGTATCGGCGCGCTGCAAGCGGGCGTATTTATTGTGGCGGTTGCGGGCGTGTTGACGCGTCCGTTGAACATTTTTACGATTGCGGGCTACGCGCTCGGTTTCGGCACGGGCATTTTGATTGGCATGACCGTCGAGGAACGGCTCGCCATCGGCTACATGATGTTTCGCATCTATTCGCCCGCGCACGGACGCGCGATTTCCGATGCGCTGCGCGTCGCCGGACACGCGTCCACGGAATTTCCGGGACGGGGACGCGAGGGCGAAATCACGGTTATCAATTGCGCGGTAAAACGCAAAGAGGTGGACGCCGTGCGGGCGATTATTTTGCGGGTGGACCCCGACGCCTTTATCACGCTCGACGAAGTGCGCCCGTTACAGCGCGGTTATTTTCGCGGCGCGCGCACGGCGTGACTATGCCGCCACCGCGTCGCCGATAATTTTTGCGGCGATGGGACACGCGACCGTAAAACCAAAAAACGGACCAAAATCGCGCGTGGCAACCAGCCCTGTCATGTACAAATTCGGCAGTGTGGTTTGAAATTTCGTATCGAGTACGGGAAAACCGTCCGCTGTTTGCAGCGCATCCAATATCGTCGCGCGGTCGAGGAACGCGACGTGATGGATGTTCGGTTTGTAACCCGTTGCAAGAATGATGTGATGTACATTGAATTCGGTTCCGTCATCAAGCGCGACCTCATACGTCTTGGCGCCGCGCGCAGTGACGCGCGCGAGATTTGTTTCACCGTGAATGTGAATGTTGGGCTGATGCACGCGCGCGTCGAGCCACGCTTCCAAAATCAAACGTCCCGCCGCCCAAAAATCGTGACGAATTTTTTCTTGTTCATCAGGCAATAAATTGCGCCACCACGCATGGTCATCGAGCGTGCGCCGCGCCATCGGCTGCACCCACGACCAATCGGGTTCCGTAAATTTTGGCGTCGCGTGCCGATGCGTCAAAAAAATTTCTTGCGCGCCATGCTCGCGCATCAACGCCGCCCACTCGAACGCGCTCTGCCGTCCGCCGATAATCAATACGCGCTTGCCGCGATAAAATTCAAAATCCACCGTATCGCACGTATGCGTGTACGAACCCGCTGGTAATTTTTCCGTCACGTCCTGCGGACAATGTTTAAAATACGTAAAGCCGGGCGCGACCAAAACCTTTTCCGCGCGAATTTCCGAACCATCGTCCAGCGTCGCGCGAAACGCGCCGATTTCTTTTGCCAAACGCGTCACGTGCGCGTTGTATGGGCGCACATCGTATTGTCCCATAAACCAGCTCGCGTAATCGAGAAACGTATCGAGCGGCACCGGTTTGATTTGTGCACGCGTATAGCCGCGCAGTTTCACAAATGCTTCGAACGTATGCGTATCGCGCGCGTCGAGATGCCAATCGGGACCGGAACGCAAATACATGCCGCGCGGCATATGCGTTTTCCAAAAATCCAACGTCTTGCCGACGACCGTCGTTTCCACGCCGAGCGATTGCGCGTACGCGGCGGTCGCAATGGCGTACGGTCCCGCGCCAATGATGAGGAATGGTGTTTTCGTCATTCTTGTTATTCACTCGCGCGGCGCATGACGGTCACTTTCGCTCTCCGCCTTCCGGTTTCATCCTTCATCCATCGCCTTACGGACACACATCAAAATTCGCGGTGGCGGGTTCGCCGCTCACGTTCGGGAATTCGTATTTCTCAAACGCGCTGATTTTCCATCCGGCGCGCGCATAAAACGGTTCGCACCCGCCCGGTCCTTTGACGACCGTATGCGTGATTGAAAAAGTACTCACGCCCGGCGGAACTGAAATATTGTACGCGGCCGATTCGCCAAACCCTTTCGTCTGTCCCTGCCGGTACACCAGAATCAACCAGTTGTAGGATTTGGTATCGCCCGTCGAATTCAAAAAGTTTGCCGTGAACGTGACGTCTTGATTGCGTTTCGGCGCGGCGGGTGAGAATTGCAGGTTGGTAACGCACACGCCGTTCGGGCACGTCGGGACGACAGTGTTGGTCGGCGGGGCTTTGGTCGCGGTCGCGGGCGGTTTCGTCGGCGCAACCGTCGGCGGCTGTGTCGGCGGCGTTGTCGCCGTCGGCAGTAACGTCGGAAGTTCAATCGTGGGGGGCGGGACATCGGTCACGACAATGACGGTGATGGCGGGCGCGTTTGTCGGAGGCGCAACGCTTGGCGGCGCATCCGTCGGAACATCCGTGGCGGGAATTGCGGTGGCTAACGGCGGCAGCGTTTGCGGCGCGAGCGTCGGCACAAATACGGGCGCGGTCGGACTGGGCGCGCGCGTAATCGTCGGCGGCAAAACGGGCGTGATTTGCGGCGGCTGCTGCGCGACAAAAATACGTTCGCGATTTTGGAAAATCAAAAACCCCGCGACGCCAAGCGCCAATAACGCCAAGACAATCAAGACGGGCACGATTGGAAAACCGCGTTTGGTGGCAGGCGGCGCGGGCGCGGGCGACACCGATGCAGGAGCTGCAGGCGGCGGCGATGAAGCCGGCATCGCCGCGAGGACAACCGGCGGCGGCATGGATGCGCCCGGATACGGGTCGCCCTGCACCCATTTCGTGCCGTCATAGTAATACCATTTGCCGCTGTCCGCGCCGAGCATCCAATAACGCCCTTGCTCATCTTGCAGCATCAACGCGCGCAGCTTTTCGTCAAATTGTTCTTGCGAAAGGCGTCCGGTATCAAACTGCCCGCGCAGCTTGAAATATTCATCCTCGGCGTGACGATATTTGTCTGCAGCCATGGGTCAACTCCTCCCGTGTTATCCATCGCGCGCAATCCGCGTTCACAATGCATCATAAAACAAAACGCGAAAAACGGAAACCGCCCGTGCGTTCATGGATAAGCGTCATTTGACATTCGCCGCATTTCCCATACAATCCCAGCCAACATGCAGAACCGCTTTTACTTTGCGTGGTTTTATTTTACCTTCGCCACCCCGGAGGTCGAACTGCCACGCGTGCCAAGCGGAACATAGATTCGCAACAAGCACACACCAAGAGCGTGAGGTTTCGACCCCACGCTCTTTTTTTTATTTTTGCGTCGTAATGACGATTTCAATCGTTCCGTTGCCTCAACGCATGATTGTTACTCTGCGCGTAACGACGTTACTACGACGAGCGAACGATTGAAATCGTTACTACAGGAGTCATCCAATGGTCATTGTCATGAAACATCATGCGTCGGCGGAAGATATTGGCAAACTCGTCTCGCACATCGAGGAATTGGGTTTCAAAGCGCATCTCTCGTCCGGCGAAGAACGCACCATCATCGGCATCATCGGCGATGAACGCGGACTCGAACCCGAAAACTTTGAAATGTTCGAAGGCGTCGAGCGCGCCATGCGCGTCTTGCATCCGTTCAAACTGGCGAGCCGCGATTTTCATCCCGAAGACACCATCATTCGCATCAACGGCGTCACCGTCGGCGGTAAAAATATCCCCATCATTGCCGGACCGTGTTCGATTGAGTCGCGCGAACAATTGATGGAATCGGCGCACGCGGTCAAAGAAGCGGGAGCGAAAATGCTGCGCGCGGGCGCATACAAACCGCGCACCTCACCGTACGCGTTTCAAGGGTTGGGGCTGAAAGGGCTCGAACTCTTGCGCGAAGTGCGCGAGCAATACGGCTTGCCCACCGTGACCGAAGTCATGTCGCCCAATGACGTGACCCTCGTCGCGCAGTACGCGGACGTGCTGCAAATCGGCGCGCGCAACATGCAAAATTTCGCGCTGCTCAACGCGGTCGGCGAAATACAAAAACCGGTGCTGCTCAAACGCGGCATGATGTCCACGATGGAAGAACTCATCATGGCGGCAGAATACATTTTGTCGCACGGCAACACGCGCGTCATGTTGTGCGAACGCGGCATTCGCACGTACGAAACCGCCACGCGCAACACCTTTGACGTGAATGCTATTCCCGTCTTGAAACAACTCACGCACTTGCCTGTCATTGCTGACCCGTCGCACGGCACAGGACGTTGGGATTTGGTCACACCGATTGCGCGCAGCGCGGTGGCAGCCGGCGCGGACGGATTGATTGTCGAAGTGCATCCGAATCCCGCCAAAGCCATGAGCGACGGCG
>CAZXYP010000362.1:759-5582 GCA_964644955.1 uncultured Anaerolineales bacterium | reverse complement strand
CCGCGACGACGAGGGATGCGGTGAAGGACGCGACAAGATATGGCAGCGCGACGAGCAACACCCAAAGCAACTGCTGTGTCACGAGCGAGAGCATCAACGCGCCGCCCAACGCGAGAACAAAGATGGCAGGCACGAGATGCCGCAGCGACGCGGGACGCCCGTGTTTTTGCATCACGCGCACTTTCCAAAACCCATATTCAAAATACTGTTTCCACAACCCGCACAGCGTGCCGCGCGAATAATACACCGACTTGATGTGCGGGTCGAGCCAAATTTTTCCGCCCGCGCGCGTGAGCCGCAAATTAAATTCGTCATCCTGATTGCGCACCAATTCCTCGTCAAACAAACCAATGCGGTCAAACACCTTGCGGCGATATGCGCCGAACGCGAGTGTGTCCACATAGCCCGCGCGATTGGAATAGCGAAACCGCGCGCCGCCCACCCCAAACGGCGAACTCTGCGCCAACGCAATCGCGCGCGCGGTGAAAGTTTCGCCAAGTGTTTCTATCGCGCCGCCAACGCAATCCGCCTCCACCGTATGCAACACCTGCATACAACGTTCCACGTAATCGCGCGCAATGACACAGTGTCCGTCCACGCGGATGATGATTTCGCCGCGCGCGTTTTGTATGCCGCGATTGAGCGCGGTGGGAACGATGCGGTGGGGATTGTCCAGCAATTGGAGATTGGAGATTGGAGATTGGAGATTGGAGATTGGAGACTGGAGGTTGGAGATTTTTGCAATGATGCCGTTTACAATTTCGCGCGTGCCGTCGTCGGACATGCCGTCCACGATGAGAATTTCCAAACATTCGCGCGGATAGGTTTGCGCCAACACCGCGTCGAGACATTGGGCGATGTAACGCGCTTCGTTGCGAATCGGCAGAATGACAGTGACCTGTGGATGGTGAACAGTCATCGGTGAATGGTTATCGGTGAACGGTTATCGGTCAGCGGAAAGGAGTTTATCAACCAACGCGAATAATTTTTCGCGCCGCGCGTTCATTGGAAATTCTTGAATGATTCTCGCGCGTGCGCAATGTCCCCAATGCGCGTCGAGCGTGAGTGCGTGCTGTATCGCATCGGCGATTGCGCGCGGGGCATGGGATTCCGCATACACGCCCGAGTCGCCGACCAATTCGGGCAATGCGCCCGCGCGCGTGATGACGGGAATACATTGATACAGCATCGCTTCGGCAACCGCCATGCCAAACCCTTCGTGACGCGACGGCTGCGCATACACACGCGCGCGCGCCAAATAATTTTCAAGTCGTTCGGTTTCCACCCACCCCGTAAATTCCACATTCGACGACGCGATTTTTTTTAATTCGGCAATGGCATCATCGCGCCACGTCCCGACGACGACAAATGGCACATTCGGCAAATCCGCCGCCGCGCGCACAAACGCGTTCAAACCTTTGCGTTCCAAATTTGCGCGGTCCACATTGCCGACTGTGACGACCAAATCTTTTTTGGGCAAATTCGGCGCGGGGGTTGCATCCAGTCCATGATAAATCGCGGTCACGCGTTCGGGCTGCACGCGCGCGTTTTCAATCACTTCGTTCCGCGTGAACTGCGAATTGGTGATGAGCGCGGTTGCGCGCTGCATCGTCGCGCGCGTGAGCCATGCTTTGAATCCGCCGCGCAAATTGCCATACCTAATTTCGGGCAGGTTCGCGGAATCGTAACCGCCGACGACGAGGATGCTTGGCTTGCGCTGCTGCTGCGCAATGAGAATTGGAAAAAACGTGTGCCAACTCGCAAACCAACCAAACACCAAATCACATTCCGCCACCGCGCGCCGCAATGCAAACACATTCACCGCGCGCCTGCGTTGAAACCACTCGCGCACGTCGTATTTTTCCGCCAACAGGTCGCGGTCTATGCGGACGAACGAGGCGAGGTGATTGTGAACAAAGAGGATTTTGGATTTGTGATTTATGATTTGTGATTTGTGAATTTCCAATTCTCCAGTCTCTAATCTCTAGTTTTCCAGCGCGCGTTCAAAGATCGCCTCACATTTCCGCGTGAATTGTTCGACGCTCAATTCGCGTTCGGCAAAGGCACGTGCATTCTGTCCCAACTGTTTTCGCAGATCGCCGTCGCTCAAGACGCGCGTTAATTGCGCGGTCAACGCGTCCACATCGCCCGGCGGAAACAATAATCCATTTTCGCCCTCGGCAAACAATTCCGCCGTACCGTCCACCGCCGCGCACACAATCGCTTTGCCGGAGGCGAGCGCGGAAACCACCGCGAGCGGCGTGGAATCTTTTTCGAGCGCGGGATGCGCCACAATGTCCAACGCGGCGAGAACGTGCGGCAGGTCTTTACGAAAACCGGCAAAGACCACGCGCGAAGCGAGATTCTGTGTTTCGGTTTGCGCGCGCAGTTGAAGCATGTAATCGTCCGAATCGAACATGGGACTGCCGACGAATACGAGCCGCGCGTTGGGAAATTTTTCCGCGACTCGCGCGAACGCGTCCAACAAAACGTGCTGTCCCTTCCACGGCGTCAAACGCGCGATGCAACCAATCAGCATTTGATTGGTTGCATCGCCCCATTCTGAGCGCACTGCCGTTCCGTCCACACGCGGCGAAAATTCGTTTGTGTCCACGCCGTTCCAAATTACGGTGAGGCGTTCACGCGACACGCGCAAACGAAATTGCCGCGCAATGCTTTCCGCGTCGGCAATGATTTCGCGCGCGAATGTATTGCCCGCTGTCGCCACCAGCGCCGGATACAACGCGCCCATGCGTTCCGATACGCGGTCCTGGACATGCCACACGCACGGAATTCGCGCCATGCGCGCGGCGAGTCCGCCGTAAAAATGCGCGAGCAGTCCTTTGGTGACGACGAGTTGGATTTGGGACGCGCGCAATTGCTTGGCGAGGCGGCGCGCGGTGGGGAGAAATGCCGCCGCGTTCCACAGCCACGCGAACGGATTGGGCACGCGCCGATTGCCGAGCCGCATGCTGGTCGAAAAAAAACGCGCGTGCGGAACGATTGTTACCTCGATGCCGTGCGCGCGACATTGCGTTGGCAACTCGCCTTCTTCCGGGCAAAT
The DNA here is from genome assembly GCA_964644955.1 of uncultured Anaerolineales bacterium. Classification (GTDB taxonomy): domain Bacteria; phylum Chloroflexota; class Anaerolineae; order UBA4142; family SHND01; genus SHND01. The sequence continues at coordinate 2,518 of CAZXYP010000362.1, read as the reverse complement.
CACAAGCGGCTGCCAACGCGCGCGGTCCAAGTTTTGCGCGAGATAGAGCGTGCTGAATTCGACGCCGCTCATTTGCGCGGAGACATCCACGAGCGCGACGCGAGTCATTTGGGGCTCGCGGGCAAATCAGATCCCTCACGTTTGTTCGGGACAAGCTTTTCCAATTCCCACAATTTCGCGTGCGCCCAAAAATCGAAAGTGGTGTTGATGGCCGCAATCAAGAAACCGCGATACCCTGCCGTGAACCCGCGCGTCCAAAAAAAATAGTAGGCGAAAATGGCAAAGGGACGAAAGGTCAACTGTGTCCAACGAAATGTTTTGCCGCGTTTTCTCAATTCATCCGCCTGATAGCGCGAGTAGCGGTCGATGTTTCGCAATTGATTGCTGATGGTTTTCATCCCGTAATGCAAAATATGATGCTGTAACGTTGCGACGCGTGCTGCTCCTTCGGCTCCGCTCAGGATTTCGACGTGCGCGTGCACCTCTTTGTCCTGCCATTTTCCAAAATCGCGGCGAAACAAACGCGTCTGGTAATCGGGATATAAATTCGACACCTTAACCCATTCGCCGAGAATGTGATTTTTGCGCGGGAGCCGAAACGCGTGAACATCGCTTGGCGCGTTCGCAATGGCGTTTTGAATTTCCGCTTGCGCGCCGTCTTCCAATACTTCATCCGTGTCCATTTGCAAAACCCATTCGTGCGCGCACTGCGGCGCCGCCCAATTTTTTTGTTTGGCGGATTGAATGTATTCGTGCTGGATAATCCGCGCATTGTATTCGCGGCAAATGTCGAGCGTGGCATCCGTGCTGAACGAATCCACGACGAGAATTTCATCCGCCCATTGGATGGATTCGAGGGTAGGACGAATGTACGCGGCGTTGTTAAAGGTGGGAAGGAGGATGGAAAGTTTGACGCGAGGATTATTCATTCACTCACCTTACGCAGACAGAAATCGCATTTGACAGGATTAACAAGATTTACAGGATTATTTTCTCCTCATGTTAATCCTGTAAATCCTGTCAAAGATGCCTTTTTTGTAAGCAAAGTGCGTAACATGAGTCATTCAGATCACGCGCGCGTAATAACGAATTCGTTCGTTTGGTAGGACGATTGAAATCGTCACTACGAATTTCGCTCATTGCAATACCAAACTCCAGACATAGAAATCGCCTACGGTGTTGGCGCGTTCCAATTCGATGCGCGTCACGCGCGCGTTCGCGTTCAACGTAATCGGCGCGCCAAAAACCTGCGCGTCAAATTCGCGCCAGCTGTCGGGATACGCGCTTGTACCCAACAGCGCGGCGCGTTTGCGCCACGATGCAACCGCAGCACATTGTCCGCCGCATGTGCCGTTCCACGCGCCCGTTTCTTGTCCCAACCGAATCGGCGCAATCTGCTCGCTGCCGTCATCGAAATAAATTCGCAGCGTCGCCATCTGCACGCCATTCGCGGACGCGCCCACGACTTGACTCAAGAGCCATAACGTTTGTGCTTGCGTCGGCTGCGCGAGGGAAAATGCGCGCGACTTTGCATCCAAGACGAACGGTCCCGGCAGCGCGATAGAATTCCCGTTCACTGTTGCGTTCAACGGCAAGCGCGCGTCTTGAAATTCCAAGCCATACAATTCGGGCATCGTTTCCACACGTCCCGTTTGCGCGTCCACCGTAAAATTATTCTGCGGCGCGGCGCGGCGATTCAGCACAAACAGAAACGTGGGATATTGATTCCACGTTTCTGTCAATTCAAAATCGCCGCGAA
>CAZXYP010000362.1:0-749 GCA_964644955.1 uncultured Anaerolineales bacterium | reverse complement strand
TCCAAAAACGCGTCGGCATCCGCGCGACGTTCGGCGTGAAAATCATTCGTGAGCAAGATAATCCGCGCGGTCTCTGCACGCGGCGTGTAATTGAAAAATTCCAAAACAGGAATGTGCGCGGGGACATATCGTCGCGCCAATGCATACGCGCGCCCGTCCGCCACCACATCCGTTTGCGCGGACCATTGCTGCTCCACGTTTTGCCCCACCTGCCGCCAATCCACCAAATCATCCGTGTACGACCAATCGCCTTGCCAATACAACGCGAGTCCGGCGAAATTCACGAGCAGCAGCGGAACGATGAGCCAGCGCGTTTTGGCAAACAGCGTTCCCGCCGCGACGACGAGATAAAAAATGGGCAAGAGAAAAATCAAATAGCGCGGCGCGGCGCCTTGCAGAGTCGGCGGCGCGAGCGGGTCAAAGACGAGATACAGCAAGCCGAGTCCGAGAACAAACGCGGTAATGACAAAAACGAAAATTTGCGGATAGCGTTTGAGAAAGACGATGCCGAGAACCGCCGCCGCGCCAAAAAAAATCAGCCCCGGCACGACGAGCCAAAGGTGCAGGGGATAGACGGCTTCGCCAAAGGTAAAGAAAAAAAGGGTGAGGGGAATTTTGACGAGGTTGGAGAGAGAGAGACCGCGCGAAACCTCATACCGCGATTCCGCGTTCGTGTACGCGGCGAGCGCGTTGAACGCGGCGGCGCGCACGGCAGGCAGCAGCGTTATCAACGCGATGACCCCCACCAT
>CAZXYP010000361.1:0-5653 GCA_964644955.1 uncultured Anaerolineales bacterium | reverse complement strand
TTGACATTTATTTTTTATTTTCTATATAATGATAATGATTTTGGGAGTGTCCCCAAAACATCTCCCGACGGAGAACGGCGGACTGATTTGCGAGAGCTTTGTGACGCCCGGTCCCCGGTTTTCTGTTTCCTCTTTATGGATTTCACATTCTCCCCCCAACTGCTCGACCTGAAAGAACGCACGCGCAGATTTATTGACGCGGTTGTGATTCCCGCCGAAGAACGGATGCCGCACGATGTGACCGATTGGGTTGACCTGCGCGGCGAATTGCAAAGCGCGGCAAAACAAGCCGGACTGTTTGCGCCGCACATTCCGCGCGAGTACGGTGGACTCGGTTTGAATTGGCGCGATTGCGCGGTGTTGTTTGAAGAAGCGGGACGCTCTTTGTTGGGACCGCAAGCGTTGAACTGCGCCGCGCCTGACGAAGGCAATATGCACATGCTCGAAAAAATCGCGTCACCTGCGCAAAAAGAAAAGTATTTGCGTCCGCTCGCGCAAGGCGAACTGCGTTCTTGTTTTTCGATGACCGAACCGAACGGCGCGGGCGCGGACCCGAATCTTTTGAAAACGTATGCGGAATATCGCGACGGCAAATGGATTATCAACGGACGCAAATGGTTTATCAGCGGCGCGATTGGCGCGGCGTACACGATTTGTATGGCAAGAACAGAGATTCCTCACTCTGTTCGGAATGACAAAAAGAGCGGCGCGACGATGTTTCTCGTGGACGCGGACAATCCCGGTTTTCGGATTGTGCGTAAAGTGCCGACGCTCGATTTGGGTTGGCCCGGCGGACATGCCGAAGTGGAATTTGTAAATTGTAAAGTGAATGACGATGCGGTGTTGGGCGCGGTCGGCGAAGGATTTGAATACGCGCAAGTGCGTTTGGGTCCCGCGCGTTTGACACATTGTATGCGTTGGTTGGGCGCTGCGCGGCGCGCGATGGAATACGCGGTAAGATATGCGAGCGCGCGCGAATCGTTTGGCAAAACGTTGTCGGAACATCAAGGCGTGCAATTCATGGTCGCCGATTCGGAAATCGAAATGCACGCGGCGCGTTTGATGATTTGGCACGCGGCATATTTGCTCGATCAAGGGGACAAGGCGCGGCACGAAACGAGCATGGCTAAAGTGTTTGTCGCCGAAACCGTGAGTCGCGTGATTGACCGCGCGGTGCAGATTTGCGGCGCGCACGGTATCAGCGAAGATTGGCCCCTTGCGATGTTGTACCGCGAACATCGCGCGTTTCGCATTTATGACGGTCCGTCCGAAGTGCATCGCATGAGCGTGGGGCGGCGCGTGTTTCGTCGAGCGATGGCAGCCAAATGAGTGTGGACGCGACAAAGTTACAAAACGCACTGCAAGAAAAATTGCGCGCGCTCACAAAGGGCGACGCGCGGATTGAAAATCTGAAACTGCTCGCGGGCGGCGCGTCGCAAGAAACGTGGGCGCTCGATTTGGTTTTGGAAAACGGCGAACCGCGCGGCGAATATGCGTTGGTGCTGCGGCGGCAGCTTGGCGGAAAAATCTATCCAGACGCATTAGAACTGGAGCGCGAATTTCGCGTGATGCAAATCGCGTACGCGTCGAATGTGCTTTTGCCCTATCCGCAAGCGTTTATTCCTGATTTGCTCGGACGCCCCGCCGCGTTACTGCATCGCAAATACGGCGAAACCATCGGACGAAAAATTGTGCGCGAACCGGCGTTGGAAAATGCGCGCAAACTTTTGCCCGCGCAGATGGGCGAAATGTTGGCGCGCATTCATCGCCTTGATACAGACGCGCAGCACATGCGCTTGTTTTTGCCGCAGCCGCCCGTGGAATCCACACCCGCCCGGTGGATGATTACGCAAATCGAGAAAAATCTGGACGCGATTGGCGAACCGCATCCGGCGCTCGAACTCGGTCTGCGCTGGCTGCGTTTGCACGAACCGCTCGCGCCAAAACAACTCGTCCTCCTTCACGGCGATTATCGCATCGGAAACGTGATGGTGAATGAAAACGGTTTGGTCAGTGTCCTCGATTGGGAATTTGCCCACATCGGCGACCCGTACGAAGATTTGGCGTGGTCGCAGGTGCGCGATTGGCGTTTCGGCAATGATGCGCTGCGGTTCGGCGGCATCGCGCAACCCGATGATTTTTTTGCGGCGTACGAAAAGGCAATGGGCATCACGTTAAATCATGACGCGGTGCGTTATTGGGAAATCATGGGCAACGTGCGTTGGGCAGTCGGCATGTTGAATCAGGCGCAGCGACATTTGCGCGGCGAGGAAACGAATTTGGAATTTGCAAGTTTGGGCAGACGGTGCGCCGAAGTGGAGTTGGAAGTTCTATCGTTGATTAGGGATTAGAGACCGGAGACTGGAGACAGGTTGCTTTTAATCTCCGGTCTCCAGTCTCCGGTAATTTTGATGCAAGACCATCCCACCGCTCAAGAAATCATTGACGCCGTCGCGCAATTTCTCAATACGGAGCTTGCGCCGACATTGAATGACCCGCGTCAAAAATTTCGCGCGCTGGTCGCGGCGAATGTGCTGCAGATTGTTGCGCGTGAAATGGAGTTGGGCGATGCGTTGATGCGCGCGGAATGGCATCGGCTCAACGCGTTGATGGGCGACGACGCGCCCGGTGAAAATTACGCCCAAGAGGTTGATGTGATGAATCGCGCGTTGTGTGTACGCATTCGCGCGGGCGAGGTGGATGGCGGAAAAATTCATCAGGACATTGTCGCGCATGTGAAACAAACGGTGATGGAAAAATTGCAAGTCGCCAATCCAAAATATCTCGAACGCATGTTAAAAGAAACCGCAAAGCTGCGTGACTCGGCGCAAATAAAATAATTTCAATTCGTGTTATTCGTCGCGCCGAGTTCGCGCGATGATTCGTGGAGCGCAGCAATGGAATTTTCGCAGGACCTACTGGAGCGCGCGCATTACTGGATGCGGTTCACGCGCGCGTTTGATGACCGCCTCGATTCACTGTTTAAATTGGGCAAACTTGTCGGCGGATTGTTTTCGCAGCGCGGGCATGAAGCCATCAGCGTCGGCGCGGCGTTAGCGTTGGCGCAAGATGATGTGATTGCGCCGATGCATCGTGACATTGGCGCGTATTTTGTGCGCGGCATGACGCCCGCGCGTTTAATGTCGCAATACTTTGGACGCGCAACCGGCCCGAGCGGCGGGCGCGATGTGAATCTGCACGGCTGCGGCGATTTGTCGCTCGGCATTGTCGGTTTCGTGAGCCACATTCCGCAGTCAACGCCTGTCGCCGTCGGCATGGCGCACGCGTTCAAATTGAAACGCGAACCGCGCGTGTCCATGAATTTTTCTGGCGACGGCGGCAGCAGCGAAGGATTGATTCACGAGTCGTTCAATTGGGCGTCGGTGTATCAACTGCCCGTCGTGTTTATTGTCGAAAACAATCAGTTCGCATATTCGACGCCGACGAACAAACAAATGCGCGTCGCGGACATTGCCGACCGCGCGGCGGGGTATGGAATGCCGGGCATTGTCGTGGACGGCAATGATTTTTTTGCGGTGCATGAAGCGGCGCACGAAGCGGTGGAGCGCGCGCGACGCGGTGATGGTCCGTCATTGTTGGAATGTAAAACGATGCGGATGCGCGGGCACGCCATTCACGACAACATGTCGTACGTGCCAAAAGAATTGATTGCGGAATGGGAACAACGTGACCCGATTTTGCGATTTGAAACGCGTTTGCGCGAAATGGGTTTGCTCGACGCTGAAAAACAAAATGAATTGATGGCGCGCATTACGCGCGATTTGGATGAGGCGCAAGCGTTCGCGGAAAACGCGCCGTTGCCGGATGCGACGCGATTGACGGAAGGAATTTTTGCGGAATGATTTGGACACAGATAGCACAGATTTACACAGATTTTTTCAAATCGTTTCTTTATCTGTGTAATCTGCGTAATCCGTGTCCCGAAAAAAATGACTTGGGATTCCATCGTTCAGCGCGAAAGCCAAACCGAGATTTCTCGCTCCGCTCGAAATGACGCGGGGAGGGGGGATAAGAATGCGCGCGAGTTGACGTATCTCGAAGCGATACGCGATGCGTTGCAGTACGAGATGCGGCACGACGCACGCGTGTTGGTCATGGGCGAAGATGTGGGGGTGTTCGGCGGCGCGTTCAAGGTGACGCAGGGATTGTTTGACGAATTTGGCGAGGAACGTGTGATGGATACGCCGATGTCGGAATTGTGCATGATTGGCGCGGCGACGGGGATGGCGTTCATGGGGCTGCGTCCCGTCGTCGAAATGCAGTTCGCGGATTTTATTTCGACGGGGTTTGATTCCATCGTGCAGTTTGCGGCGACGAATCATTATCGCTGGGGCGCGCCCGTGCCGTGGGTGATTCGCGCGCCGGGCGGCGGCGGCTTGCGCGGCGGTCCGTTTCATTCGCAAAATCCCGAAGCATGGTTCGTTCATGCGCCCGGATTAAAAGTGGTCACGCCCGCGACGCCCGCCGACGCGCGTGGTTTGTTGTTGAGCGCGATACGAGACCCGAATCCCGTCATTTATTTTGAATACAAATCGCTGTATCGTTCAATTCGCGGAATGGTACCCGAAGGCGAGGTGTTGACGCCAATCGGCAAAGCGAACATTGCGCGCGCGGGCGACGACTTGAGCATCATCACGTACGGCGCGCCCTTGCACGACGCGTTGCGCGCGGCGGAAACATTGGCGCAAGAAAATTTCAGCGTCGAGGTTTTGGATTTGCGTTCATTGAAACCGATGGACACGGACGCGATTTTTGAAACGACGCGCAAGACTTCCAAAGTTTTGATTGTGCATGAAGCGAATCTCACCTGCGGCGTCGGCGCGGAAATCAGTGCATTGATTTCACAGCACGCGTTTGAATTTCTCGACGCGCCGATTGTGCGCCTCGCCGCGCCCGATATTCCGCCGCCGTACGCGCCGGTTCTGGAAGACGCGTCGCGTCCGACGTACGACAAAATTTTGGGCGCGGCGCGAAAACTTTTGAAATACTGATGACCGAGCAAAATGGAATCGGTGTGCCGTAAGCAGCGAACCGTGGGGGTGAATATGAAAAAATGTATTTTCGTTTTGCTCATGTTTATTATCGTCGCGCTTGGCGCGTGCCAACGGTCTGAGCCGTGTCCGCCGCGTTCGGATGATGCGACGGGTTATCTGCAGAAAATCTGTTTGCACGTGGTCAATAACAAAATCAAAGTGGACCCGGCAGACCCCGCGAAATATGAAATCAAAAAGATAGAAGACCGTACTGAAAATGGGCGCGCAGTGGTCTGGGTGTTTTTGAATTGCTGCGGCATGGGCGACATTGCTATTTTTGATAAAGCGACCGGCGAGTTGGTCAAGTTCATGGTCGGCGCGTATTAGCGCGTAGGGGTGATTGGAAATTAGAAATTAGAAATCAGAAATTCAATAATCAAAAACATCCAGTCTCCAGTCTCCAGTCTCCAATCTCAAGGAGCAATCATGACAGAACGAATCGGTCTCATCGGGCTCGGCATCATGGGCAAGCCGATGAGCAAAAATCTATTGAAAGCGGGTTTTGCGTTGACGGTGTGGAATCGCACCGCGTCGCGCATGGAGGAACTCGTCGCGTTGGGCGCACAAGGCGCGGCGTCGCCAAAAGAGGTCGCGGAGAA
>CAZXYP010000360.1:0-5714 GCA_964644955.1 uncultured Anaerolineales bacterium | reverse complement strand
GGTACCGTGTTTCTAACATACAAACTCGCGCGCGAAATTTCAGAGACGTTCCCGACGTTCCAGGAGACGTTCCACCGGAACGTCTCTACCACGCTTGCGTTTTTTGCCGCGTGTATTGTCGCGTTCAATCCGATGTTTTTGTTTATCAGCGCGTCGGTCAATAACGATTCGCTTGCGGCGTTGCTGGCAACCAGCGCGATGTTTTTGATTGTCCAACTCGTCACACGCGGCGCGACGGACGCGCGCTTGCTTGCGATGGGCGTCATTTGCGGTTTAGCATTGTTGACCAAAGTCAGCAATCTCGCCGTACTCGGTGTCGCGGGCGTTGTAATTTTGTGGCTCGCATGGCGCACGCGCGATTGGAAAATTCTCTTGCGGGGGGGGGTGTGGATTGGGGTTCCCGTCACGCTCCTTGCGGGCTGGTGGTTTGCGCGCAATTTTGTTTTGTATGGCGACCCGTTGGCGTTCAATGTGTGGTTACAAATCGCAGGCGGACGCGCGCCGCAAACGCTTCTCGGTTTGCTCGACGAATTTCAGGGCTTTCGCATTTCGTTCTGGGGCAATTTCGGCGGCGTGAATGTGATTGCGCCCGAATGGGTGTACACTATTCTCGACGCGTTTCTGGTGCTTGGGGTAGTTGGTTTGCTTTGGGGCGCGGTGCGGCGCGCATTGCCCGCCTTGTTGTGGATTCCCGCGCTCCAAGTGGCAATCGTGTTTGCGGCATTGATTCGTTGGACGCTGCTGACCTACGCGTCGCAAGGACGCTTGATGTTTCCCGCCATTGCCGCCATCGGAATTTTGCTGACATTCGGCTTGAGTGAATTTTCGTTTCGCGTATTGCGTATCGCAAATCTGAAATCAAAAATCAAAAATCAGAAATCAGAAATAATTCTGCCCGCGCTGCTGTCATTGTTTTTATTTCTTTTCGCGCTCGCCGCGCCCTTTTTCCTCATCGCGCCCGTGTACGCGCAGCCCGCGCGGTGGGCGAACGACGCGAATGTGCCGAACCCCGTTCACATTTTTTTTGACGCGGGCGACGCGCAGCCGGAATTGGTGGGTTATGACACACCGCGTTTTTTGCAAGGGAACGAATTGCCGCTGACCTTGTATTGGCGCACCGCTAAACCGATTGCAAGCGATTTGGCAATGTACGTGCATGTCTATGACACACAAGGGAATTTGTTGGGACAATGGGACGCGTTTCCGGGCAACGGGCTCGCGCCGACGCGCTTGTGGCAGCCGAACGAAATTTTGGTGGACTACTATCGCGTCCCCGTAACAAATCCGCAAACCTATCCGCCGGTCGGACGCGTCCAAGTCGGTTTATCGCGTCAAGGCACGACGCGCCCGCTGACCGCGCGCGACCCTGCGGGCAATGAGATTACACCCACGCTGACCCGATTCAAATTTTCGCAAACCGCACCCGCGCAAGGCGACGCGCGCGCGACATTCGGCGATCAATTCGATTGGCTCGACGCGCGTTTGCGCGTACAGCGCGACGGGCAAGAAATTGTTTTGGACGAAAGTAACGCGTCGTCGTTTTCTCTGCGCGCGGGCGATGTGCTGAATTTGAATGTGAATCTGCGCGCGCGCGGAATTCCCGACAGCGATTATGTTTTATTCGCGCATCTCGCGGACGCACAGGGCAACATCGTCGCCCAACGCGACGCGCAGCCGCTGAATGATTTGTATCCGACGCATTTGTGGAACGCGAACGAAACTGTCAGCGACACGTTATCCATACCGCTGCCGCAAAGTTTGCCGCAAGGAAATTACACGCTCGAATTCGGCATCTATCGCGCGAATGATTTGACGCGCTTGCCGATACAAGGCGCGGCGTGGGACATTTGGCAAGCGCAGAGTGACCGACTTGTCGCGCCGCTGTTGCGCGCGCCGTAATTGAAAATCTCGCGAGCCGTGTTATAATTTCTTGCGTTCGCCGCGTTCGTCTAGTGGACTAGGACGCAGCCCTCTCAAGGCTGAGACCACGGGTTCGAACCCCGTACGCGGCATTGGCTCATTTGCGCCGCTGTGCTTGTCTTGCTATGGTGAGGCACGCGCAGCGGCGTTTTCCATCGAAACGATTTTTCATTCGTCCCCTATGCGCGCTCCGGAAATCATTTCTCGCGTCCAAGCCCTGCTCGACCGCGCGCCGCGCGCGGCATATCGCTTGCTCATTCAAAACGAACGGGCGGCGCGACGGCGCGCGTCGGCAGCCGAACGCGCGCAGCTCGACCTCTTGCACGTTCGCGCGCTCAACGCCGTCACCGCATTCCGCCAAGCCCTTGCGTACTGCAATGCCGCACTCGAAACGCGCGCAACTGCGCCGGACGCGCCATTGTGTTTGGAAGGCGCGCGCGCGGAAATTTTTCTGGGCAATTTGGACAACGCCGACGCGTTCCTCGCCCGCGCGCGTTCATTCGCTCAAAACGCGCCCGCTGTGTCCGCGCACATTGAATGGCTCACCGCGCGCCTCGCACAGGAACGCGGCAAGTACGCTGCCGCTGCGCAGCAGCTCGAAACGCTGCGCGCCGACATTGCGTCGCAAACGGATGCGCTCACTGCCGCGCGCCTCGAACGCGATATTGGTTACGCATACAGTTTCACCGAACCTGCGCGCGCCGAAAAAATTTTGGCGCAGGCGCGCGAACAATTCCAAGCACTCGATTGTGCCATTGATGCGGCGTTGTGCGATGTGTGGACGGCGCGCATTGCACGGGGTCACGGCGATTTTGCGCGCGCGCGCGCGTTGTACGCGCAGAGCCGCGAATGTTTTGCGCGGCGCGAACTCGGTTTCTATGTCGCGTGGTGTGATTTGGGTTTGGGCTGGGTGGATTGGGGCATGAATCAATTGGACGCCGCAATCCCGCAGCTGGAACGCGCGCGCGCGTTTTTTATTGCCGCCGGCGCGCGCGGCGAAGCGGCTTCGTGTGAAATCAATCTCGCAAGCATTCACCTCGAACGGTATCAATACGCCGACGCGCTCCCGCTCTTGGAAAACGCGTTCGACAATGCGCGCGCGTCCGGGCGGCGCAAACAAGCCGCCGTGTGTCTTCTGAGCATGGCATGGGCATTCGACCATCAGGGACGCTACGCGCAGGCGATTGACTATTACCATCGCGCGCGCGCGGAATATCCGCCCGAAGATGCCGTCGGACCGATTGTGTGCGATTTGTACGTGGGCTTGGCGTATCTCAATTTGGCGCAGTATCCGAATGCGCTGACCCATCTCCAGCGTGCCGCGCGCCTTGCACGCGCCGCGCAAGCCAAAGCGCTGTACGCCGAAGCCGAAATTTATCGCGCGCAAACGCTGCTCGCGCTGCGGCGCACGCGTTCCGCGCAGCACGCGTTACTGCGCGCGCGGCAGCTCTTGAAGGAAACACGACAGCCCGTGTATGTAGCATTCTGCGACCGTCTGTTGGCGCAAACGTTTCGTCGCGACAAACCGCAAGCCCGGGCGCGCTTGCAAGCCGCGCGCCGCGCGTTTCGCCGCGCCGGACAGCCGGTCGAAGTTGCGTTGTGTGATTTGGCGCAGGGCGAATTGGAAATTGCGTGGCGTGAATGGACACGCGCGCGTCATTCCTTCCAGCGCGCGCAGCAGCAGTTGTCCGATACGTATCCCGATTTGTTGTGGCGCGTGGAATATGGATTCGGGCAAATTGCGCGCGCACACGCCCGCTTCGACGAGGCGCTCGCACATTACATGACTGCCGTGCAAAACATTGCGCAGCTGCGCGCGAATTTGCGTTTGGAAGAGTGGAGCAATCGTGTCTTTAGTGCGCGTCAGCGCGTGTTTGACCACGCCTTGACGTTGAGCCGCCGCACCGGCGCGGACGAAATGGCGCTTGCCATTATGGAAACCGGCAAAGCGCAATTGTTTGCGGAGCAATTGCGCCAGCGCGATTGGCGCGTGCCGTCGGCGGATGCAAAGCAAACCGCCATGTCGGAACGCGAACGCGCGCTGCGTCAAGAACTCGCCGCCGTTCGGGGTGAACTTGCGCTGGAGGCAGGACAGTGGCACGGCGCGCTTTGGAGTGACAATCAAGCGCAGCGCATAGAGGCGCAAGAAAAATTGGCGCGGCTGCAAGAACTGACAAGCGCGCACGATTAATTGTTCGCGCAATTGCAATTGGCGCGCCGCGGTCTCGCCGGCGCGCCTGCGCTCGCGCCCTTTTCGCTCGAGACGTTTCGCCGCGCGCTGTCGGAGCGATACGGCGCCCATTGGACCGCGTTGAACTATTACCTCGTTCGCGACCGCTTGACCATCGTGCTGGTGGATGCGGAAACCCTTCAGGTCAATACCCTGCATCTCGCGGCAGCCGAACGCGCCGCGTTGGATGTGTTAACGAATGCGCATCCCGAAATGCGCGAGCGCGTATATCGCGGCACCGTGCGCGGACAACGCGTGTCCGATGTCTCTGCGCTGTATCTCGAAATGCTGGGCGCCAAATTAATTCCGGAACGCGTGCGCCGCGCGACACAACCCCGCACGCTGATTCTTTCACCGCATGGAATTTTGCACCAACTCCCCTTTCACGCGCTGCGGTACGAGAACGCGTTTTTGCTCGACCGCATGACGTTGGTATATGCGCCATCGTTTCAAATTCTGACGCAGCTGTATGAAACGAATCCGCGCGCGCCAAAAGACGCGCGTCAGTTGTTATGCGGCGCAGCCGAATTTGGAACACGCGCGCAGCCATTGCCGTACACCCGCGCCGAGATTCGCGCGTTGGCAAAACAAAACGGGAGCGCCGCGACCGTGCTTTGGCAGCGCAAGGCGACACGCGAAAAAATTTTGGAGTGGAATCGTTCCGGCGCGATGGCAGAGTTTGATGTGCTGCATTTTGCCACGCACGCCGTTATTGAACGGGGCGCACCCGCCTGGTCGCGTATCTTGCTCGCGGACGACGATTTGACCACCGCCGATGTGTTGGATTTGAATTTGAACGCGCGTTTGGTCACGCTTTCGGCGTGCGCGAGCGCCGTCAGCGCGCCGGGCGCGGGAGACGAGTTGGTCGGTTTGACGCGCGCTTTTTTTTATGCCGGCACGCGCGCGGTGGTCGCGTCATTGTGGCAAGCCGATGACAAAACCACCGGGACGTTGATGCAGAATTTTTACGCACATCTCCAGCGGACCGCTTCGATGGCAGATGCACTGCGCGCGGCGCAATTGGAGCTGCGCGCAGCGGGAGTGTCGCCGTTTTATTGGGCGCCGTTTGTGATTATGGGCGCCGCTTGAGGCGGAGAACAGTCCGGACTATTCCCCGCGCGTTACATTTCGGCTCAACAGCCGCCGGGACCACAGCCCGGCAAATTTCCGGGTGTCGGCGTCGGCGTCGGTTGCTCGGCAATTTTGACCACGGTCGGTCCCGCTGCCGGGGCGGACGGGAAAGCGAACATCATCCCCGCAGCAATAACGCTCGCCATCAGCACGGCTGCCAAGAACATGCGAATTTTCGACATTGCGCCATTCCTCCTTTCAATGAAATGGTGCGTGCGCTCGCATGTTCAGCATCGCGCGGTTTGAGAATTCAATTGTTTAATTTCATGTCCAATGTGATGCGCCGCCTATGTTTGTACTCACGTGGCAAGAAGAAACAGACATTGAGCAAGAAACCGCGCTCGGAATTCTGGAAAGCGTTTTGCAAAGACGCGGCAACGCGCTGCGGTTGGCGCGGCGCGCCGGCATTACGCCGGTGCATTTGAGTTATATT
>CAZXYP010000359.1:0-5727 GCA_964644955.1 uncultured Anaerolineales bacterium | reverse complement strand
CCCCCCCCCCCCCCCCCCCCCCCCCCCCCCCCCCCCCCCCCCCCCCCCCCCACGCGGTTTGCGTCATGGCACTCGCTTTGGTGGGCGCGCGCGCGGGCGCGTTCGTTTGCATCAAAGCAAACAATGAAATCAAAAGCGGCAGCGCGAGAATCAAAACAATTACCAACGCGAGCGCGGCAAGCCGCGCAAATCGTTCGGGCATAGCAAATCCGTTATTCTTGCAGCCATTCGGCAGCCGCCTGTTCCGCCGACATGACGTTGCCTTCGGCGTACCATTTTTGTAAACGCTCGCGCGGCGCCTGTTGATTGACGAGTTCCATCGTTTGTTCGTACTCCAAAAGTTCCGGCACCACCAAAACCATTTGCACCGCTTCAAGCGCCGCATCCATCGCGCCGAGCCAACGCATGGCGCGCGCAGTCTGCTTTTGCAGCGCGGCATGTAACGCCAAACTCGCAAAACAGTACGCGACTGCCGAACGGCTTTTTATCTCGAATGCGAGACGCGTTGCTTGACGTAACAACATTTCACTTTGGGCGACCTCGCCGCGCAGCGCGGCTAACGCGCCCATGCCCCGCGTCAGACGCGCTTGCAAAAATACGTCAGGCATTGTTTCGTTCTCGCGGCGCGCGCTTTTATAATCTTGTTCCGCCAAATCGTATTTGCCGCGCGCGCGCGCAATATCCCCGCGCTGCAAATAATCTATGCCGCGCTCGAATGTATTTGCCGTTGCATCGGCGAACGCAATGGCATGGTCAATACATTCCATTGCATACGCGTAATCCATATCGTGCAGCGCCCATTCCGCAAGCCGCCGCCACGCGCGCGCTTGCCCGACCGGGTCTTGGAGCTCGGTATAGATGGCTAATGCCTCTTGCGCGCTCGCGCGCGCGGCTTCGTCGTCGCCCTGATACAACGCCAAACGCGAAAAACCCAACAACGCAAAACCCAAATACGGACGCGCTGCCGCGCCCACGCGACGCCAGTCCGCAATCGCTTCTTCCGTCAACGCGCGCGCCGAACGTCCCTCGCCGGTCATGCGTAAAAATTCCGCGTATCCGTCGCGCACGCGCGCCCGCGTGAACGCCAATTCTTGATTCAATTGCACCTTCATCGGCAGCACGCGGTCAATCCATGCCGCGCCTTCATTGATGGCGCTGGTGTGATACCAAAACGGCACCAATGCGCCGACCAGTTCCAATGCTTTGTCCGCGCGCCCCGTGCTGACCGCCCAATCCAACGCCGCACGCACATTGTCTTGTTCAAGCCGCACGCGCGCCAGCGCTTCCGCCGATTCGGGCTGCAGCAAATCCGTGCCAACATGTTTTGTCAGCGTCGTGTAAAACGCCCAATGTCGTTCCGACGCCGCTTCGCTCTCGCCGTGCGCGTTCAGTTTTTCCAGTGCGTATTCGCGCACCATTTCGAGCAAACTGTAGCGTGCGTTGCGCTGAGCGCCTCCTTCGTGCCGGACCAATGATTTTTCAACCAGCCGTTCCATGACCGGGCGCGTATCACAGAGGCAGAGCGCGTCTGCCGCGTCCAACGTAAAACCGCCGCGAAAAACGCCGAACTGTCGCAGCACGCGCTGTTCCGCCACGTCCAGCAAATCATAGCTCCAATCCATCGCGCTGCGCCAACTTTCCTGGCGCGGGTCCAATTGGCGTCCGCCGCCGAGAGATTGAACATGCTTGTGCAATTGTTCCAACACGATTTGCGGCGTTTCCCATTTCACCCGCGCCGCCGCCATTTCAATCGCCAACGGCAGCCCATCCAACGCCACACAAATGCGCGCCACCGCTTCTGCATTCGCGCGCGTCAAAACAAAATCGGGTTTGACTTGTTGGGCGCGTTCGCTAAACAATTGCACCGCCGCGACGCGTTTCAATGCCTCCGGCGGCGGTAACGGCGTCAGCGGCGGGAGCGCCAACGGCGCAATCGGGAGTTCGCGTTCGCCATAGATGCGCAGCGGTTCGCGGCTCGTCGTCAAAATTTTTAACCGCGGCGCATGACTCAACAATTCCCCTGCCAACGCGGCGCTATCCAACACATGCTCAAAGCTGTCGAGAACGAGCAAGAGTTGTTTCGGACGCAAAAACGCGCGCAGCGCGGACGACAAGGTTTCACTGCCCGACGGGCGGACGGCTAACGCCTCCGCGAGTGCGCGTTCCAACAAGGCGCCGTGCGACACGGCTGCCAAAGCCACAAACGCCGCGCCGTGTTCGTATTCCTCTGCCAACTCGGACGCGACCTGCAGCGCCAGACGCGTTTTGCCGGTGCCGGGCGCGCCGGTTAATGTCACCAAACGCGCGGCGGGCAAGCGCAGTGTATGGCGAATCACATTCACATCGCGCTCGCGTCCAATCAACGCGGTCAGCGCAGCGGGCGGTTGGAACTTGGTCGGCAGTCCGGACGCAAGCGGCGCAGGTTCTGCCGCCTCGACGCCCGGCGCGTCCGAAAAAGCATTTTCAGCTGCCGTCGCGTCGGCGGTGCGCGCAAAGCGAATAAACTCGGCTTGCTGCGCGTCGGGAATCGCGAGCGCGCGGGCAATCTCTTGCGCCAATGCTTTGGACGGCGTGAGGTCGCCGGATTCGATTTTGCGAATCGAATTGACCGAGCAATAGGCGCGCGCCGCCAAATCGTCCTGCGTCAAATCCAGGACACGCCGCCTGCGCTTGAGCCACGCACCAAAGGGATATTCCATCTCAAATCATTGCCAATCCAATCGCCTGCTGCCATTCCAACGCGCGTCCGTTCACCCACGCGTCCGCAAATTCCGCTTCGCCCAATTTTTGGCGCGCCTGCTGCACCCACGCGTCATACGCCGCGCGATCTGCATCATACACCGGAACGCCAATGGCCTCGCGCAGCGCCTCCGCCGCGCCGAGTAGTGAGACCGCGCGCCGCGTGTTGCCGCCGTGCAACAACACCGCCGCGTACCCTTCCAAACAAAACGCGGCGCGGCGTTTTTCGCCCATTTCACCGGACAGCTGTAGTGCCTCGCGATAGGATTGCTGCGCGCCTCTGTAATCGCGCTGCGCGAGCGCCACATCGCCCAGCGCGTGCAAAAGCAAAGCCAGACCGCGTTTGTCATCCGCGCGGCGCAGTGCGGCGAGACTGTTATTCAGCGTTTGAACGGCGCGCTCGAATTGTCCCAGCTTGAAATACGCCATGCCAATCGTTTCCAGGACATAACAGCCGCCATAGTTGCCCGCGTCGGCGACAAACAATTCGTACGCTTCTTGACCGATTTGAATCGCGCGCGCATACTCGCCGCGCCAATACGCCACAATCGCAAGATTGAAAAGCGATTGCGCGATATCGCCGCGCAATCCCAGTTCACGCCGCAGCGCGAGAGCAGCAAGATGATATTCTTGCGCGCGTTCCCATTCCCCGCGGTCTTTGGCAATCAGTCCCAAGTTGTTCAACGCGCGCGCTTCATGGGCGGGCAAATCCAGCGCTTGAAACTGTGCGCGGGCTGCCAAAAGTAATTCTTGCGCGCGTGCAAATTCGCCGCGCATGAGCGCAAGATAGCCGAGCTGCAGCAAACTCTGCCCGCGCGGCTTGGAATATGTTTCCGCAGCGGTGCGCGCCTGCACCCGGCCCGCCAAGGTTTGCGCGACTGCGTAATCGCCCTGACTAATGGCAAGCGCGGCGAGCGTCACCAAACTCTGGAGCGGCACAGCGTCCGCCGGATACGCGCGCAGCAGCGCGGTCAAACGTTCGCGTCCTTCACTCGCCAGCCCGCGGTCCGCCCAAAAGCTATGCAAATCCGTTGCAAGCGCGCTGCCGGTCCCGGGGTCGTGTTCGGCATACCAATCCAACGCAAGCCGAAAATTTTCCGCGTCGCGTGAATCGAACCGCTGCGCTTGGGCGCGCGTGCCATGTTCGCGCGCCTCTGCAACCGCATGTGCGAGGCGCCGATAATACGCGGCGTGCTGTGCGCGCGTGTCATTCAGCTCTTGGGCGCGCGCGAGTTGTTCCCGCGCGTATTCGCGCAGCGTTTCAAGCAAATCATAACGCAGCGCGTCATTCTCGGCGAGCTCGCCTTTGACCAACGATTTCTCGACGAGCGTTTGCACCATCATTGCAGACGCGTCCGCAGAGTGTTCGAGGACTGCTGCCGCCGCGTCCGCCGTAAAGCCGCCGCGAAAAACGCCGAGCCGACGAAACGCGCGCTGCTCTGCCGGTTCCAACAGCTCATAGCTCCAATCCAGCGCGCCGCGCAAGGTTCGCTGGCGTGCATCGAGGTCGCGCGGTCTGCCCGCAAGCAACTCGAGGCGGGTGGACCATTGGGTCAAGAGCTGTTCGGGCGTTTGCCATTTGACCCGCGCGGCAGCCATCTCAATCGCCAGCGGCAGTCCGTCAAGTCCGACAACCAGACGCGCGATGGCTGGCGCATTTTGCCTGTGCAACACAAACGCCGGGTCCACTTGCTGCGCGCGTTCGACAAACAATTGCACGGCGGGATAATTTTCCAATTCTCGCAACGGGGGCAATGGTTCAAGGGCGGGAACGCCGAGCGGCGCCAGTGCGATTTCGCGTTCGCCGTACACACGCAGCGGCTCGCGGCTGGTCACGACAATTTTCAAGCGAGGCGCGAGACGCAAGAGTTCGGTGACGAGTGGCGCGGCGTCAAGCACGTGTTCAAAATTGTCGAGAACGAGCAAGAGCTGTTTGTCGCGCAGAAATGCGCGCAGCGCCGCTGCCGGTGAATGGTGCGGCGCGTCGCGGACCTCCAACGCTTGCCCGACAGCCGTTTCGACCAGCGACGCGTGCGAAACCGGGGCGAGGGCGACGAACGCCGCGCCGTTCTCGTATTCGTCCTGCAACTCGTTGGCGACTTCGATACTCAACCGCGTTTTGCCCGTGCCAGGCGCACCCGTCAATGTGACGAGGCGCGTATTGGGCAGGCGCAGGATGCGGGTAATGACACCGGTGTCATGTTCGCGCCCGAGCGCGGGGGTCAGCGGCGCGGGCGGGTGGGCTTTGTATGCAGAGCTTGGCGGCAGTGCATCGTGAGGTGCTGCGCGCGCGAGCGTTTCCGTAAAGGCGTTTTCGGGCGCGGTCGCGTCGGGCGTGCGCGCCAAGCGGACAAATTCCGCGTGCGCGGACGCGGGGATGTTCAAGGCGCGCGCCAATTCGAGCGCGAGCGCTTTGGAGGGTACGAGCGCGTCCGCTTCGATTTTACGAATGGTGTTGATGGAACAAAAAGCGCGCGCCGCCAAGTCTTCTTGCGTGAAATCGAGCGCGCGGCGGCGTTTTTTGAGCCACAAGCCAAAAGAGAGCTCCATAGTTGCCCACAGCGCAGTCGAACGGGCAGCAAGTCATGGAAGCGTCCCACCCGATGCGCTGCGGTCTCTTTTTATACCACTTTTCATACGACCCATTGGTATTACAAAACTCATCCAAAGCTGGTTAAATACCCGCAAGATTGGGCGCTGTAATCTTTTTATCACACGTTCCGCGAAAAAACAATCACGCCCAACACTTGCGACACTTTTCAACACAGCTTGTGCGCACGCTCATGACCACTTTTGACATCATGCTCGTCCAACAAACGTTTGCCCAAATCGCACCTGTCGCCGACCTCGTTGCCGATTTGTTCTTTGCGCGACTGTTCCAACTCGACCCGACGCTGCGGGTGCTTTTTCCAAATGACCTCCGCAGCACAAAAATGCGGCTGATGCGCGCGTTGGAGGCCGAAGCTTGCGCTCGGGTGGACGAAGAGC
>CAZXYP010000358.1:0-5757 GCA_964644955.1 uncultured Anaerolineales bacterium | reverse complement strand
TGGGCGACGTCACCGTGCGCGTCACTTGTTTGCGCTCGGCAATCCAATAGTCGTCAAAAAACAAATGCACGCCGTCCGCCGCGCGTACAACCGCCGTGTCCGACGCGTTCGGCGTGAGCGTCACGGACACGCCGCGCGCGGCGGTGGTCGACGCTTTGGCGTTTTTTGTCGGCGTCACCGTTTGGCGCGGCGTCAATGTGGCTTGCGCGGTTGCGGTGGTCGTTTTGAGATTCGAGACTGTAACCGTCGCCGTCGGCAATGCGGCATTGGTCGCCAACACAATCACGGTCGCGGTGGGCGTCGCGGCGTCCGGCGTTGATACAAGCGCGGCAGCGTCATGCAGCGGCGATGCGCGCGGCGCCAAAAGCTCTTGAACGGGACGCGTCACGGGCGGCAGTGATTCCACAGCACTGTCCGGCGTCACTGTGACTGCGCCCTGCGCGCAGCCGGCAAACAGAACGATGACGACCAAACCGAGTACAATGGGTAATGGCGAGACGGGTTGTCGCGTCGTAACATTTCGCATGTTGATTTTTAAACGCAATGGGAAATCCTATCCGGTAGTGGGTGAGAGGCACAAAAGATTGTAACACAGCATTACGAGAGAGGAAAAAATGTTTTACGAATCACAACGCGACGAATATCTCATCAGCACCGACCCGGCGCGTTTGGACATTGAGGTGATTTACGATTATTTGCACAACGCCGCGTATTGGTCACAAGGGCGCCCGCGCGATGTGATTGAAAAATCCATCGCGCACTCGGAAAATTTTGGCGTGTATCACGGCGACGCGTTGGTGGGCTATGCGCGCGTGATTACGGATTACGCCACGTTCGCGTACCTGTGCGACGTATTCATTTTGCCGCACGCGCAAGGACGCGGCTTGGGCAAATGGTTGATGGAAACGATTCTGGCGCATCCCGAACTGCAAGGGCTGCGCTATTGGTATCTCCGCACGCGCGACGCGCACGGCTTGTACAAACAGTTCGGCTTTACGGAACTGCGCGACCCGACGCGCAGCATGGAACGTCCCGGCACACTGTAAAAAAAAATCGTCCGCTCAGCACGGACGATTTTTTATTTCACTTGATTCGGAACGTGCGCCACGGGCTCCACGAACAGCCGACGGCGTTGCAGGAACGTACGCGCCAGAAATAATCGGCATTGCGCGGCAAATCAATCGTTTGATACGAGGTGCTGCCATTTTTAATGACCTTGCGGTCGAGGACTGGACCGCTCTTGCTGCCCTGCTTGACGACCACTTTGTATTTGGTCACACACGCACCGGCGTTCCATTCCAATTTCACGCGCTGTTTGGGCGTCGTGTATTTATCCGCAGGCGCCATCAATTCGGTGCTGGCGGGTTTGACACTGCACGCGTCAAACGTCGGCTCGGTCGTCGGCGTTTCGGTCGCGCTCGGTGTATCGGTGAATGTTGGCGTAAAGGTCGGCGTCGGTGTGTTGGTTGCCATTGCCGTATTCGTCGGTGTTGCCGTGTCTGTCGGTGTATTCGTCGGCGTCCATGTCGGGTCATTCGGGTCCGTCGGCGTCGGCGTATTGCTCGGCGTCGGCGTGTTGGTCGCGGTCGCTGTGTTCGTCGGCGTGTTGGTGGGTGTGTTGGTAGGTGTGAACGTCGGCGTATTCGTCGGTGTATTGGACGGCGTGAACGTGCGCGTCGGCGTGTTGGTCGGCGTGGGTCGGATTTCATCCGGCAGTTGGAACATCATGCCCGGGTCACCGAGCAGATTGTAGGTGTCAATCAAATCGCCGCTGCCGCCGCCGCCTTCAGTGAACAATTTTACTTTCGCCGCAATCGCCGCCTGCCCTGCGCGCGGCTTGCCACCCTGCATCAATGCCTCAAAAAATCCGCGATTGAGATAATCATGTCCGACCGCCACCCCCAAGCCCGCAGGCGCGAAACTGCCGATGGCGCCGCCGTCTTTTTGACGGACGAGGGCATCGCTTACGCTATCCAACAGCGCAAATTGAAACGCCCCTTCCAGACATGTCATTGGCATCATGAATGGATATTTTGGATTCCCATTGTTTGGCGCGAGAGAGGCAGCATCCGACGCAGACAGAAAACTCTCCGCCCATGCAGTCGTAGCGCCGTGACCAACGTAATTGATAATCAGACGACCTTGTGAAAAAGAATCCAAAAGAACTTGACGTGCGGCAGATGAAGTACTGTACGTAGTGTATGGTCTAGCACACCATGGATAGAGTGTCGTGTTTGTGCATGGGTTAAAGTACGCGCGCGTCGCCTCCATCGGCGATGGCATATAGTAAGGAGAACTTGCGACCTCATCCGAATAATCAAAAAAGTTGCCGGCTGGGTCAAGGGTTCCATTGCTCTTGAATGCTTCATCACTCACAAATGTCACTTTGTTGCGCCACGCGCCTGCTATGGCGTTGTTTTCGTACGCAATCAATTTGCTCACCATGTTGTCAACTTCAGTCGCAGTCAACGCCGGCAATCGTCCAATTGCCATACTCGGCAGGGTCGAGTTATTCTCAAAGTCCACAAAGCGATTGTCAGTCGCAACCATCCCCATCCAGGGATCAACCATTTTCATCATCACGGGAATGAAGTTGGTTTCGCCCAAAACACGCCCATCCGCGCTTCCATTTCCCACCAAAAGCACGTACGCAGGCGCAGGCGCTTGCCAATTTCCATACGCATACGCCAGAAAATTTCGAACTGCTCCAGCAGTCTGTATTCCATAGCCAAATTCATCATACACATCCTGCACATCTACCACCTTGACACGTCCCATGGTGGCGCGCTGCGTCACCAACGGCTGCACATTAGCAAGCCAATCGCCATACGCAATAATGATATAGTCTGCGCCGTTATTCGGACTCTTTAAGGTGGATGTGGCGTCTTGGACGATCGCGCTTGGTGTTTTGAACTGTGACGATGTAAGTACAAAATATTCGTGCATTTCGGCTATCGTGTCGCCAAAGCTGGCGATAAATTTGCCATTGTCCGAAACGGCTGTCACATTCAACTTGGCGATATTGTTCGCGTCGGTGATGTCATACGCGACAAAATCATTCGATGAATAGTTCGAGATCTGGTACTGCCACGTGCCGGGGTTACTGTAGCGAAAACGAAGCGCATCATTCTTCGCCATAAACTTGGCATCATAATCCAGTTCCAGATAATTGAAATAGACCCAATACCCTCCGGGCAAATAGGGCAGGTCTTGAATACGAATCGTATTGGTGACTGCGTCCAAATTCGTCACACCGACACTTGCAAGCAAAGTTGACCCCAGCGCCCAGCCCTGTTGATATACTTGAACGCCATTTGAATAAAGGGTCGCCTGACGTGTACCATAAGGCATGTTGGAAGCGCCGGAAGCAAGCGCAACGCGCAGCGAACCGTTCGTTGAACCCGGAGCGAGGTCATCCAAGCTGAATTTCGCGTCTATGGAATTCTTGTCGCCATTCTTATCTCGGTCAAGTGGGTCGTTCACCGCCAAACCCAAAAAATGGTCTGCACTTTCAAGGTAGGGGATAAAGGAAAAATAGACCTTGTTTTCCTCGAAATGGAACGTCTTGGGATAATTCGCCGGAATCGTGTTTCCCGTAATGTTACGCAAACCCGCGCGCTTGCCCGTACCTCCTCCATAGGTTAACCAGTACACATTGGACGGAATTGAAAAATCAGTTGGCGCTTGACCAAAAAAGACAAAATACTCGCCGCCTTCGCAACGATTGTCACCGTCATCATTCACATCCATCGCAACTTCATTCCCCATAAATAACAATTGCGCGGTATTCCACGTAAAGTCACTCCAGCTCAAGCCCGCGGACTGCAATGCGTCGCAAGTGACTTTGTACATCCCGTCCGTAGGCACGGAAATTCGAAAGGAATCATTCACGCTCGCCGCGCGTTCTGCATTCGGCAAATTTACTTGTTTTCGCTGTGGCGTGCGCCATGCCTTGGCAACCTCGTAATTCAAAAACGAATTACGGAAAATAGATTCAAAACCGCCTTCGGAAACGGGCGCGCCAAACTCTTCCGCAGGCGCGTTGGGCTTGACGCCGAAATTGATTTCAACGCGCAATTTTTCATGGATTTTGAGTTCGCGCGTTACGGGGTTGTATTGGAAAGGTCTCAGTTGCAGGCGAACATAGCGCTGACTGCGCCATGTGGCAGGTTCAGAGACAAAAACAGTCTCGGAAGGATACAGTGCCGATTTGTTGTAAATCACCGAATTGGGAACATAGTCCATACCCCCAAATTGAGGAACCGGAGATGACGGGTCTTGCTGCGCCCACATTTTGGGTGAAGGCAAGACCGGATGCGGCAAGGTTTCTTGACGCGTTTTGTCCCGCAGGATATTCACACTCACTTGAGCGTTCTGTGGAATTGCAATCATTGTGCCATACAATGGCAAGCGTGGTTCACCTACAGTATCGGTGTGTCCCCAACCCTGTGCGCTCAATTCCACATAGGTCACACCGTTCACAGTTCGCGCCAACTTTTCGATTTCGGGCGCCGTAACCTCAAGGACCAGATGCTGCGGCGTAGATTCAATAACTTGGACCTGCCCTGCCGCAGGATTCTGTGCTGCTTGACTGATAAAAGGCGCGCTAAACGCGAGCAACATCAAGAGAATTGCCGCGCCCAATGTACATGATAACTTCAACATTCCATTCCCCCATAGATTGCATGCAAAAAAAGATTTACCAGAGCGCCACTAATGCAATCCCCCACAATTGGGCGCGTGTTACTACTTGCCCTTCCAAGTATCTTCCACAAAACAAAGATTGTCCATAGTCCATAATAGCCGCGACCAAAGTACTAAACGCAGATTCACCTCGTTGGCACCCGGAACGAAAACGCGAACGAGTCGAGGTGGACAACTCGTTCGCGCAAAATTCACTCGCTGCAGCAGCGAAAAAATCTTATCGAACAAACTATGGCGAAACACAGGTTCCTGCCGGTGGGCCAGACTCTGTCGTACAAAGGCAACCCGAAGGACACTGCGAAGAATTATTGCATCCACCCGTACACGTACTCGCCATCGCCGGACTCGGCGCTGCCATCGCAATCACCACCGGAATCGCCACAGCTGCACCCACGATGCCCGCCTTCACCAAAAAGTCGCGGCGGGTCATGTGACTGTATTGGAGCGGAATCGTCACCCGTTCCTCGAGCAAATGCTTTTTGTTCAATTGGTCAAGTGCATACCACACTACACGCACATCTACGAGCATCCCGAGATTTTGTGACATCTTGTCCGCAATCTCGCTGACACTCGTTTTGCCGTCCGCGTATGTCCAAACCAATCCCGCAGTCTCGTTCAAACAACTCGCCTGATCGCGTTCGAGGTCGTAAATCAAAATCTCGTTTTTCAAAGATTCAACGACCAAGTTGTCGCGCCGCGCCGCCGGGTACAGAGATGACATAAGTCCACTCCTTTTTTAGATAATGGCGCCCTTGCCAAAGGTTTGGGGAGCCGCAAAAAAACAATTCCCCCCCCCTAATGGTAATTATCCGTCAAAAAGTCTTTTTGTCAATAAGAAAAAGTCGAAATTGTATCGCCGCGCCCCTTCTCTTTTCAATACGAACGCGCAGTCGCTTTGGATTTATCGCGCCCGCGCAGGATTGACGATTTCGCCGACACGTCCTAGAATGACTCACAATCATTCTAGCGGAGACGCCCATGCCCACACCCAATCCGACCATCCAAAAAATGCTCGACGACGCGCGCCAACAATTGGCAGCCGCCAAAGCGGAA
>CAZXYP010000357.1:0-5779 GCA_964644955.1 uncultured Anaerolineales bacterium | reverse complement strand
CAAGTTTTGCAAACATGTTGCTTGCTGTCTGTCAGATAAAAATCCCCGGTCCCGTTATTACGTAATTCTCGAATTTGCCCAGCGGCGCGTCGCTCATGAACAACGTGATAAAACCGTCGAGTTGATATTTGTGCGCGAGCAAATAATCCACCGCCGCGCGATTGAGCATCGGAATATCGAAACCGATTTCCTTTAACCCGCGTTCATACGCCGCGCGTTCTGCGTGCGCCAACACCGCCGCAAAATCGCGCGCGTCGAACAACGCAAAAGGTCCGTTGCCCGCGCCCGTGCCATGATAACCATAACCCACCACTGCACCATCGCGCTGATACCAGTACCCTTCGCGTTCCTGCAAAAACCATGCGTGGTCGGCGTCGCGCGTGTATCCCACAATCGCGCGGTCAATTTCTGCCATCCGCGCCAGCGTTTTGGTCGAATGCTCCACACGCACAAATTCCAAATCGGTTTCCGGCGACACCTCTTCCGGCGCGCGAAACCAATACATTGTGGGAAAGCGCGGGATAACGCCGGTTTTGAGATAACGCGTTTGGGCGCGGGTATCGGTCGTCGCAACGACAAGGTGATGTTTTGCATCTTGCGTCGGGAACGCGCGGCGCAACAATTCACTGCCGATGCCCGCGCTTTGCGCTTTCGGCAAAACAAAAAACTCGGTGAGCTCCAAAACATCTTTGCGCAAAATCGAACGCGCATAGCCGACAAGGTGCGCGTTTTCTTCCGCCACCCAGAATTCGTGCGCCGTGCGCGCGAGATGTTCAAACATCGGCTTTCGGCGCGGCCACATTTCGCTCAGCGTGTCCG
Organism: uncultured Anaerolineales bacterium; assembly: GCA_964644955.1. Classification (GTDB taxonomy): domain Bacteria; phylum Chloroflexota; class Anaerolineae; order UBA4142; family SHND01; genus SHND01. Next base: position 4,960 of record CAZXYP010000357.1, on the reverse strand, counting down.
GGTCATCGCCGCCCGTTAACGCCATCACGCCCGTTTTGCGCGACAAATCGAGCAGCGTCTCTTCAAACACTTTGAATACGCCGTACGAATCCTCGATTGTCCCGCGTCGAAAATGAATCGTCATATCGCGGTTTCCCTATCGCCAATCAAAAATCTCCAGTCTCCAATCTCCAATCTCCGGTCTTTTCAATCACCATTTCATTCTTCATCCTTCATCCTTCCGCCTTGAACAACTCCGCCCGTCGCTTGATGTCCGTGCGTAATTACCACAAACGCTTTCGGGTCCGCTTCATGCACAATGTCGCGCAGCGTGTCCACGAACGGACGACTCACGGTGCAAAACAAAACGCTGTGCGCTTCTTCGGTGAACATGCCTTCGCCTTTCCATGCGGTCACGCCAATTTGTAATTTTTCCAACAACGCGTGCGCCACCGCTTCGCGCTTGTCCGTCACAATAAAGGCGGTGCGAATGACGCTCGGTCCCTCCAACACATAATCGGTCGCAATGCCCCAAATGAAAAGCGTCACCAGAGCGTACAACGCGGCTTCCCAACCGAACGTAAGTCCTGCTGCCAAAATAATCAAACCGTCGGTAATGAAATACACTTGCGAAATCGGAATGCCCGTTTTCAATTGCAAAATGCGCGAAATAACGCCGGTGCTAGCCGTTGTGCCGCCCGCGCGGTACACAATACCCGTGCCGATACCGCCGACCACACCCGCGAAAATGGCGTTCAATAAATTGTTTTGCGAAATACCGTGCGGCAAATAATTGGCGACGACATTGGCGCCGAGATTGTAAATTAACACAACGTACAACGTTTTCGTCAAAAAATGAAAACGTCCGAGATTGCGAAAACCGAGAATCAAAAGCGGGATGTTCAAAATCAACATCGTCGTGCCGACTTGCCAGCCCGTGTAATGATTCAAAATAATCGCCGCGCCCGAAACACCGCCGGGCGCAATATGGGACGGTTCCAAAAACAACGCGACGTTGGATGCCAGAATGACGCCGCCAATCGTCAGCAGCGCATACGTCCATACCGTACGACGCCAATCCGTCCGCGCGACACGCTGTAACACAATGCTCATAAATTTCAAACCGCGCACATACACGGACGCAAATTCGCTTGCGAAATCCTCACCGTGTATCTGCGCGGCTCGCCGGAATGTGGCACGACGCTGAATCTCATTCTCGCAGTTCGCGCATTTTTTGCAGGAGCAAAAAGACGGCGGCAGCAAGCAAGCCCACGACCAACACTTGACGCCAAAACATCACCACCAAGACAACCAGCGCAATCAAAGCCAACCCCACCGCAATCGCATTAATCGTCACTGTGTACGTGCCGCGCAGAATCGCTTCCAACAGCACAAACAGCACGACCAGAACAATGATGCCGCCCAAAAGCAATTGCGGCGCAAACAACGCGAGCAGCGCAATCACAATCAACATGACGCTGATGCTGATGGCTGCCCAAAATTCCGCAAAGCGATTAAAACGCATCCGCGCCACACTGACCGGCTCTGCCAAATGGGTGATATGGGCGCGCGGGTCATCCGGCTCGCCGCGCCGCAATTTGTTTTCGCGCAGCGACAATGCCGTCAACAGTACCGCGTTCTCGGATTGTTCGCGGCGCAGCACACGCACGGTTTCGGACAAGGCATTCACCTCGCGTTCCAAAACTTCGTACCGCCCCGCGAGATGCGGATTGCCGCGCATGGCTTGCAGCTGTGCGCCCCATTCTTGCAGCGCCGCCGCTTGCGGCGCGAGTTCGGTTTCGATTTCGGCTTGACGCGTTTCAAGCTCGCGCGTGCGCGCTTGAATCATCGGCAGTTCCAATGGGGGGGGGGGGATTTTATCCAGCCCCGCAAAACCGAGCGGGTCATACCATGAGCCGCGCGGCGAACCGTCGCGATTGTACATTGGACCCGCCGGAGCATTTTCACCGGAAATCGGGTCGCGCGCATACAAGCCCCACAAACCGCGATATTGACTCACCCACGGCGTATCCTCGTCAATCACATCGGGCGCCCAGGTTTTTGCTTGCCCGGGACCAATCGCCAAACCATCACCGCGCGCAAAATCTACAAACGGAATACGAAACGGATTTCCATCCGCGCCATTTCCGAGACCCAACGTTTGATGCCAGAATTGATTCCACACGCGCGCCGCTTGCGCCAACCATTTGGGCAGCGGCAAACTCACTTCGGCTTGATATTCGCCGGGACGAAAATAGGAGGCGTGCGAACCCGCGCCCGCATACACCACCATGTGCCCGTCAATTTTGTCCACTTGCGCGTCGTCATCCCAACGCCGCCGCAAATCACCACCGTGAAAATCGTGCGACGCATACGCGACCCATTCGGGATACAACGCGCCGTCCTTTTCGTACAAATATACATTGACCATTTCCCAATCGGACTCGTGGTCATTGACGCCGTGAAAACCGGAACGCCAACTGTTGAACGCCATAAAAAACCAGTACTGCAAAATCGTCCAACCGTTTTGGCGCACGACGCGCCCGTGATAGACGTACTTTTCTTCGAGGCGCTGCATTTCATCGTACTGCAGTTCGGCTTGCGCGGCGACCGCGCCCGGCACGCGCCCGCGCGCGAGGAGCGTCAAACTGAAAATGGCATCCGCCAAACGCGGCAGCAAACCGCCGCGCGCGAGGCGCCCTTGCCCCGCGCGAAAAACATTTTTCTTGGCTTTGTGGAGTTGACTGCCTGCCGAAAGCGCGCCCACACTTTCTTGCAGCGACTGCGGCGCGACAAACCGCAAATACTCGACCACGCCAAATTCCATTTGACGCGGCTGCACCAATTTCTCGAGCGAGAGTTCACCGCGCGGCACGATACGTTCTTCCCGTCCGTCGGGATAATGCACCCACAAGGAACATTGCCGGATGTAGCGTTCTACATCCATCGCATAGAATTGCTCGCCCTGCGTGTACTTGACCACCGGCTCAAACGCGCGCAGCAATTCCAAATCAGTTGCTGTCAAAGGAGCGGAAGGACGTGGGGGCATGACTCGGCTCATTCATCAGACTGCGTACGCCAAAGCTTTGACGTACGTTGGATTGATTCAACAAAAAGACCAACACGACGGAAAAGAACAACGAAAGAATCGGCTGGTCGCCGGACAACATACTCGTCAAGTCCACCAATAGACTCAATGCCTGCCACGACATGAGACTGACCCACGCCCAGCGCCTGAGCGACAAAAAGCCCACGCCCAACACCACCTGCACGGCGCCCAGCGCGAGGGACAACAATCCTTCGGCAGCATCCACAACTTGGTCGTCCAGCATTGCGTTCGCCAGACGCTCTTGCTCAATCGCAATCTGCACGTCCGGCGGTTTGGCGACAATATCTGTAGACACAAACAAGAGAGCGCCATAGAACAAATCAAACAGCGCTGCCAAAAAAATCCAAACGCTCACGAGCGTGACCGCCAATGGGCGTTTGGGTTTCGCGGGAACGGATTGGGTCATCTTTTTTTTCTGTCGTGCAGGGAATGGGAACGCATCGGAATTATACAATGCTCATTTTGAAAAAACAATGGCATTGCACGCGTGCACCGTGCTGATTTCAAAAAGTGCGTAAAAGTAGAATTTCAATATAATGGCACAGTGCGACGGATCCAAAATTCCAATAAGGAGCTAGAACAATGAGCGACATTCCCGTGCAAGTCATCGTCGCCGCCTTTCAAGATGAAAACGCGGCAAACGCAGTATTGAAGGAATTGCAGGACGCGAAAAAGCAAGGGCTGATTGAAATCCGCGATGCCGCGGTCTTGACCAAAGACCCCGACGGCAAACTCCACATCAAAGACACCAAGGACTGGGGTTTCGGCAAAGGCGCAATGGCAGGCGGCGTCGTCGGCATTGTCGCGGGCCTGCTCGCGGGTCCGGTCGGTTGGGGTCTGCTCGGCGGCGCGTTGATTGGCGGCGTCGCCGCGAAAATGGCGGACGGCGGTTTCGACAATAAACGTCTGGAACAGCTCGGCGCCTCGCTCAAACCCGGTTCCTCCGCGATTGTGGCAGTCATTGACCATGTTTGGGTCGCGCAAGCAGAAGCCATCATGAAAAAGCAAGCGATGGACACCACTACGCAAGCCATCAGCGACGATGTCGCCAAGCAATTGGAAGAAGGACGCGATGTCGTCTATACCGCCATTGGCACAAGCGGCGCAGTTGCGGTCGAACGCGCTGCCGTCGGCAAAGACAGCGCCGAAATGAGCCGAATCGTTTCCACGGCGGACGGGACTGTGGCGGAAGGCGTGAACGTCACCAAAGATGCCGTTACCGCAGGCGTAATCGTTGCAACCAATGACGGCGTTACCGGAGTCATTGCCGAAGGCACGCCCGTCGCTGCCGATGCCGCCAAGGCAGTTACCGATGGCGCACAGGCAGCAACCAACACCGCACAAGCCGCAGGTGATGCCGCACAAGCCGCAGGCGATGCCGCGAAATCGGCTTGAGGATTCAAAACACGATTGCAAAAAAAATGGAATGTGTCAGACACATTCCATTTTTTTTGCGTCCAAAAATTTGCGCGAAATTGCCGAATATGCTATATTTCCCGTCCCTTGACCCGCGTGGTGCGCGGGAGTTTTTTGTGTCCCGCGCGGGGCACGCCCGATACGGAAAGGAATTTTTTATCATGAACCTTGTTGAATCTGTCGTGAATGAACACCTGAAAGAACAAACCACGCAGGTTGACCCCGGCGACCGCGTGCGCGTTCATATCCGCATCGTCGAAGGCGACCGCGAACGCATTCAGGTTTTTCAAGGCGTTGTCATGCGCAAGCGCGGCGGCGGCATCAATGAAAGCTTTACCGTACGCCGCATCGGCGCGCACGGCGTCGGCGTCGAACGCACCTTTTTCATGCATTCGCCGCGTTTGGAAAAAATCGAAGTCGTCAGCCACGCGCACGTTCGCCGCGCCAACCTTTACT
>CAZXYP010000356.1:0-5798 GCA_964644955.1 uncultured Anaerolineales bacterium | reverse complement strand
TCACAGAAAAAACAAATTAAAATCCGTGTCATCTGTGTCATCTGTGTCCAAAATTGTGATGTACTGTGACAGGTTCACAAACCAAGTTCGCGCAAATACGCGCGATTGCGCGCGGCACTTTCTTTCGGCGCGCCCATGCCGGGCAAAACATCTTGCTCGACCACAAGCCAACCGTCGTACTGCATCGCGCGCAGTTGTTGAATCACGCCGGCAAAATCTACCGCGCCTTTGCCCAATTCGCAAAACACGCCGTGACCGACCGAGGTGGGTCCGTCCCATTCCTCGACGCGCGACTGCGCGGCGATGCGCGGCGCGCAATCTTTGAAATGCACGTGCCACACGCGCGCCGCGTGCTGCTTTAAACCATCCACCGCGTCGCCGCCCGCGAACGTCCAATGCCCGGTGTCAAAACACAAGCCCACGAGCTGCGCGTCCGTCATTTCCAAAAACCGCGCGGTCTCGGCAGGCGTTTCCACCCACGTGCCGACGTGATGATGAAACACCGTCCGCAAACCCGTTTCCTCCTTGACCGCGCGCGCGACGCGATTCGCGCCGTCCGCGAAAATTTTCCATTGGGCATCGCTCATCGCATCTGCGGGACGTACACGCCCCGCGATTTTGGTACGGAACGGGTCGCCGTACGGGTCATTGCCCAACACAATCACCGCTTGCGCGCCGCCGACGGCTGCTACAAGTTTCGCCGTGCGGACACAATCGGCAATACTTGCCTCATGACGCGCTGCGTCATGCAAATAAACATTGACCCACGAACCGAGCAGCTGCAAATGCCGCGCGTTCAATTCCGCCGCGAGCTGCGCAGGGTCGGTCGGCATGAAACCCCAATCGCCCAATTCGGTGCCAACGTATCCTGTTTGTTCGATTTCGTCAATAACCTGTTTGTACGTAATGCGCTCGCCCGCGATATTTTCAATGACACCCCACGAGCAGGGCGCGTTCGCGATTTGAATCATACTGCTCACCCATAGAGCGCCGGTTTTTCCGGCAAACTTGCCTGCACAATTTCGCCCGTCCGCAGCGATTGAATGCACGCGTCGGTGACGAGCATCGTCACAAAACCATCCCACGCGCTGGCGCCGGGAAACGGGTGTCCGAGTTGAATGGAATCCACCCACGCGCGCAGCTCCTGAATGTACGCTTCGTTAAAGCGCGCGAGCCAATCGTTCGGCACTTGATACCCGCGCCGTCCCTGTGCGCGCACCAGCACTTCGTCCGGCTGCTCGGTAACGGCAGTGCCGTGTTGACAAACCAATTCGGCGGACACTTCATACCCGTAGTCGTCGTTGACATACACTTCAACGGTCGCCATGCGCTCATTGGCAAAAGACAGAATAATAAACAATAAATCCTGCGTCTCGGGATGTAAATCCGCGCGCGAACGAAAACCGCGCACATACACCTGTTCGACCTCGCCCTCCAACATCCAACGCGCCGAATCCAAATCATGTCCCGCCGAATTGATCAAAACCGTCGCGCCGGTTGTGCCGAACGGCACCGACGCATTGCGATGCACGCCTTTAAAGAGCAGCGGCTCGCCCAATTCCAGCGTGTGCGCCATGTTTTTCACCGCGACGTGCTGCGGGTCAAAGCGGCGCATGAAACCGACCGAGACGAGGCGGCGTCCCAACGCGGTTTCGCCCTGCAGCACGCGTGCCGCGTCCGCCACCGTCGTCGCCAATGGTTTTTCGCACAAGACCGGTTTGCCCGCTTCGAGACAGGCGAGAGTTAATGCCGCGTGTGTTTCATCGGGCGAAGCAATCAAGACCGCATCCACCACATCCGATTGAATCAAAGCATACGGGTCGTCAAACACGCGCGCGCCGCCGCACCCGGCAGCCACTTGTCGGACACGCGCCCGGTCCACATCATACAACGCTGTCGCGTCTGCATCGCTGACAAAACGGCACAGATTCATCACGTGGCGCGTGCCCATGCCGCCCGTGCCAATGACGCCGATAGCGAGATTTTTACCGTGACTCGACATCCCCACATTCATTTCCTTCCCGTACCATTTGAGATGCAACTTGAAATGTGACTTTTTTTTCCGTTCGGTCCACCAAATTTTTCCAAACGGTTCGTCACACAAAGGACCGACGGCGAGACGATTTTCGCCGTCGGTCGTCTGTTGTCTGTCGTTTATTGCCTATTGGAACTGCGCCGCGTTTTCTGCCGTCACGAGCGCAGTGCCGGTGTCAATGCGACCCGGTACTTCTTTGGCATTGCCGGTAATCGCCACCATGAGCCAGTTGATGCCATAGATGCCCATGTTCTTGGGACGCTGCGCGATGGTGGCGGCGAGTCCGCCTTCCGCGACCGATTTCACCGCGTCGGGATTCGCGTCAAAGCCGACAATCAACACATCTTTACCCGCCGCTTTGGCAGCTGCGAGCGCGCCGAGCGCCTGATTGTCGTTGATGGCAATCAACGCTTGCACATCAGGATTCGACGTGAGAATGTCTTCTGCCAATTGCTGACCGCCTGCGACGCTGTGTGTGTTTTCGCTCAGTTCTTTGACAATGACGGCGCCGCACGTAGCAAGCCCTTCTTTGGCGCCGGATACGCGGTCGGCGATGGATTGCGCGGTCAAGTTGCCTTCAATCAAACCGACTTTGGCGCCTGCGCCGAGCCGCTTGCAGATGTATTCACCTTGCAGTTTGCCGCCCGCGCTGTTGACCGTGCCGATAAAGGACAATTTGCCGGGCCAGTCCGCGTCCGAATCAATCGTCACCACCGGAATCCCGGCAGCTTGATATTTGTCCAACGTGCTGTTGAGCGCGACCTTGTCCGTCGCGGCAAGCGACAAGCCGCTCGGCTGTTTGGTCAGGAAATCTTCCAGCTGATTGATTTGCGTTTGCACGTCCGATTCTTGTGGAGGCGCTTGCTCGGTCAAATCCACCACACCCCACGCTTTGGCAGCTTCTTCCGCGCCTTGTTCCACAATACGCCAGAATGGATTACCCGAGCCCGGGCCTTTGGTGTTTTGCATGATTTTGTAGCGCGTCGCATTCAATTTCGCGGCATCGTCCGCGCCCGGGATGCACAGCTTCCAACCGACTTCGACGACGTTCGGGTCCACGACCAACGCATACGTCGCATCTTCCGCGTGTTTCATATTCGTCGCCAACGCGATCGCAGGATACGCGCCAATCGCGCCGAGTTCTTTTTCGGCGATTTTGGAAAGCCAATCATCGGCTTGGACGGAAACATCTTTGGCGCACGCGGGCGCCGCGGCATGTGTCACTTGTGGCAAGGTAAAGAGCATGACGCTCATGACCAACACCAACGGTACAATTTTTCCAAGCATCTTCCCCTCCTTGTGAATTGAATTGATTCAATACGGTATCAGTCGGTGAGATTCACACAATGTATTCAAATAGGCATCACCTCCTCGTGTACGACAAATTTGATATTTGTCCTCTACTTGACACAGCGAAAACCCAAATCATCATTCGCCGCGCCCGGTTCCGCGCTGCTGCGATTCGCGGCGCGCACTTGCTTGTTTTCGTCAAACCAACCCCCGCCGCGCGTGACGCGAAATTTTTCACCAAAGAACGACGACGCCGCGCCGCCGGGGTACGCCTGATACCAATCCGCAGTCCATTCCCACACATTGCCTGCCATGTCTTGCACGCTGAATGGACTCGCCCCGGCGGGATACGAACCGACATGCACCGTGCCACGAATGCCGCTCGCTTTCCCGTTGAATTTGGACGCGTCATAGTCATTGCCCCACGGATACGCGCGCCCGTCCGTGCCGCGCGCCGCAAATTCCCATTCGGCTTCGGTGGGCAAACGTTTCCCTGCCCATTCACAAAACGCGGCGGCGTCGTTCCATGTGACCAGCACGACCGGATGATTTGCCGTGTCCGCCGTGAAAAATGTGCGCCATGTTTGCGTTTTGTTGTTTTGCTCGTTCCCGGTTTTGTATCCTGTCGCCGTGACAAACACTTCAAACAGCGCGTTGGTCACTTCAAAACGGTCCATTTGAAAATCTGCAATCGTCACCTCGTGCGCGGGGCGTTCGTCGGGGTCGCCGGCATTGTCGCCCATCATAAATTGTCCGCCCTTGATAGCGACCATTTCGCCACTCTGCGCGGCAGATTCGGTCGGCTCCGGCGCGGCAGTTGCGGTTGCTGACACTGCATTTGAGGTTGACTGCGCGTCCGCTGTGGTAGGCGATGCAGGCGCGACATTGGGTGTTGGCGTTGCGGGCGCGCGCGTCGGCGTTGGCGGGGGCGCCATGCGCGTGGGCGTATTTTCCGGCAATCCAAAAATAATCGGTGTGGGACTCGGTTCGCTCGGCGTTGGCGTGACCACGCGAAAATCATCCACCCCGCCCGGCACTTCGACCGCGCACGCGAGCAGGACGGCGGACCACATGCCGACGACAAAGAAAACACATAATTTCTTGAACAATCCGTTTCTCCTTTGTGTCATTACGCGCGACTGCCGCGCCGACGAATTACGTCCAGCGTGGCAACCAACAAAATAATGACGCCGATGGCGACTTGCTGCCAAAACGGTTGGACGCCCAAAATGTTGAGTCCGTTGCTAATGACGCCCATGATGACCAAACCGACAAAGACGCCCAACACATTGCCGCGTCCGCCAAAGAACGATGCGCCGCCGATAATGACCGCCGCAATCGCGACGAGTTCCGTACCGACACCCGCTTGCGGTTCACCCGAATTGGTGCGCCCCGCGAGCAAAATCGCGCCGACGCCCGCCAACGTTCCCGACAAAATATACACGAGCGTTAAAATGTTATTGACGTTGATGCCCGAATACAATGCCGCCTGCGGATTGCCGCCGACCGCGTAAATGTGCCGCCCCGTGCGCGTGCGCGTGAGAAAAATACCAAAGCCGATAAACAACACCACGACGACGAGGAACGGAATCGGAATCCGCAGCGAATCCGGCGTGCACTCCCACGTAAAGAGACACAAATTACCCGCGCCCAACACGCGAATTTCCCACGGCACGCGTAAAATCGGAACGCCGTTCGACAAGAGATTGGTCAAACCGCGCGCGATATACACCATCGCCAGCGTGGGAATAAACGGATGCGGCAATTTCAAACGCGTCAAAGCCAAACCATTCACGGTGCCGCACAACGCGCCGACGCCCAACCCAATCAGCATCGCCGGAATCGCGGGAACGCCCGCGTGCGCTGCCATGACGGTGGACATCATGGCGAGCGCAAGCACCGAACCGACCGAGAGGTCAATCCCGGCAGTCAGAATCGCCAAAAATTCACCGAGCGCGAGCGGCGCTTGCCATGGTATCTGGCGCGCGATATTGCTGAAATTTTCGAATGACAAAAAGTACGACGTGCCGTTGACTACGCGTTCGACAATGGCGATAACGGCGATGAGAACAACCAACACGACGAGGATGCCCACACGCTCGAACCATATCGAAAAGCTCTGCGCCTGCACGCGGTTCTTGACGGGCGTGACCGTGGATGTGGTTTCACTTTGCGACACGAGTTCACCCCTCCATGGCGACGGCGCGGGCTTCTGCCGCACTGCCCTTGGAACCGACAATGTACGCGACCACTTCATCGAGATTGGTTTTGCTGCGTTCCAAATCCGCGACTTTGGTCCCTTCAAACAAAACAATGATGCGGTCCGCCACACTCATCACATCTTGCATACGGTGACTGATGAGAATGACCGAGACGCCTTGCGCGCGCAAATTGCGAACCGTTTCCAACACTTTGGCGACTTCTTTGACCGCCAGCGCGGCGGTTGGTTCGTCCATGATGACGAGTTTGGCAT
>CAZXYP010000355.1:809-5810 GCA_964644955.1 uncultured Anaerolineales bacterium | reverse complement strand
CTGCTGTTCCTGCCACCCCAACGCCGGAACTTGCGCCCGGCGTTTACGTTTCGCGCATCGTGTATCAACCGCTCGACGCGCCGAATTTTCAATTCAAAGTCACGTTCGTCAACACCACCGGCGCGCCCATGAGCTATCGCCGTTGGATTGTGCCGTTCTTTCCGCCGGGCGACAAGAATGCCACAGGCGACCCGAAAGGTGTGGAAAAAATTATTCCCGTCGGCACGACCGAACTTGTAACGGAAGCGTGGCCCTATTTGCCGGGCGGTTGTGAACCATTCATCGCCAAGCCGCGCTGGGTGGATGAAGACGACAAGCAAACGCCGTTCCTGCAGCCCGATGGTCAGGAAGCGTCTTTGGAATTTCAGAGGTGCCCGTGAAACAATTATTAAAGCAATGCGCGCCTCTGCTCGCAATTTTTTTCATCGCCGCGTGCAGCGCACAAACCAATCCCACCGCGCCGCCCGAGCCAACCGTCGCGCCTTCCGCAACCGCGCCCGCGTTCCGCACCGAAATTCCCGTTGTCAATACACGCACCGACCGCGTCGCGCCGACCCTCGCGCCCACGCAATCAACCGCTGAAATTCCTGCGGAGACCATTGCCGCGCCAACCGAGACCCTTGCCGTCGCGACGACCGCGCCAACTGAAACCTTACCGCCGACCACTGCGCCGACGAACGCGCCGGCAAATGTGATTGCAACGACAGCGCCGACAATTCTTTCGTCAACAACAAATCTCGCGCCCGCCGTATATGTGACCGACCTAAAAATTACGCCGCCGCAACCCCAAAACAAACCGGCCGAATTTTTCTTTACCGTTTCGTTCTTGAACACGGTCGGCGAAACTGTAAATTATCCGCGTTGGCGCGTGTTGATTTTTCCCAAAGGACAAACCAACACGATTGGCGACCCCGAAGGTTTGAGCAAAACAATTGCAGCCGACGCGTCCACACAAAACACAAAACCCTGGTCCATCAAAGTCGGAACCGCGTGCGAAACTTTTGTGGCGCAGCCGATTTGGCAAGATGAAAACGGCAGTCGCCATGAACTCGTTCAACCGGATGGCAAACCGTTAACGCTGGAATTTGAAATCTGTCCATGACCGAGCAACTGTTGTATTTCAACGGCGTCAACGCGAGCAGCGGCGGCTATCTCACTCCGCCCATGCCCGCGCCCGACCTGGTAAAAATCGCGCGCGGCGATGCCGTCAGCGCCGAAAATCTCGCGGATGCCAAATGGCGCGTCGAGCAAAAAAAATCGCATCTCGGCGTCAAAGCCGGCGTGGACCCGACAAAAATTTCCGAAGCGGGTTGGGGCGTCATTTTCGCGTGCGATGAAAAACCGGCAGTGCGCGACGCCTTGCGCGAGTTATTGGACTATCGCCGGGCGCAGGCGAATCAAATCAAAGAACGCTATCGCGAATTTTGGGGCGATGACGGCTATCAACCGAACGAAAGCAAAAATGCCTTTCTCGCGCGGCACGGCGCAGGTCCCGGCGCGGTGGACCCGGACAAAATTCCGTATTACTTGCTCATTGTCGGCGACCCCGAAAAAATTCCTTACAGCTTTCAATATCAACTCGACGTCGCCTACGCCGTCGGGCGCATTCACTTTGACACCACGGACGATTACGCGCAGTACGCGCAAAGTGTCGTCCGCGCGGAAAAGGGCATGGTCACGCGCGGCAAGCGCGCCGTCTTTTTCGGCACGTCAAATCCGGATGACGAAAGCACCAGGGCGAGCACCAACAATCTCGTCGCGCCGCTCGCGGACAAAATGCGCGCGCAAGAAACCGCCTGGACTTTGGACGCGTTTCTCGCCGACCGCGCGACGAAAGGTTGTCTGGAAGGAGTCTTGCAAAAAAACGCGCCCGCGCTATTATTCACGGCATCACACGGCGCGGGGTTTGATTTGGGCGAGCCGCGTCAAGTGAGACATCAAGGCGCGCTCGTCTGTCAGGATTGGGGCGGACCCGTTGCCATGCAAAACAAGCCCGTGCCGCAGACCATGTATTATGCGATGGACGATGTGATGGGCGACGCGCAGCTGCACGGCATGATTTCGTTTCACTTTGCCTGTTTCGGCGCAGGCACGCCGCGCAACGACGAATTTGCCTTTTTGCGGCAAGGCGTCACTCGCAATCTCGAAGCGATTCAAATCGCGCCATCGTCTTTTGTCGCGCGCTTGCCGCGCAAACTCTTGGCGCATCCGAAAGGCGGCGCGCTCGCCGTCATCGGACACGTGGACCGCGCGTGGGGTTCGTCGTTTTTGTGGAATGCAAGTATCGAACAGCTCAGCACGTTTGAAAGCATGTTGACGCGTTTGTTCGAGGGCTATCCCGTCGGCGCGGCGATGGAATATTTCAACGAACGTTACGCCGAGCTCGCAGCCTCGCTCGCCGGTGATTTGGAAAATTTGAAAAAGCCGTACTTGAAAGTGAACGCCAACGAATTTGCGTCACTGTGGACGGCGCACAATGACGCGCGCGGTTACGCCGTCATCGGCGACCCGGCGGTGCGTTTGCAGTTCAATCCCATCGCGGATACCGCGCCGCAAATGGAAACGATTGCCTTGCGCGCAGAAACAACAAACGCAGCTGCGCCAAACCCAACTTGGATTGCGCCCGAAACCGCAATGACCGCGCAAGAATTGGAAACGACGATTGCAAATTTGGAACAACAAATCGCAGACCTTACCTCAACGGCAACAAAATTACGCGCGGCGCTCAAATCCAAACAAGCGTGATGCTGCGCCGCCATCACATCGTCCAAGGAGGCAGACATGAGCCATACCATACTGGTATTTGTGAACGTGAGCCGCAACGATGCGTTCGTCTATTTGAACGAAGCGGACGGCAGCACCTTGCTCGCCACCAAACTCGCGGCGGGAGAAAGCGCGCGTCAAATCACCCGCGCCGGCGAAAAGTGGAGCGTCACGACGAGCGACACGTACACGCTAACCGCAAGCGAGCAGAACCGCGTGTATTTGATTGGCAGCGGCGGGGTGTACGAAGTGAACAACCCGCGCGCGTTGACGCCGGACGGCGGCGGTGAAATCAACGATGTTGATTTTCCCAGCTTTGGCGGAGGACCCTGGCCCTAAACACCCCATGAGCGCGCTGGATCCGTATCTCTCGCAAGACCGCCGTTGGGCGCTTGTTCGCAATACGACACTCCCGGACCGCGCCGTTGGCGCGGTCTTGTTTGCCGACGTTTCGGGCTTTACGCCCCTGACAGAAGCATTCACGCGCAGCTTGGGCACGCGGCGCGGCGCGGAAGAACTGACGCGCCAGCTGAATGCAGTGTACGACGCGCTCATTGTCGAAATCGAGAATTTCGGCGGCAGTGTCATCAGTTTTGCGGGCGATGCGGCTTTGTGTTGGTTCCCCGAAAATTTGGACGCGTCCCCGCGCGCGCCGCTGCAAGCAGTGGCGTGCGCGTTCGCCTTACAGCGCGCGATGCGACAATTCGCCGCAACGCCACTGCCGGACCACACCATCGCAGAACTGGCAATCAAGGTTGCCGTCACCTACGGCGCCACGCGTCGCTTTGTCGTCGGCGATGCCAACATCCGTCTCTTGGATGTCATCGCCGGCAATCCGGTCGCGCGCAGCGGCATCGGCGAACACCTTGCGCGCCGCGGCGAGATTGTGGTTGACGCCTTGACCGCACAGGCATTGGGCGCGGAGATTGAGATTGACGAATGGCGCGCCGCGCCGTCAAGCGCCGAACGCTTTGCCGTGTTACGCGCGCTGCATACCGCCGCGCGCCTCTCCCCCCCCCCCTTACCGCCCGCGCTCGCGCAAACTACCGTCAAACCGTGGCTGCATCACGCCGTGTATAAACGCTTGACTGCCGAAGACGAGACCTTTCTCACCGAACTCCGTCCCGTCGTCGCACTGTTTGCGCGCTTTCAAGGCATTGATTTTGAAAACGATGATGCGGCGGGTGAAAAATTAGACCAATTCATCACGCGCGCACAGCAAATTCTGGACGGCTTTGGCGGCGCGCTGTTGGAACTCACCATCGGCGACAAGGGCAGTTATTTTTATGCCACGTTCGGCGCGCCGCAGATTCACGAAGATGACGCGCGGCGCGCGGTGGTGGCGGCGCGCGAGCTGTTTCCGTTGTGTCACGAACTGGGTTTTTTGGAACCACTGCAAGTGGGCATCAGTCAAGGGGTCATGCGCGTCGGCGCGTACGGCAGTCACACGCGCCGCATGTACGGCGCGCAAGGCGATGAAGTCAATCTCGCCGCGCGGCTCATGAGCGAAGCCGAACCCGGCGCGTTATTGGTCAGCGGGCGCATTCAAAAAAGTGTTGCCAACGAATTTGATTTGGAACCTCTGCCGCCGATTCGGTTGAAAGGCAAAACAGAACCGCTGCTGCCGTTTCTCGTCGTCGGCGTGCGCGAAACGCGCGTCAAACAATTGCAAGAGGCATACTATTCGCTGCCAATGATTGGACGCGAGCCGGAACTTGCATTGATTCAATCCAAAATCGAATTGGCGCGACGCGGACAAGGGCAAATCATTGCCATCACCGCGCCTGCCGGTATCGGTAAATCGCGCATGACCGCCGAAATCATTCGTCTCGTGCGGCGGCGACACGAGTCGAGTTATGGTGGGGAATGTCAATCGTTTGGCGTGAACATTTCTTATCTGGTCTGGGGTCCGGTGCTGCGCGCGTTTTTTGGGTTGGACACGAACCTGCCTCTGCGCCGCCAAATCCGCGCGTTAGAGAGCGAAGTCGCGGAGCTTACGCCCGAACGATTGGACGCGCTGCCGTTGCTGGGCGCCATTTTGGATGTGTCCATTCCCGAAAATGATTTTACGCGCGCGCTGGAACCGGAATTTCGCAAGACTGTTTTGCATGCCCTGCTGCGCGATTGTCTTGCCACTGCGGCGAGCGAAGCGCGCGCGCAGGGGCAAGCCATTCTCTTTGTTCTGGAAGACATTCATTGGATTGACCCCGCTTCGCGCGAATTGCTCCAAGACCTGGC
>CAZXYP010000355.1:0-799 GCA_964644955.1 uncultured Anaerolineales bacterium | reverse complement strand
GCAGGTATCGAGAATTTGCCGATTGTTTTTTTGCTGAATTTTCGTCCGTCTGAAACTGCCGCAAGCGTATTGCCGCAAATTGAACCGCTCCCTTTCTTTACCCGCCTCGCGCTTGCCGAATTGACCGACGCGCAAGGCGAAGGATTGATTCGCGCGAAACTGGCGCAGCACGCCCCCGAAAGCAGTGAAGCCGTGCCGCACGCGCTGATTGAACGCGTCAACGCGCAAGCCCAAGGCAATCCCTTTTATATCGAACAGCTGCTGGATTACATGCACGACCGCGGGCTGGATTTTCGTAACGCGCAAGCTGCGGTTGAGCTGGAACTTCCCAACACCCTGCATCGTTTGGTCTTGACGCGTCTCGAACAATTGAACGAACCACAGCAGCTCACCTTAAAAGCGGCCAGTATAATCGGACGTTGGTTCAGCTTTGCGCACCTGTGCGGCTATTATCCCGCGTTAGGCGCGCCCGAGCAGGTGCGCGCCGATTTGACCTTGTTACTGCAATATGACCTCACCGCGCTCGACCGTCCCGACCCGGACCTCGCGTACGTGTTCAAACATGTCGTGACCCATCAAGTCGCCTACGAAGCTTTGGCGTACGCCACGCGCGCCAAATTGCATGAAGCGTACGCGCAATTTCTGGAACGGCACAACGACCCCGAACGCGTACTCGATTTATTGGCATATCACTATGACCGCAGTGAGAATGTACCGAAACGGCTCGAATACCTGACCCGCGCTGGACAGGCGGCGGCGGCGCGTTTTGCCAACGCCGAAGCGGTGGATTATTTGACGC
>CAZXYP010000354.1:0-5820 GCA_964644955.1 uncultured Anaerolineales bacterium | reverse complement strand
ATGGACTCGCTTTTGTTCAAGTTCGACTTGCTCCACGATTTAGTGGGGTGCTACCCATAGTCAAAATACCGCAAAAAATAGTTCGTTTCGCCATCCTTTCTCCTTGTTGGTTGATTTGTCCCAGTATCGCATACCGCGCTTCTCCAAGTGCTTCTCATAAAAAAAAACCTCGCAGGTCTTGACCTGCGAGGTTTAACTTGCATCGCCGCGCTTTAATTGCTCGTACAATACGCGCGTTTCGCGTGAAGGTTCTGTCCGAAATTCGTCGCGCAGAATTTGGCGCAGCGTTTCATATTGGCGCAGCGCGCGCGGTGCATCCCCCAATTTCGCAAAACAACGCATCAGCGCCCGGTGCGCGTCTTCGTTCAAATTGTCGTGCGCGATAATTTTTTCATACACTGCGCCCGCGTCCGCGTAACGCGCCGTGTCCAAATATCCCGCGCCCAATTTTGCTGCCGCGTCAAAAAATTGTTCGCGGCGCGCGGCGCGTTCGACGGCTGCCCATTCGCTTTCCGCGTCCGCCAAAAAATCACCATCATACACGTTGACCGCGCGCTGCAAGGCGGCGAGATGCGCCTCGCCGCGTTTGTGCGCGCGGGCTTCCGCCAAGGCGTGCGCGAACCGTTCCACATCGTACGCATACGGCAGCGCGCGGTTAAAGCTGTATTGTTCTTGTTCAAACACAATCCAGTCGCCGCTGCCCAGCGCCGCGCGCGCGTGATGCAAAACGCGATGCAGCGCGCGGCGAATTTGTTCGGGTGACGCGTCTTGCCACAAGTCCAACGCCAATTTTTCTTTGGACACGGCGCCGCGCGTCAGCAGATAAAAAACAATTTCGCGCGCTTGCGCGTACCGCCATGCTTTCGAGTCTAGTACTTTGCCGCGTCGGAACACGCGCGTTTCGCCGAACGCATACAACTCCAATGCGGGCGACACGGCGACCGTCGGCTGCATCCGGCGCGCGTGCCACGCGTCAATTTCGGCGCGCATTGCTTCCGGCGGTAACGCGCGTCCGCGCGCAAGCGCGGCGACTGCCGCGCCTTCGCCCAACGCATGTTTGGCGCGCGTTTCGATTTCGTCGCGCAGCGGTTGGTCGAACGGATACATGGGCGTGCCCATTTCCTCGCGCCGCGCGCGCGCGGCGCCGAGCCATTCCAGCGCGCGCGCAGGTTCATTCCACGCTTGCGCGACGCCTGCCAACCCTTCGAGTGATTCCGCGATGCCGAGACGATTTTGATTGCGTTCATTACGCGTCATGGCTTCGTAATGACAGGTTGCCGCGCGCGTCAAATCGCCCAAAAAACGCAAGCCCACGCCCAGCGCGTTCAATGCAATCGGAATGCCCCAATCGGAGTCCAACGCGCGAAATTCTGCCAGCCCTTGTTCGTACAGCGCGACCGCGCTGCCAACCGCGCCCGCATCCCGTTCCAAATCGCCGAGATTGATTAGAGTCGTCGCAATGCCGACGCGATTGCCGCTGGCGCGACGCAAATCCAAACTCGCGCGCTGCGACGCCAACGCGTCGTCGCGCAAACCCAACGCGCGCTGCGCCACGCCCAAATCATTCAACAAGAACGCGAGCGTGTGGTCATTGTGATGTGCGCGCGCCAACGCGATGCCTTCTTGAAATAACGCGCACGCGTGTTCGTATTCGCCGCGATAGGTCGCAATTTCGCCGAGATTGCCCAGCGATGCGGCAGCGCTGGCATGGTCATTCAACGCGCGATGGACTTGAAGCCCTTCTTGAAAATACGCGCGGGCAGAAGCAAAATCCGCTTGGCGCAGCGCAACCAGCCCGAGATGTTGCAGCGAAATCGCCGCGCCATAATCGTCGCCCAGCGCGCGGCTCGTTTCCAAACTTTCTGCGTGCAGCGCGCGGGCGCGTACAAAATCGCCGCGGTCGGTCGCAATCATGGCGAGCAGACTGATTGCGCTCGAAACGCCATCCGTGTCCTGCAGCGCGCGCCGCATTTCCAAACTCGTTTCGCAATGCGCGGTCGCGCGCTCCAAATTACCCAAACGATACAAAATCGCGGCAAGCGAAAATTCCGCGCGGGCAAGTACGTGAGGCGCTATTTCGGCGGTCGCACACGCGAGGAAAGATTCAAACCACCGCTGTCCTTCATAAAAGCGTCCGCGATTGTTCCAATAGCGCCACAATACATTGGCGACGCGCAAACCGTTTTCACCGTCCGGTATTTCCAGCGCAAACTGCATCGCCGCGCGCAAATTGTCTTGTTCGCGGTCGAATCGCGCAAACCAATCATTCTGCGCGCTTGTTTTCAATTCAGGGTCGGCGCGTTCCGCCAATTGTAGAAAATACGCGAAATGGTTTGCGCGCGCGTTCTGCCATTCGTCGCGCGCGCGCAATTGTTCGCGCGCGTATTCGCGCATCGTTTCGAGCAGCCGATAGCGCGTGTCCGCTGCGTCGGCTTCGACGACCAGCAGCGATTTTGCGGCAAGTTCCGTCAAGACATCAAGCGCAGCGGTCGTCTGCGGTCCGCCGTCTGCCATCAACCCTTCCACCGCCTCCAAATCAAAACTGCCCGCAAACACGCCGAGCGTGTGAAACAATGCGCGTTCGTCGTCGCGCAGCAGCTCATCGCTCCAATCCAATAATGCGCGCAGTGTGGCTTGGCGCGCGGGCGCGGCGGCTTGATTTTTCAACAAACGAAAACGGTCGTCGAGGCGCGCGGCGATTTGCGCGGGCGCGAGCATTTTTACGCGCGCGGCGGCGAGTTCCAATGCCAATGGCAAGTGGTCGAGCCGCGCGCAAATTTCGGCAATCGCGTTTTCGTTCGCGGCACTGCGTTCAAATACGGACGATGCGTGGCGCGCGCGGTCGGCAAACAATGCGCGCGCCTCGTCGGCGCGCATTGGCGCGAGCGCAAAAATTTTTTCTTGGGGCATGCCCAGCGCTGCGCGACTTGTCGCCAACACTGCGACGCGCGGGCACACGTCGCACAGCGCGGCTGCCAGTTCCGCGCACGCGGCGCGCAAATGTTCGCAATTGTCGAGAACGAGCAAGAGATTTTTTTCGGCGAGCGCGTGGAGCAGGGTGTCGAGGATGGACTGTTCGGGTTGGTCCCGTACGCCGAGTGCGGCGGCAACCGTGACCGCAAGCAGCGCGGCATCGTTCAACGGTGCGAGGTCAATAAAATACGCGCCGTCGGCAAATTGTTCCGCCGCGCGCGCGGCACCTTCCAGCGCCAGCCGCGTTTTGCCGCAGCCGCCCGCGCCGACGATTGTCACAAGGCGCGTGGTGGTGAGTTGCTGCGCGAGCGATGCTGTTTCGTGCGACCGTCCGATGAAACGCGTGGACGCGCGGGGAAAATGGGAGAGCGCGGCGGTCATGCCGTTCGGTTGAGCCACGCGCGAATCCAACCGCTGTGTTCGTCGTAATGTTCGTACGTGTCGCCGATAAGCAGGTCGAGCAGCGGCGAGCCGCTGCGCGCGGGGAAATAATTTTCGTCAAAGATTTCCGCGTCGCTCAATCCCTCAATCGTCGCGACAATGTTCACGAATGTTTCGCGGAAATCATCCAATACGTCGTCCAACGCGCGCGGTTTGTTTTGTTGAAACAAAAACGCGTTGTAGCGATTTAATTGCTGCTCGCTGTTGTCGCCGTCAATTTCAAAACCGGGCGCCCAACGCACAATAGGTTCGCCGCGTTGGTAATTGCCGACCCAGCCAAGCATGTTGTTCTCCCATGCGGCGAGATGCGCGAGGGAATCCTTGACCGACCAGCCGTCGTCTAGCACGGGCGCGGTCATTTGCGCGGGCGAGAGCGACGCGAGCCGTTCTTCCATCTCCGCATGGCGTTCGCGGATGCGGCGCAGCAATTCCTGTTTGGCGGTCGGATAACTCATTTGCTTTTTTGAAAGGCGTCCAAAATCGCCGCGCCGTGTTCGCGGTAATGTTCGTACGTGTTTGCCGCAATCATGTCAAAGGCGGGGCTGCCGTTGCGCCACGCGAAACGATTGGGGTCGAAAATGTCCTGCTCGTCCGTTTGCGCGACCATTTCAAAAAATGCTTTGTGGGTTGCGCGAAAATCTTGCAGCACGTCGGCGAGCGGGCGATTTTGGTCGCGCTCGAACAGAAACGTGTTCAAGCGTTCCATGGTCGGCTCGCGTTCGGCTTCGGTGTCGTACAAAAATCCGGGAATAAAACGTTTGACGTGTTCGCCCTGTACGGAACGTGTGAGCCAATCCATCGCCATTTTTTCCCACGCAATGATATGCGCCAACGCGTCTTTGGGGCTCCACCCGCCGTCCAATGTCGGCGCGGTGAGTTCGTCGTCGCTCATGGCGGCGAGCAAGCGCGTCATGTCCTGATGCGCGGTTTCGATTTCGGCGAGTAATTCGCTCTTGTTGGTCAGTTTGCTCATTTCGACGTTTTTCCTTTTTTGGCGCGCGAGTTTTTGGCGGCTGATTTTTTTGCTGCGGGCGCGATTTTTTTCACGGGCGCGGCTTTTGTGGTCTTGATGGTTTGTTTTTTCGCCGGCGTTTTGGTCTTGGGCGCTATTTTTTTCGCAGCCGCTATTTTTTTCGCTGTCGTTATTTTTTTCGCGGGCGCTTTTTTCGCCGCCATTGCTTTGGGCGCGGATTGTTTGGATTTGGGGAGCGCCGCCAATAATTTTTCCACTTGATATGCCGATTGCGCTTGCGCGGCGCGCCAACTTTGCCACTGCGCGAATTGTTTGACCAGCGCGGCGTTTTGCTTCGCCGCGCTCTTTTCATCGCGCGTAATGCGGTACGCGCCGACGACCGCAAGCCAATCCACCAATGCTTCGAATTGCTCGCGATTGAACCAGCGCACGCCTTCGTATTCGTTCACATTCAGAAATGCTGCCGCGTCCGCGTCCTCCAACAAAGTCGCAAGCGAATTTGCCTGCGGATGCGTGAGCGCGATTTTATACAGTTGGATCAACTGCCAAATGCGCGCATCCGAAACCTGCGCCGCGCGCAATGCTTCGCCCAACATGCGCCCCAACTGCCACGCGTCAATGCGCGCCACCGCCTGCGCGCCGTGTGAGGTTTCCGCCGCGTCGTCGCTGAACGTTTCCAGCGCGTCCACAAAGGCGAACGCGGCGAGCCCGTCGCGCATGGAATCGGTTTCAAGCTGTCTCGCCAAGGCGTCTGCGGCTGCGCGTAACTCCCGGCTGGCGCGGGCGGGAAGTGCGGGTCGGGAAATTTTTTCCGCGCTTTCGAGATTTTTTGCCACGCGCGCGGCGAACGCGTTTTCGTCCGCATTTGCGACGCCGTACTCGCGCACCACTTGCGCGAACGCTTTGGCTTTGGTTTCCACTTCGGCGGCAATGGTTTCGCCCGCGCGAATTTCGCTCAGCGTTTTGCCATTGACCAGATCGCGGAACGCCGCATACAACGGCGCGAGTTGAATGTCGCGCACCGCTTGTTCCACGTCCGGCACGCCGCGTCCGTGCAACCGTTCGTGCAATTTCGCGTACGAACCTTCAGGCGTGTCATTCACTTGACGAAAATCGAGATAGACCGCGTATTTGTATGCGCCGAGAGAAATGTCAAAACCGTTGTGAATCAATTCGCGCGCGGAACGAATGAATTCGTTACTACTGATGGCGTCGCGGAAAATGACGAAACTGTTTTCCGCGTCGCGCAAGTTCAAACCTTCGGCGAGTGTGCGTTGAACGAGTTCATCTTTAGTCTTGTCGCGCGACGCGGCAGAGACGCGAATTGTCCCGCGCGCTTCGGTGTACGAATTGTTGTACGCCACCAACGACGATTCGTTTCCAACCCTGTTGGAATACGCGAAAACATTTTCTTCGACCGTGCCGTCGGACTT
>CAZXYP010000353.1:0-5823 GCA_964644955.1 uncultured Anaerolineales bacterium | reverse complement strand
GTGATTTTGTCAACGCTCACCTGCTCCATCGTGATTTGATTTTTGCCTTTGCCGATGAGCGCCTGAATTTCAGTCATTTGCGCGCCGAAATGTTGAAACGCCAAATTCTTCAAACCGATGGCTTGCGGATTGTTTTCCAAAAGATGCGCCGCAATCATCGTATCAAACGCGAGATTGACGATTTCAAAACCGGCGCGCCGCAGGACGCCCCAATCGTAACTCGCATTGTGCGCGTACTTTTCAATTTTCGCGTCAGAGAAAACCCCACCCAATTTTTCGCGCACGCGGTCGAGCGGCAGTTTCGCAAACGGATGCGCGTCGTCACTCGCCGCCGTTATCGTCGGCGCACTCACGTCAAACAGCGCCGCCTGTTTTTGTTCCTTGACCGCTTTGGTCTTTTTCACGGCGGGCGCGATTTTCGGCGCATCGTGCGCGACCGGAATATAGTACGCTTCCCCCCCCCCCACGCCAATCGCGATGCCGACCAAATTCGCGCGCTGCGGATCCACGTCCGTCGTTTCCACATCCACCACGAACGCTTTGTTTTTCTGGATACGCTTCACCAACGCGTCGAGGTCTGTTTCGGAAATCACGGCAGCGTATTTGGTTTCTATCGCCTCCCCTCTACTTTCCGGAGAGGGGTCGGGGGTGAGGTCCTCGCCCGGCAAGCGCGCGAGCAGCGATTGAAATCCCAATTCGCGCAGCAGTTCGACGGCACGCGCGCGATTGTATTCGCCAAAACGCGCAGCATTCACATCGAGCGTTACGGGCGCAGTGCGGTCAATCGTCACCAAGTTTTTATTCAGTTCCACCTGCGCGCGCGAACTCTTTATTTTTTCACCGAGCGCGCCCTTGATTTCGTCAACGTGCGCGTAGATACCTTGAATGTCTTGATAGTCCTGAATGAGCTTGGTGGCGGTCTTGTCGCCCACGCCCGCCACACCGGGGATATTGTCGGACGCGTCGCCGCGCAGAGCTTTGAAATCAATCAACTGCCGCGGACCAAAACCAAAGCGTTCGACCACCGCCGCCTCATCGTACAATTTGATTTCGCCGGTGTAACCGATAAACATCAAAACATTTATTTTATCATCCACCAATTGCAGTGTATCGCGGTCGCCCGTAAGAATCACCGTGTCGAGATTTTCTTGTTCAGCTTGTAGCGACAACGTGCCAATCAAGTCGTCGGCTTCGTAACCCTCCAACGCAAAGACGGGAATGTTCAAGACGCGACAAAATTCTTGACAGCGCGCAAATTGCAATTTCAAATCATCGGGCGTCGGCGGGCGATTCGCTTTGTATTCGGCAAACTGTTCCGCGCGAAAACTTTTGCCCGCGTCGAACGCGGCAATGACGTACTGCGGCGCTTGGTCTTTGATGACCTTGAGCAGCGTGGACGCGAACCCGTACACCGCTTTCGTCGGTTCACCCGACGGCGAGGTCAGGTCGCGTTCAATCGCGTGATAGCTGCGATGAATCAGCGCGTGCGCGTCAATGAGTAACAGCTTGGAATCGGACATGATAAAAGCTAGAGACTAGAGACCGGAGATTGCGCCGGCAACAAAAAAAGGTTTGCAAGCGGCTCCGGACAGTTCGCGGAGCAGGCAGCCTGCAAACCCCGATGTGTGTGTACAATAAACGTTCAACTGAGGCGTTCGAGGTCTTGCACTCCGCTTTTGCTCAGTTCATCCCAACGTTCTTCAGCATTCTTGGCGCGCCATTCGATAACGACCTGCCCTTGCGCGTCGCGGTATGCCGCCATCGCGCGATGCCCTAGCACACGTTCAAATGCTTCCAACGCGTCCTTGTTCGGTTCTTTCATCGTGACCATGAAATAGTCGGCGGGCGTCCATTCCACGTTCAAGGGAAAATTCGATTTCCACAAACCGACGCATTTGACCGGCGCGTCGGGTTGGGTGCAGGTGAAATAGGAATCGCCGAATCCTTGCGCCCAAAACGCGAGGCGAATGGCATTTTCAATGCCGTGACGCGAAGCGGGTAGTTTTTTCGAAAACCAATAGGGTGTCATGGAAAACTCCGTGAAAGGAGAGATTCGAGATTCGAGAGTATGGATTACTGACCACTGACCGCTTGATTTTAGCATAGCCGTCGCGTCGCGCAAAATAATGCATTGCTTGCACGTTCCGCGCGAGCATTTTGTTTTTTGCCAACCGCGTTCTATAATCACCCGACGACTCCCATTCACTCCGCATTTTAACCCATCGAAAGTTAATATCCATTTTGCGCCGCCCAGACCCATTTTTGATTTTGCTCCTGTCCGTCTTTGCTGTCCTGGCAACGACCTATGCAGTCGTGGTACCCCTATTTGAAGGTCCGGACGAAGACGATCATTTTCGTTACGCCAAATATCTTGCCGACCATCGCGCCCTGCCCGTGCAATTGTTTCAACAAGGGGGGGGGGAAGCTGGACATCAAGGGTGGCAGCCGCCGCTGTATTATGGGCTTGCAGCCCTCGTCATTTCGCCGATTGACACGTCCGATTACGAACGGCGCTTGCAGCGCAATCCCGCGCAATCGTTCACCGGCGACCGCGCGTGCTGTGGACGCAATCTGTATTTTCACCTCGACGCCGAAAATTTTCCGTATGAACGCACCACGCTCGCAGTCCATCTCGCGCGCGGCGTGACCATCTTGTTTGGCATGTTGACCGTGTGCGCGATCTACCTGCTCGTGCTGGCAGTATTTCCCGGACAACGCGATTTGGCATTGGCGACGACGGCGGTGGCGACGCTAAATCCGTCCTTTTTGTTTGCAAGCGCGTTGGTGTCGAACGATGTTCCGCTCGTCGCGTTTTGTACGCTCGCGCTGTGGGTCATGGCGAAAATGGTCACGCGCGCGTGGAACGCGGATTGGAAATCCGGCGCGCTGCTTGGCACATTCGTCGCGCTCGCGATCCTGACCAAAACAACCGCGTTGGGTTTACTGCCGTTCGTCGCAATCTCGCTTGCGTTCGTCGCATATCGCGCGCGTTCGTGGCGCACATTCTTTATCGTTTCGTTTGCTACAATCATTCCTCTCGTCATTTTGAACGCGTGGTATTTTGCGCGCAATCAATTGTTGTACGGCGACGCGCTCGCATATCGTTTGATTGCGGTATCCGCGTTACCGCCGCGCGACGCGCCCTTGACGATGGCGGAATTGTTGCAAATCAATTTACCGTGGCTGTGGCAAACGTTCTGGGGCGGACCGACGCCGGGCGATTTTCCGCAGTGGTTTTTGAACGCGCTGCTGGTCGCGTTTGTCATCGGCTGTGTCGGCGCCGCGATTTACATTGCGCGTCAATGGCGCGCGTTGGGCATTGCGCGATTATTTATGCTCGGCATTGTGTTCGCGTGGCTCGCCCTTATTTTTGTCGCGCAGCTGCAATTCATTCGCACCGCGAGCGGCACCGACCAGGGACGCTATTTGTTTCCGGCGATTGCGAGCATCGCCATGATTTATGTTTTGGGCTGGTGCGAAAGTGTGTGGCAAATCGTTTCGCGCGTGCGCCGCGCGGCAGATGAACGCGCGGTGACGCGGAACGTGAGTTTGGCGTGGACGGGATTTGCAGTCGCATTGCCGGTGTTTGTTTTGTTTACATTCACCCTGCCGGCGTATGCGCGTCCCGCGCTGACGGACGCGGATGCGATACAAAAGAATGCCGCGCCCATTCAAACGGATTTTGAAAACGGAATGCAGCTGCGCGGGTATCAATTGGGCGCGCGCACGCTGGCGTGCGGTGACATATTGGACGTGCATTTGTTTTGGACGAGCGACCAACGCATCCGCGAAACGTATCGCGTGTTCGCGCATCTGGTGAACGCGCAAGGCGCGGTCGCAGGCAACAAGGACGTCATTCCCGGCGGCGGCGCGTACCCGACCGTGTATTGGAAACCGGGTGAACTCTTTCGCGATACGATTCGCGTGCCGCTGAACTCGGGCGCGCGCGCGGGGAATTACAACGTCATTGTCGGCGCGTACAAATTCGGCGAACCCGACGAACGCGTCAATTTACGCGACAGTGACGCGGATTTTGTCGCGTTGGGCGACGTGCAAGTGAACGCGCCGCCGGAGGGCTGCCCATGACGCAGCGTGTCACAAAGTCCTTTGACGACACGTTACACACCCTACGCCTGAATTGGGATGTGATTGCGGTGTTGGCGTTGTTTTTCGCGTCGTTCGCGCTGTATGCATTCACCGCCGCGCCCGGCGTACTGGACGGCGATTTCGGCGAATTTCAAACCGTTATCCACAATCTCGGCGTCACGCATACGGGCTATCCGCTGTATTTTCTGCTCGCCAAAATTTGGACCGTCGTCATGCCTGCCGGAAGCATCGCGTATCGCGCGAATGTGTTTTCGGGATTGTTCGGCGCGCTCACGCTCGTCCTTATTTACGCGCTGATGCGGACAATGACGGAACGACGCTTGGTTGCTCTGCTCACCGCCACCGTATTCGGACTGTCGCGCGTGCAGTGGTCGCAAGCCGTCATTCCCGATGTTTATACGCTCAATTCGTTTTTCATTGTCCTCGTGCTGTGGCTCGCGCTGTTGTGGCGCGACGGACGCGTGCCATTGTGGTGGGTCGCGCTCGCCTACGGCTTGTCGCTGACGCATCACCGCACCATGATTTGGCTCGCGCCCGCGCTGGCAATTTTTGTGTTGTGGGGGGGGGGAGAAAAGTATTTCAACCGCGCGTCCTGTTGACGAGTATTGCGGCGTTGTTGGCGCCGCTGCTGCTCTATTTGTACATTCCCCTGCGCGGCGAAAGTGATGTGGGCGTGGAATATCACGCCAAAAATTTCGCGGACATGATTCTGGCGTCCAACGTATCGGTGTGGTTAAAATTCGGTCCGCCCGGATTTATTTGGGAACGCATCACGCAGACATATCTCCCATTGCTGGTCGAACAATTCACCATCGTTGGTTTCGCGCTCGGCTTGATTGGCATCGCGGCGCTCGCGCTGAAACGCGCACCGCGCGGCTTTCCCGAACACGTTCCGCCGCGTCAATGGCTTGCGCTGCTGCTGCTCGCCCACTTGGGCGAAACCGCGTTTGCGATTGTGTTTTGGGTCGTGGACAGCGAAATCTTTTTTATTCCGTCGTACCTGACGTTTTTGTTTTTTGTCGGCATCGGTCTCGCGGTCTTGTGCGACGAGATCCAAACGCGCGTCGCGGCAAAACATTTTTCGCGCGCGCTGCAAACCGCGTTACTGCTTGCGGTCGCGTTCGTCGCCGCGTTTTTGTTGTGGAATAATTTTGCGCGCAATGACCAGAGCCAAAACGATGCGCCCGACGCGCGCTGGCAAGAAATTCTCGCGCTGCCTTTGGAAACGAATGCGGTCTTGATGGGTCCCTGGGAAGATTTGACGCCGTTCGAGTATTATTATTACGTCGCCAACGCGCGGCGCGATTTGAAACGCGCCAAAATTGTGATTTATCAAGACCAACTGAAATTGGTTTCGCAAGGCGATGTGGCAGCGCGTGTGCGCGAAATGTTACAAGATGGCGCGGCAGTGTATTTGACGCGTCATCCCGCCGACACCGAGACACTCGATTTTGCGCGTTTCGACCTTGCGCCCGTTGCGTCGTTATGGCGCGTGAGTTTGCGAAACGCGGCGCGGCGTTTTGCACTGCAAGCGTTTGAGGATGCGGATGAATTGCGCGCCGTGAATTATTTGGACGCGCCCAACGCGGGTGGCTTTGTCGGTGCGATTTTCAATTGGTCGCCTGACGCGCCGTTGGAAAATACGCGTTTGGTGTGGACACTGCGCGACGCGGACGGACGCGTGTGGGCTGAACAAGAAACACTCCCGTTCGGCGG
>CAZXYP010000352.1:0-5839 GCA_964644955.1 uncultured Anaerolineales bacterium | reverse complement strand
CGTCGTGCTGCAAACACCGCACCTGTTCAGCGGCGCCATTCGCGAAAACATTCGCTACGGCAGACTCGACGCGGATGATGCCGAAGTGGAGCGCGCGGCAAAGGTCGCGGGCGCGCACGATTTTATCGTCACGCTCGAAAAAGGATACGACGCGCAAGTGGGTGAAGGCGGCAACCTGTTGTCCACAGGACAAAAGCAACTCATTTCGCTCGCGCGTGCCGTGCTGGCAGACCCGGACATTCTGGTGATGGACGAAGCGACGAGTTCGGTGGACACGCTGACGGAAGCGTTGATTCAACGCGGGATGGAGCGTTTGATGAAGGGACGCACCGCGTTCGTCATCGCGCACCGTCTCTCGACCATCAAGCGCGCGGACCGTATTCTCGTCATTGAAAACGGCGGGATTGCGGAAAGCGGCACGCACGCGGAACTGCTGCGCCAACGCGGTCACTATTACGAATTGTACACGCGCCAATTCCGCAAAGAATTGGAAAGCGAATACGGTTTGGGACGATTGACGGGGCTGGCGGTGGCCGCGGAGTAAAAGTAAACAAAACTGACAAGTCACTTACGGCTCGTCAGTTTTTTTTATCTCGTATTAATTCAGGTGGGATGGACCGCTAGCGGTTGGCAGATGTCAGCTGCGCCATCACTCGTGGAATAAAAAGCACCCCCCGTATCGCTCGCGAACCTGCGCCCGTTTGAAAAATTACAACTGCGCCATCACTCGGGGAATAAAAAGCACCGCCATCAAAACCACCGCGCCCAACGTCACCGTCCCTGCGGCAGCCAATGAAATCGGCAGATAGTAAATGTCAAAGCGGTTGTCTAGCATCGGCGGCAGTACGCGGTCGGGGTCATAGACCACGCGGATCGTTTGCCCTTCTGCGTATTTGGATTCCTTGCCAATATCGCCGGTTTCCGAGGTGAAGGTGACTTGCTCGCCGGACGCGCGCGTAAATTGGACCACCGGATAATTCCGATATTCATAGCGCGTGCGATTGTTTTCGCGTTTCACAATCGAGCGCTGCTGGACACCGAGGATGGTGCCTTCGCAGCGTTCGGCATGTTTCAAATGCCGCCGCTTGTCCAAGAGATCGCGAATGGCCCACACCCAAAGCGCAATACCTACGCCTGAAAAAACAATCAGAATGACCGCAAGCAAAATTGCCGGTAACATTTATCCTCCTTGCATCGCACACTCAAAAATGTTCGGGGTGTCGTGTTTTTGTTATGGAAAAGCGGGGCGATGGTTTTCCAGAATCGTATCCACAATCTCGTACGCCGCGTTCGGTTTCCCGACTTGTTTCGCGTGCGCGCGCATGCTTTCCAAACGCGCCGGTTCGCTCAATAACGTGACGGCGGCGTGAGGCGCGGTTTCGATTTGGCGCAGTGGAATGCCCGCGCCGCTGCCCGCGACAAAATCCGCGTTCCATTCTTCTTGTCCCGGAATCGGATCAATAATAATCATCGGCGTGCCGCGCGCGAGAATTTCGCTGACGGTCAAACCGCCGGCTTTGGTGATGACGATATCGCTCGCCGCAATCAAATCGTCGAGATACTCTATAAAGCCGAGTTTCAACAAACGCAGAGTCGCGCCGTTTTTCAAATCGTGTAACGCGTCGAGTAATTCATCATTGCGTCCCGCGACGATGACAAGCGTGCCGTGCAGATTTGTATTCAACAATTGTTCCGCGACGCGCCGTACGCGTTTGCTCGGAATGCCGCCGCCGAGCAGCGTAATTACATTTCCGGTGTCCAATCCAACACGCGCGCGCGCGGTGACTTGATGTTTTTCAATCGCGAATTCGGGTTTAATCGGAATGCCGGTGACATGAATCAACGCGGGATCCACCGCGCGCGCTAGCATGGCTTCGCGCGTAAATTCACTCGCGACAAAATACGCGTCCACGCCGTTTTGAATCCAATCACTGCTCACCATAAAATCGGTAATGACTTCATACAGCGGCGCGGTGATTTCATTTTTGCGTTTCAACGGGAGCAAAATTTCGACTGGCATGAAATGCGTGCCAATGATAATGTCGGGCGCGTATTCTTTGACGAATTTGTCGAGCGTCAATACAAACATCGGGCGTTGTGCCTGCCCGCGCAGCGCGTTTTTAAATTCCGCGCGCTTGGGATTGCTCACATCGCCCGATTCATAAAACATTTTCCACAACTGCGGCGCTTTTTCACTCGCGGCTTCGTAACCGCCGACAACGGCTTTGCGTAACAATTCGCCGCCAAATTCAAACACGTCTTTGACGACGACCTCTTTCACGCCGCGCAAAGCGAATGTTTGCGCCAACGCGTCCGCCGCGCTTTTGTGTCCGCCGCCGATAGAGGCATAAAGAATCAGAATTTTGGGTAACATGGGCAAAAGTCTCTCGCCTTGCGCGAAACGACCAAAAGGGTGTGGGTTGATTGTGACAGTATTCTATGCGCGGGCGCGTAGATTGTAAATGGCGCATTGCACAAAGGAAAACTCTTTCCGCGCAGTTGACGGCGCGCAGTTTGATACAAAAGCTCCTTCACTTGTTCCGGCGAAGCAAGCCCTGAGAACAGTTGACTTGAGCCCTTGCGCAGCGCGGGCGACAAATACCTTTTGCTGTTTTTTGCCCACCGCATCCGCATCGTCGCCGCCCGCGCGCATTTTTTCCTTGCCCAACAACAAATCGGTTGATTCCGCATGAAATAAAAACGAGGACACAGAAATGCCTGTGTCCCCATTTTCGTGTTGTTATGCTAAAATCGTTCATTATGCCGGACACGCATGTCTATGTGCAATTGGAAATGGTTTTGCCGCGCGCGCGGTTTGGCGCAATCCCTGCGCTGGATGTGCCGCCCGGCTATGCGATGCGAATGTATCAATCGGCAGACGAGTCCGAAATTTTGCGTGTTTTGAATTTGCAGGATTGGGGCGCGTGGGATATGGCGCGTTTGCAGCCGTGGCTCGCGCGCGTGATTCCCGAAAGCTGGTACATGCTTTGGCATGAAGCAGATGAACGCCTCGCTGCGACGGCGATGGGGCTGGACGATTCGTCCGCAGTATTTCCGTCGCGCGGCGAATTGGGCTGGGTGGCTGCCGACCCCGGGCAGCGCGGCAAAGGTTTGGGCAAAGCTGTTTGTATCGCCGCCACGGCGCGCATGATTCAAGCCGGGTATCGCCACGTGCATTTGTACACGGAAGATTGGCGGTTGCCCGCCATTTCCATTTATTTCAAACTCGGATATGTACCTTCACTGTATCTCCCCGAAATGCACGAACGCTGGCGCGCGATTTGTGCGCAGCTCGCGCGTCCGTTTGAACCCGACGCATGGCTGCGCGCAATAGAGGAATGCTAGAATCCAAGTCCGCGCGCGCGGCATACATACTTTTGGGCGGCGGCGTGCGTATGCATGGTATAACGCGTTTTCAAATCAAAATTTTTCGCGTCATCCGTCTCGCGGACGGCGCATTCAAGGAGCAACATGCCGGTCATCATTGACGCGCCGGTGCGCGTAGGTCTGTTGGACATTGCAGGGAAACCAGCAACGGTGTATGGGACCGATGCGGTGGTGGGCGAACCCGCGCCGTCGTTCACGGTGGTCAAGGACGGTTGGACGTCCGTACAGCCCATCGAGGAATATCGCGGCAAGGTGCAGATTCTGGCGGCGGTGCCGTCGGTGGACACAGACACGTGCGACCGCGAAACGCGGCGATTCAATCAAGAGGCGTCGGCGTTGAGCGAGGACATTGTCATTCATGTCATCAGCGCCGATTTCCCATTCGCGCAAAAACGCTGGTGCGCGGCGGCAGGTGTCGAACGCGTCCAATTGTTTTCCGATGTATTGGAAACGGACTTTGCGCTCAAATATGGTTTGCTCATCAAAGAACGGCGTTACTTGCGTCGCGCGGTTTTTATTGTGGACCGTGAGGGCGTGGTGCGGTACGCGGCGTACATGCCCGCGCTCGGCGTGGAACCGAATTATGATGAGGTGATGGCGGCGGCAAAAGCATTGTTGTAAAACACGCCGGCAGATTTTTGTTTTTCACGCGTTGTTGCGATAATGCAAGCCAAACGACCCGCAGAAAGCATTGCGCGAGATGGGTTGACCGTCTCGCGTTTTTTTGCAGCGCAGAGTTTTTTGCGGGCGCCGTGGAGGAGAGATGATTCGCGAAAATACAACCAAACAAAAATTGCGGCGCGGCGATGCCGTGTTCGGCTTGATTTCGTTGAGCGCGGACCCGCTGCTCGCTGAGTGGTGCGGGCTGGTCGGTTTCGATTTTTATATGCTCGATGCCGAACACGGCGCAGTGACAATCGCGCAGGCGGAAAATGTGGCGCGCGCATGTGAAGGCGCGAACATTACGCCGTTAATTCGTCCCGGCATTTTCGACCCCAAGTTGATTTTGCAATATCTCGATATCGGGATGATGGGCGTCATGCAGCCCGGTTTGAAACACGCGGACGACGTGCGGGCGCTGGTCCGCGCGGTGCGCTTTCCGCCGCGCGGCACGCGCAGTTTGGGACCGGCGCGCGCAAACGATTTTTTTATCGGACAAATGTCGCAGGCAGAATTTGTAGCGTTTGCCAATGAGCAAATCTTGGTGCTGCCTCAATTCGAAGAACCGGAAATGTTCAATGAATTGGCTGCGATTGTGCAAATCGAAGGCGTGGACGGCATTTGCATCGGTCCGCGCGATTTGGCATTGGCGATGGGTTATCCCGACGGCGCTGACCATCGCGAAGTGCAAACATTGATGAAAGAGGCAATTGCGTTGGCGCGCGGCGCGCAGCTGGCGGTGGGCATTCCGGCTTCGACGGGCGAACTGGCACAGCGGCAAATTCAACGCGGCGCGAATTTTATTTTGGTCTCGACCCACTCGTTAATGCAGCAAGGCGCGCGCGATTTTCTCTCGTGACGCGCGATCGGCTTTATGAACAAAATCGGTGTCATTATGCGTTCGACGCGCGGCAGCGGTCTCGGCGCCGCGCGTGAATGTTTGAAACGCGCATGCAGTGTCGTCATCAGCCGCCGCACACCAAATGCGGTGACGCAAACCGTTTCGACAGTGGCGCAAGAGTTTGACGCGGCGCGCGTGTGATGTGAGCGAGTACGCGCAGGCGCAAGCGTTGTGGTACGCCGCGTATAACCATTTCGGGCGTGTGGATATTTGGATTAACAACGCGCGTTTCAAAAAGCGCGATTTGGTTCGCGACGCCGCAGCGTACGATTCGTAACAAGGCGCGTTAGGACTTCACATTGCTCGCGCACGCGTACAACACCGTCTTGATTTGAAACGGCGTCAATTCGGGATGCTTGCTGCGAATCAATGTCGCAATGCCCGCAATGTGTGGCGCGGCGAAACTGTTGCCCGTGCTGGTGGTCATGCTGGAATTTGCCCACGCGACGTCTACATCAATGCCGGGCGCGCCAAATTCCACAGGCGGTTCGGGATTGTAGTAATAGGTGAACGGGTCATGACCTTCATGCGCCGCAACGGAAATCACAGAAGAATAGAGCGAGGGATAACTTGGCGCGGGGATATTGTTCACTGCCGAAACCAACAAGATATTTTTGAAATACGCGTCGTCCGCGATTTCGTGAAAGAGCGCATAAAATTCTTGCTTGGATGTGCTGAGCGAAAGATTCATCACATGCATCCCGTTTTGAATCGCCCAGCGCAAACCGCCCGCGAATTGTAACGCGCGTCCCGTTAAATCTTTGCCCAATACGCGCACGCTGTAAATTTCCGCTTGCGGCGCGAGTTTGTGAATGATGCCCGCGCACGCGGTGCCGTGTCCGAACAAATCGCGCGGCGTCGGGTCCTCTACAATTTTCACGCCCTCTTTGC
>CAZXYP010000351.1:4171-5846 GCA_964644955.1 uncultured Anaerolineales bacterium | reverse complement strand
ACAATTCATCATCCAAAGTGAGAATCCTCGCAAAAACTCGCGGAATCCGGGTAAATGTTCCGGTGGGAAATTGTATTTCCCGGCTGCGTTTTCCAGCACACGTTCAAAACACGCCAGCCACTCGTCACGCGCGGCTTGATTGATGGGGAAGGGGAGATGCCGCGCGCGCATCATCGGATTGCCGAAGCGCTGTTGATACAACGGGGGACCGCCGAGCAAGCCGATAAAGAACGCGGCGGATTTGTGCGCCGACGCGCGCATGTCCTGCGGAAACATGTCGCGGATGGAAGATTGCTCCAGCTCCAGATAAAAATCTTCCAACATGCGCGTGATATTTTCCTCGCCCATTGTCGCAAAAATCTCGCGGCTGGGGGAAACGATTTGTTGGGGATTGACCGGCGGGACAAACATCGGATTCAGTTGCTCAAATGCGCCGATACAGTTCATCGGCGCCAATGAATTGCATCAGAGCCGATGAGTTGTATCAAACCTATCGCGGCTTTAGCGCGCGTTCGATTTCGCGCGTCGCGTCGCGTTTGGAAATGGACTCGCGCTTGTCGTATTGTTTTTTACCTTTGACCAGAGCGATTTCCACTTTCGCACGATTTTTTTTCAGATACATTCGCAGTGGGACGATGGTCAATCCTTTTTCTTGCGCGCGTCCGAACAGGCGATTAATTTCCTTGCGGTGCATCAACAGTTTGCGTGTGCGATATGGGTCGGCATTGAAACGATTGCCGGCTTCATACGGCGAGATGTGAACATTTTCCAGCCACAATTCGCCGTTGCGAACCTGCGCGTAGGCATCGCGCAGATTTAACGCGCCGGCGCGCACGGATTTGATTTCGGTGCCGGTCAAGGCAATCCCCGCTTCGAACGTTTCCTCGACAAAATAATCGTGAAACGCTTTGCGGTTCGTCGCCACGACCTTGAATTCGTCAGCCATAACGTTTTGCGCCGTCGCGGAATGATTGTTCCATTCCGCGACGGCGCATTATTCTAGCAGAGATTGGGTGGTGGGAAAAAATCAGACGCGCGCGCGCAAAATTGAAAGGGCAAAACCAATCCGGTCAAACAGCGCCTGCGCGGCGAACGCGTTTTCCAATGTCGGCACATTCCTGCTGCTGCCATTCGTTGCCGGTGCTTGAATTTCGCCATTTTTAATCATGTCAATGGCTTTTTGCAGCTGCGGGTCAATTTGACGCGAGCGTTCGTACGCGGAGGGATCCGGAATTTCCACATCGGGACTCACGCCCACCTCGTTAATCACATGTTCTTGCGGACTGTAGAAATTCGCGATTGTCACGCGCAGCTGCGAATTGTCGCTGAGTTGATGCACCGTCTGGACGGAACCCTTGCCGAATGTTTTTTGCCCGATGATGATAGCGCGTTTGTGGTCGCGCAGCGCCGCCGCCAAAATCTCGGATGCGCTGGCAGAACCTTCATTCACCAACAAGACCATCGGAATCTTGGTGGCAAGCCCATCGCCGCTGGTTTTGTACAATTTCTTGTCGCCGTTTTTGAATTTTTCAACCAGCACGACTTGATTGGCGGTAATAAATTCACTTGCCACATCAATCGCAGTATTTAGATAACCACCGGGATTGCCGCGCAAATCAAAAATGAGGGCTTTCGGATTTTTGGCGAGGGCTTCACTCAACGCCTTGCGCAATTC
>CAZXYP010000351.1:0-4161 GCA_964644955.1 uncultured Anaerolineales bacterium | reverse complement strand
AATTCCGGTTTTGCCTTTTCGCCAAATTCCGAAAGTTGGAGGTATGCAATCGTATCGTCCTCCAACATTTTGGACGTGACTTCGGGCACCTCGATGGTATTGCGCACAATTGTCACATCGAACGCGGGATTGGAGCCGCGCTGCACCTTCAGGATTACCTTTGTGCCTTTTGGTCCGCGAATCAGCGCGACCGCCTCACTCACATCCATATTCACAATTTTTGTGTCGTCAACCTGTAAAATCACATCCCCGGCTTGCAAGCCCGCCTTGTCCGCCGGCGTTCCTTTGATGGGCGAGACAATAACCAGACGTCCATTTTGCATATCTACGGTCGCGCCGATGCCTTCGAATGAACCCTGCAATTGCGAACGCAGATACTCGGCGCGCTTTGGGTCCACGAATGCGGTATGAATATCGCCCAATGCCGCGACCATGCCGCCGACTGCGCCATACGTCATTTTTTCCCGGTCAATTGGCTGCACATAGAAATTTTCATGAATCAATTTCCACGCTT
Source organism: uncultured Anaerolineales bacterium (assembly GCA_964644955.1). Classification (GTDB taxonomy): domain Bacteria; phylum Chloroflexota; class Anaerolineae; order UBA4142; family SHND01; genus SHND01. Next base: position 3,647 of record CAZXYP010000351.1, on the reverse strand, counting down.
CCCAAAAAACCGGCATATCCTTTTTAAATTCCGCGGGCGTGCCGTCGGAAAAATTGGATGCCAGAGACAGCGTTGGGGAGTCATTGCGAGCCAGGACTCGCTGACTCACGGCAAAGCCGCCCAAAAACGCGCCGCCCACCAAGAGGACGCTCACCACTACGACAAGCAGAATTCGTACGATTGATTTCATATCCGTTCCTTGTTGTGAGCCGGCGATTTATTTGCCGGTGTTGAGATATTCGATCGCGCGTTCCAATTGCGGGTCGAGTCCCTTGGCAGAGTCTTCGGGCGTCAACGGAATTTGAATTTTTGGTGTAATGCCGACGCCGTCAATTTCGCGTCCGCCGGGGGTTTGCCATTTCGCCGTCGTCAAATGCAATACGGAGCTGTCGGACAGGGTATATAAACCTTGCACCGACCCTTTGCCAAATGTCTTTTCGCCAATCAACACAGTTGTGCCGCTGTCGCTGAACGCGCCCGCAATAATTTCCGCTGCGCTCGCCGTTCCGCCATTCACCAAGACCACCAGCGGAAGGTCGCGTCCCTGACCGTTATTACGCGCATTATAAGTGCGCTGCGTCCCGTCGCGATATTTTTCAATGACCACCGGCGCATTCGGCAAAAACTGTCCGACGATTTCCAATGCGGGGTCGGGGAACAAGCCGCCGGGATTGTTGCGTAAATCGAGGACCAGACCTTTCGGATTGTTCTTTTTGAGCGCTTCCAATGCGGCGGCAAATTCTTTGGCGGTGTCCGCGCTCTCGAGCGTGATTTGAATATATCCGAACGGCACATTGTCCAACATGCGAAATTGAACCGTCGGGATGTTGATTTCCTGGCGCGTCAATTCCAATTCGAGCAGGTCGGTATTGCCGATGCGATAGAGTGTGAGTTTGACCTTGGAACCCACTTTGCCGCGCAGTTTATTTTCGATCGTGTCGGGAGTGTATTGTTCCGTCAACTCTTGGTCATCAATTTTGACAATCACATCGCCCGGCAGAATTCCCGCTTTGGCTGCCGGTCCGTCGGAAAATGGCAACAACACGACGCTGCCCTTGCGTAATTCGACTTTTGCGCCAATGCCGCCGTAGTTGCCTTGCAAGGTCGTCGCTTCTTGCTGCGCGGGCGCCGGTTCAACCAAAATGGTGTGCGGGTCGCCCAACGATTCCAATGCGCCCCGAATCATGCCGTGGACCAACACATTCTTTTCCGGCACGTCGTAATAGAATTCGTCTTGAAGCAGTTTCCAGGACTCCCACATCAAATTGAATTTTTCTGGCGGCTGGGACGCGCTTGCTGCCGCCATCGGTTTTGGCGTCTGTGAGGCATAAAAATAATTGACACCAAAGCCCGCGACGAACGCGATGCTGCCAACAAATAAAGCCAACAGAATGAGGACGAGCCCTTTGAGAAATTGTGTCATCTTGCCTCTCGAATATGATAGTGAACGAATCCGGTTCGCATTGCGCGGCGGGTTCAGAACCTACTGCGCCGCGCGATTTTGAATGCCCATCTCAATTCGCGCTTTCGCCGTCATGTTCATTCAAGATACGCGCCGCGTCATCGGGGGTCAACGTGGTGCGTTCAAAAATCGTGCGAATGGACGGTTTGGAATAGTGCGCGTATACGCGCCGCGTCGTGCCGATATCGCTGTGTCCCAAAATTTCTTGAATCGCTTCCAACGGCGCGCCCTGTTCCAACATTTGCCGCGCGCGGAAATGCCGAAAGTCGTGCGGGGACACATCCATGCCCAATTTTTTTGCCGCGCGGCTGACTGTGCGCCACAGTGACATTTTTGTAAAACGCGAGCCGTACTTGCGTCCATGCGAAATAAACAACGGTTCGAACGTATCATGCCGCTCCGCAATATAGCGGCTGATCGCTGCGCGCGCTTCGGGCGTGATAAAGATAAAACGTTCCTTGTCGCCCTTGCCGCGCACAATCGCCTCTTTGCGGCGGCCATCCGCAACATCTTTGCGGTTCAGCGCCGCGACCTCGCTCAAACGTCCCGCCGACGAATAGAGTAAATGCAAAAACGCGCGATCGCGCAAAATTTGCAGGCGCCTGATTTTTCCCTTTGGCTCATTCGCATCCGGCAGCGGCAGGTCATCAAAATATGCAATCAAACGCGGCAGGGCAGGGTCGGGCCGTGGAATCGGATACGCGCTGCGCCGCGTGACGTGTTTCAATTTTGCGCGCGCTTTTTCCAACGAAAACGAATCGGGCAGCCAGTCCTGACTCAGCGCGTAACTCAAAAATGCGTTAACGCTGGCGAGATAAGTGCGCTGGGAAAAACGCGAGTAGTTTTTTTGCCCCAACCAGGTTTGAAAGTCCTGTAGAACATTTGTGTTAATCGTTTCCATCGCGAGCGACTTGGGCGCACCTAACGCGGTGGACTGAATCTGCTTCCCGCGTCGCGGCGACGTGCTGGCGCCCGATTTATTCTTGACGCGCGGGGAAGGGACACGCGATGCACCATTTGTCCCATCCGCGAGAAATCGCGCAAAGACTTCCAAACCGGAAGTATAGGTTTGCAATGTGCGCGGGCTTTCAAACAAGTGATTCAGGTATTCGGCAATCCGTTCGTCCAAAGACGGCGCGTCGGGTTTCGTCATATGCTTTTTGACTATCCATGTTATTTAATACACATTAAATAACATGGATGAATTGCCTTATTTTAAGGCATTTTTCGCATTTGTCAAGCCGATGCGCCAATTTTGGGTTTTCCCTGTCCGAATGCGGAATATAATTGTTCTGGTGCAAGAATGCCCTTTATCGTAGAGAAATCACGTGAATACGAGATGATAACGATATGAGAAGTTTTCGCGTTTCGCGCTGCGGTAGATTCAACGCATGGCGCTTGCATCATCCACTCACCCGATACCGTTCAAACTCCGGCAGCAGCGCCTGCGGCAGTTTGCCTACGAGCAGTGTGCCGCGCGGTGAATAGTCTTCTCGGTCCACGATGCCCTTGCGATGGAATAAACTGACCAACTCGCTCGCATTGTACGGAATGCGCACCCGGACCTCGACCAGATGCGAACTCAACACGCTTTCGACCCGCTCCAGCAAATCCGTCAGCCCCAGCGATTGAAGCGCCGATATCGGGACCGCATCGGGAAAATCTTCGAGCCACTGCCCTAAAAAGCGCGCCGTCGCCTCGCCGCCCAAATTATTCTTGGGTAACTCTATCCCGTCCACTTTGTTGAGCGCCATCACCGTCGGCTTGTCCCCCGCGCCGATTTCTTCCAACGTCTCTTCCACCGCGCCCACCTGTTCCAACGCGTTGGGATGTGTTATGTCAACGACATGCAACAGAACATTTGCTTCGGATATTTCCTCCAGCGTCGCGCGAAATGCCGCGATGAGATGTGTCGGCAATTTTTCGATAAAGCCCACCGTGTCGCTAAACAAAACTTCCGCACCGCTTGGCAATTTCACGCGCCGTGTCGTCGGGTCAAGCGTGGCAAATAATTGGTCTGCTACATGGACTTGCGAATCGGTCAACGCGTTCAACAAGGTAGATTTTCCCGCGTTCGTGTAACCGACAATGGAAATGACCGGCAGCCCTTCCCTTTTGCGTTTGCGTCGCTGCTCGCCGCGTTGTTTGCGTACGCGTTCGATTTCGGTTTTGAGATGCGCGATGC
>CAZXYP010000350.1:1514-5847 GCA_964644955.1 uncultured Anaerolineales bacterium | reverse complement strand
TGAATAGATCGCGCAGCACGCGTCACAATTCTTGTACTTTGCGCCAGCGTTCGACAAACATTGGAATCTCAACCTTGCCGCGCAAGACGCGTGACAATTCATCGGGGGAAATATCCGCAAGATGCTCGGCATCGAGAAATGTTGCATCGCGAATTGCCGCGTGTTTCAACGCGGTTGCCAACGCCCAATAACCGTCGAGGTCGCTGTGGACACGCTGGATGCTCCATTTGGGTTCGCCCCAGAAGGAAAAATTCAATGTGTCGAGCAAAAAGATATAGTTGACCGTACGCGCGCTGTTGTCAAAAAAATGATGTTCAAAGTCCCATGCCGGTACCGGGACGGGACGCAGTGCCAAAACCTGCGCGACTGTCTCGACACGTTTGAGATCGAGCGAAACCAACTGGGCACGGCGTACCACATTTGCCGTGCTCCTCAGAATTTGCAGCGGATCGGCGCGCGAAGTGAGGACAGTCAAAAGAGCGGAATTCAGTGTTTTGGGCAGCATACTGCCATTATAGCACGAGATAAAAAATGCCCGACACCGTGCGAGTATTTTTGTCAACGTTGGCAGGCATTATAGTTGCGTCCCAAATTCACCACGATATCGGCAGGCGCCTCGCTATCGGAAGCGGTCTGGATACTTGCGGGGTCGAGACGCAAGAGCGCGGCAAGCCGCTGGGCCGTTGCGGGTTTGTTGGCAAACACGGTGATGGTGCTAGAAGGCACGAGCGGCACTGCCGGTCCGTCCGCGTTCACATTCAAACCTTGACGTTTGAGCGCGGTTGCGGCAATCGCGGCAGCTTGGGGATTGCCGCTCACGATTTGAATGGTTGCGTTTTCGGCTGCGACCTCGTCCGTTTGCTCGCTGACGGGAGCAAAAAATTCAACCAGGACGGAGTGTATTTTTTCTGCGTTGGGCAAAAGGACTTGAGCGCCTTCGGGCGTGATGTAGGGAATTGTCGAACGATTGTCAATGGCGCGCGATTTGATCTTGTCCATTTTGAGCTGCGTGCCGATGTAGGCGAGGGCATCCATTTCGTTCGGACCTAAATCGGTTTGGATGGAATCTATTATTTCTTGATAGAGCTGGGTCCATTTTGGCAGGAGGTTGAGCGAAGTTGCCTTATCCCACATTGCCAAAATTACTTTGCGCTGGCGTCGCCCCCGATCGTAATCGTTAGTGGTGTAACGCGAACGCGCATAGCGCAGCGCGGTGACCCCATCCATGATTTGAACGCCCGGCTGAAAGTTCAAGGTCGCGTGACCATAGTCGTCGTAAAAATCTTGTTCGTATAACGGGCAGTCCACATCAATCTGGACGCCGTCAAGCAGGTCAACCGTTTTCCGAAAGGCGTCGAATCCCCCGCGCACAAAATAGTGCACGCGAATGCCCAGGTTTTGTTCGATCGTTTGCTTGATGAGATTGGGTCCGCCGCCCGGGTAATGATAATAGTAGCCGTAAAAATCGGCAGTATTGATGCGTTGTTTGCCAATCTGCGGAATGTTGACGTACAAATCGCGCGGGATGGTCAACATCCCTGCCGTTTTCTCGGCTTGATTAATGGTCAAGAGAATAATGGTATCTGTGCGCCAATTGCTTTGCCCGGCGCGCTGGTCGGTGCCGAGAAGCAAGATATTCAAATTCGTCGGCGGCACGAGTCCCCGGTCACGCACAATGGCAGTTCTTTGCGTTGGGACGGGCGCGGCAACTTTTGGCGATGGCGTTACGGGAATCGGCGTTTCGAGCGGCACTACGGTTTGGACTGCGCGCGGCGATGCAGGGGCAAAGGTGCCGGCGAACGGGGTTGGCGTGGGGAGCATGATAGAAATAAATGGCGCGCTGTTGGCATAATTTGGTGCGTCCGCCGCCGTGCTGTTGTGACCCAATGGAAAAAAATAGGCATAGCCAATCAGCAGCGTGACGACGCTATAGACCGCCGCATTGCCAATAATCAAATTGCGAAAGAGTTTGGGATTCATGGGAAATGAAATGCGCGCGCACAAATCCAACAGCTATTACATGGGACGTGCGGCAAGCCGTTTTATTTTCTCACTGGCATCCTGCCACGTAATCGCGGACAGCCCGAGTTTTTGCCGCAGAAATTCATCGCGCATGCCTGCGGCGGCATCCCGCACAGCGCTGGTCCAACGCAGGGTCTCGAATGTGACTTTACCTTCCAGCCCCGCCAACTGTGCCGCGTCGGTCAACACGTACTCCAGATTGCGCGGGGTGCATTCAAACACGCGTTCGTGCGGTTGATATTGTTCGACATATTTTTCAAACGTCGGTTGAAAATCGGCGGGTAACTTCAATTTGCGTTCCTTGTGCCAACGACGCGGGTCATCGTAGCGAATATACACGAACGGCTGCTCCGGCAGCGTGAGGTCTAGGTCTTCCAGTTTGATGGACATGGCTTCGCTCTTTTTGATACCGGTCAGCAAGATGGTCGAAATCAACAGATGCGGTCGCGCATCGGGACGCGGTGCGTGCAGCAAGGCGCGTGTCGCGTTCAATAGACTTGTCACTTGTGCCGCATTCAATATCTCCGGCAGTGGTGTAATTGCGGGTTGGTGCGCAATGGGCGCGGCAGGGTCGAGCGCGGTGATATTGCGTTCAAAGAGAAAATTGAAAAACACTTTGAGAGAGGTCAAGCGCCGTTGGTAGGATTTCGCGCTGCACGGCGCGCCGCGTTGGTATCGCAAATAGTTCATGAAATTTTGCAGCTCTTGCGTAGTCACTTCCCCCACGGCTTTATTGGCGCCATGATAACGCGCGAACATATTGAGGTCCCCGCCAAATGCTTTAATGGTGTTTTCGGAGAAACCTTGCCGCCGCATGTGTTCGTGAAAAACCGTAATTGCCGCATTCAGCGAGGATGTAAAATCCAAACTTTCGGCGTCAAGAGACAACGGCAATAGTTCAATCTCTCCATCGAGCGGTGTATTGGGGCGGAACAGTCCGAGTTGTACAGGTGTCATGGTGTACCTCGCAGGGGTTGCGTATGAAAAAGCAAGCGCAGCGGCGCCAGCGTTTCCAGATTTTTCGAGTAGGTCACGAGCGTCAAGCCGTGATGCAATGTTGTGGCTGCAATGACGGCTTCGGCATACGTAAGCGGCGCATCCGTTTTTCCGCGCGCGCGCGCGAGTTCGGCGGCGCGGCGCGCGATTTCCTCATTGACCGGATGCGCGATAAAGGGCGCCAAAAACTCAAGAGTTTGTTTCCGATCTTCCGGCTGTACCAAAAGCCAAATCTCCAAATGCGACCAGACGGAAGTGTGCAAATCTCCTTCTTCCGTCAACCGTTGTGCTTGCGTGAGCGTTTCGGGAACGCCGCGTAAACAACGCACCAACACATCCGTGTCGAGTAAATAGTCACTCACGCTGCCCCCTTTTGCGCGGGGTGGGAGGGATGACACTTGCGGCGAATGGCGCGCCGTTTAGACGAAGTGCCGTCAGCGCGGCATCTATTGCGTTCGGTTCGCCGAGCGCCGGATATTTTTCATCACTCCAAACGGCGCGGCGCGCGGTTTGTTCAAATTGCACGGCTAATTTGATGCGCCGCAATTCGCGGGCGGTGGCACGCGCAATGACTTCACTGCGTCGTTTTGCGGGAACCAAACGCCGCAGGTCCTCCAGCACCGGGCTGGGAAAGTTGACGTTAATCCGTTCGACGGAAGTTGTACTCATAAAGCTCTATTGAAAACATCTTTATTTTATACTATAAATAGAGTTCGTCAATAGCACAAATGTTTGTTACTTTTATTATGTAAAATAAATTACTTGACAAAATATCTTGAAATATCTAAAATCCTCAAAGATTATGGAGAAATTTGAAGATTCTCGGCACACTTTGCAAGATGCTTCCGATGGGGGTTGGTTGCCGCTGCGAGAAGCGAGCCGTCGAATGGGGGTCTCGGCGGCGACCTTGCGCACTTGGGCGGACGATGGGCGCGTGGCATCGTACCGCACTCCCGGTGGACATCGCCGTTTTCGGGTGGATGCTCCTCCCGCCGCGGCGCGGGGCAATAGCGAGGCAACCGAAACGCGTTGGCGGTTACTCGAATACAGCGCGTTGGGGCGAATCCGCGTCACGCTGGAGGAGTGGGCGCGTGCGCCCGGTGTTTTTTCGGCAATGTCACAGTCCGCGCGGATGGAGCATCGCGCGTTGGGACGTGAATTGGTGCAGCTGTTGGTAACCGCGCTGCAGCAGCAAGGCAAGGCGCCATTGGACCAAGCCGCGCGTTTGGGAAAGCAATACGCGAAATTGCACAGGCGCTATGCGCTAGATTTGCACGCCGCCTTCACCATCCTGGGTTTTTTTCGCAGCGCATTT
>CAZXYP010000350.1:0-1504 GCA_964644955.1 uncultured Anaerolineales bacterium | reverse complement strand
CTGCTCCGCAATTGCTCGTGCAGTGGATGGAACGCACAAATGAAATCATTGACGGCGTGGGCATGGCTATGCTAGAGTCCATGTCAGAGGAGTCGTAACGGAATGTCTAATTCGGAATCGTCCGGACAATCCAAGCCGTCACGCGGGGTGCGCCGCATTCCCGAAAATTCGTTTTTGTATGACCGTGTGGTGCCATTCGCATTGCTTGCAATGGCAGTTTTGCTTGTGCTTGTCGTATTGGCGGCGTTGTTAATTCTATTGGGTGCGGTACGATTTTGAGGCGTGGTCAAATGTAATCGCGCATGCCAACGGACGCGTATGCGCGCACAAGAAATGGACGAAGCTTGATGCTCCGTTCGGACGAGGTGATATGGATTATCTGAATGTGGTGGTGCCATTTGCCAGTGCAGTGATTCTGGCAGTCTTGACCTATGATTTGTACCGGCGCTATCAACTGCACAAGGGCACGCATCGCCACTTGCTTTTTTGGGCAGCCGGGTTGGGCATGTTTGGCATGGCCAGTTTGTGCGACGGGATTTTGTACCTCACATGGAGTGAACTGGCATTCATCGGTTGGTATTTGTTCGGCGCGATTCTGAACGCGGCGTGGATTGGCGAAGGCACTTTGTTTTTGTTGGTGCGCAAGCGATGGGTTGCTGCGACCGCAGTGACGCTGGTGTTGGCAAGTATTGTCACCTTTGTGATTCTTTTATCCACACCGCTGAACTCTGCCGCGTACGTGTCGGGCATTCCCATCACGGACCAATACCAATCCATTCTCCCAAAAGACGCGGTGGTGCGGCGGTTGACGCCGGTGTTTAATATTTATGGTACGCTCACGCTGGTCGGCGGCGCGTTGTATTCCGGCTATCTGTTTTACCGCAAACGCATTTTGCCGAATCGCGTGTTGGGCAATGTTTTGATTGCGGCGGGTTCGTTGGCGGTCGCGGGCGCGGGTATTTTGAGTCGTTTTGGCATGGGACATTTTCATTCGTTCGCGCAGCTGTTTTTTGCCATTTTGATATATGCCGGATTTATCCTTGCCAGCAAACCGGCAGCGGTGCAGCCCAACGAGACTCTATCGCCTCAACGGCAGGTCGCTGCAAAATAATCGCTTTTACCAATGCCACTTGGCAGTTTGCGGTTCCAACTGTCAAGCAATTCAAGATACGCGGAATCAAACAGCGCAGGCATCAATGCCTGCGCTGTTTGTGGGTTTCTTTTCCGCGATTGGCGCGCCTATGTTTGCGTGTGTTTATGCTGAACGCGCAGGCACATGCCGACAATGGGGATGAGTCCGGCGGCTTGCGCTTGTTCTGCCGCATCATAGTTCTCCGCCCCGGGCTGCATCCATACGACTTGGACATTGCGCGCGATGGCTTGCCGCACAATTTCCGGTACGTGTTCGGGGCGACGAAAAATATCCACGATATCAATGCGGTGTGGTACGCTCAGCAAATCCGGATACGCTTTTTCGCCCAATACCTCTGCTGCGTTCGGATTG
>CAZXYP010000349.1:0-5865 GCA_964644955.1 uncultured Anaerolineales bacterium | reverse complement strand
AATCAATCACGCAGCAGTTCCGGTCCGCGGAGCGGCGGTTTCGGCGGACCCCGCGGACCCCGTTCCGACCGCGGCGGTGACCGCGGGCAAAACGGACGCGACGGACAGCGTCGGTTTGCCCCCCAGCAGCGCCGGGTCTGTATCTACTGCAAAGACAAAAACAAAGTCGTTGACTATAAAAACAGCGACCAACTGCGCCGCTATCTGACCGACCGCGGCAAGATTCGCCCGCGCCGCAAAATCGGCACCTGCGCGCGACATCAACGCGAAGTCGCCCTCGCCATCAAACGCGCGCGCCATCTCGCACTCTTGCCCTTTGCGCCCGAACACGTGCGCGGTATGAACGCGTAACACCGCCGCAATCACTTTTCCGAACATATCAGGGCATAGGCGGCATGTACGTCTATGCCCTTTCACATGTCTCTCTGCGCAGCGCACATCGGACCAAAAGCGTGCCGCCGCGTCATTTTGAACTATGGCAAAAAAGAACTCATCCAAACCTACCGAAACGCGCAAACAGTCACGGATGCGCGAACGTGACCAAGAACAACAACGCGTCCTCTTTATTGTATTGGGCATTGTCGCCGCGCTCATTGTCATTGTGCTTGCCGTCGGTTATTGGCGCACTGTCATTGCCGTCCAAGACGAGACCGTCGCCACCGTGAACGGCGTTGCGCTCAAAGTGCGCGACTATCAAGCGCGAGCGCGTTTTGACGCGCAAACCATCATCTCACGCATCAACAGCATCCAGAACGTGTTCCAACAATTCAACGCCGACGACCCGGCGATGGCATCGCTGGTGCAGTACTATCAAAATCAATTGGCGCAAGAGCAGCAAGCCCTACAGCAGGCGCCGAGCAAGGCGCTCGAAAACTTGATTGACGATGAGCTGGTTCGTCAGGAAGCCGCCAGACGCGGCATCACCGTCACGCCCGCCGAAATTGACCGCGAGATTGAACTCTCTATCAAAGAGAATCTCGGGTATGAACGCCCTACCGCGACGCCTACCAATGGACCTTCGCCAACGCCGACCCACACGCAGACGCCAACCTTGACGCCGACGAATACCGCAACCCCTTCCGTTTCGCCGACCGCAAGCGCAACGCTTTCGGCAACGCTCGCCGCGACCCCGACGGAAGGTCCGACGGAAACACCTCAACCGACGCAAACGCCCTTGGGACCGGAAGCGTACGCTACCGAAGAAGCGAAACTCAAGGAGAATATCAGCAAACTCAAAATCAGTTTTGAGGATTATCGCAAAATCGTCGAGATTGATTTACTCCGACAACGTTTGAACGAGGCGTTGGGCGCCGAGGTCAAAACCACGGCGGAACAAGTACACGTGGCGCACATTCTGGTCAAAACCTTTGAAGAAGCGCAAGCCGTCGAAGCACGGCTGCAAGCCGGAGAAGATTTCGGCGCGCTTGCCGCAGAACTTTCCATTGACCCGAGCGCCAAAACGAATCAAGGCGACCTCGGTTGGGCAGCCCGCGGGCAGTTTGTCACTGAATTTGAAAACGCCGCGTTCAGTTTGCCTGTGCTTCAGGTCAGCGCGCCGGTCACGTCGTCTTTTGGGGTGCACATTATCAAAGTCCTCGAAAAAGACGCGAATCGCGTCCTTGAAGCTGCCGCGCTGGAGCAAGCGCGTGCGAGCGCGCTCAGCGACTGGCTCCAAACAGCGCGCGCAAACGCCGGCGACGCCATCAAGCGCTTTTTCAGCACTGACTATATTCCGAGTGAAGTCAAAAGACTGACCACCGCGCAATAGAAAAACGAAAACGCCGCACAAAATATGTGCGGCGTTTTTTTTACAGGAGCGCGCCTGCCAATTCCGTCAGCGTTTCTTCATTGCGAAAATAATCGTGCGAGCGAATCGGGTCCGTCTCGACATCCACAAACACATCGCGCAAGCGAAACGGACGCGAAGGAAAAACCGGACCGAGCGCATTCGCCACAGGGTCGGTCGTATCGTACAAGTTCAACCATTCTCCCACATTACCCGGCATCGCGCCGAAATCCGCCGTGCGGAGATTCAAGCGACGCAATTTGGACAGCGGCGAACCGAGCGTAAAAAACGAAGTGACATTGGAACTGCCTGCTGTTTCTTTGAGGCAATCAAACGCCACCACCGAGCCGAGCGAATGACTCGCAATGACAATTTCATCGCCCATGCCCAACGCGCGGTTCAAGCCGTCCCGCATCCGCGTTTGAATCGCATGATACGTTTTGGAATCAAACAGATAGCCCGCGACCTGCGTCAAATCTGTCGCGATGATTTCGGCGAGAAACTGCGCGGGCATCGTGAACGCGATATTGTGGCGTTCGTACTGCGGCAGCGCGTTAAAATCGCTTTGCACGAGCATCGCAAACGCGGTTTTGAAGTTATTGACTTCATCGCCATCCAGACGGTCCTTTTTGGAACGGGCGGCAACTCCCGGCGATGCGCCAACACTCGCCAAGTCGGAATACCATACCCCGACCGCGGAGGGCTGCGCGCCCAGCAGGGCGGTCAATGCCGCCAGGGGTTCGTGATGCCAATTTTTCTTGTACTTGCCCGTGCCGTGCACAAACACAATGACTTTGGACATAAGGACAGGAATTCAAAATGAGAAATTCAAAATTAGAACTTGTCTTGCCCATTCCAACTTTGAATTTCTAATCTCTAATCTTTGATTTTTATTTTTTCGGTTCCGCAAAAAAGAAACGATGCGCCGCGCGCATACAGCGGTCCATCACCACTTGCAAACCCGCGTCCTGCGCGCGCTTCGCCGCCGCATCATCGCGCACGCCTTCTTGCATCCAAATCACTTGCGCGCCGCGCGCAATCGCTTCTTCCACCGCCGCCGCAATCGCTTCATGTTTCAAAAACATTTGCACCGTATCAATTTGAATTTCGCGCGGAATCGCGGCGAGATTCGGATACGCGGTCTCGCCGAGAATTTCCGTCGCGTTCGGATTGACCGGAATAATGCGATAGCCGTGCTGCTGGAGATATTTTGGCACATCGTGCGCGGGACGCCCTTCGCGTGAGGAAATGCCGACGACCGCAATTGTTTTCGTGTCGAGCAAAATTTGTTTGACTTGATCGGGTGACATTTTCAGTGCCGAGCCATGAGCAATGAGGGCAGAGCAAAAACCTGTTACTCAATGCTCATGGCTTTCTACTTTTGGCTTTGCGTAAATGGCAGTGCGGCTTTGAAACAGGTATAACCCGGTTTGGATTCGACGGTCAAACGTCCTTGATGTTTGAGCACAATGATATTGTACGAAATGTGCAAACCCAAGCCGGTGCCCTGCCCGACCGGTTTGGTGGTAAAGAACGCGTCAAAGATCCGTTGTTGAATTTCGGGCGGAATCCCCGGACCATTGTCACAAATCTCCACGCACACGTGGTCGGGTTCGGCGTACGTGCAAAGCGTCAATTCACCGCTGCCCTTCATCGCGTCAATGGCATTGTCAATAATGTTCGTCCACACCTGATTCAAATCGCTGGCATACGCCTCAATTTTGGGCAGGTCGCGTTGATAGTTTCGGCGAATGGTGATGCCTTGTTTCCATTTGTTGCGCAAGATGGTGAGCGTATTTTCCAACCCTTCATGCACATCCACTTCTTGCAGCGGCGCCTGGTCGAGATACGAATACTCTTTGACGGCTTTGACAATGTTCGAGATGCGTTCCGCGCTGTCGGCAATTTCCGAAAGCAAGGCAATGCCGCTGCCGCGCGCCGCCGCCCATTCAATCACCAACGGCAGCGTTTGGTCGTCAAACAACGCGTCCCATTCTTGCAATTGCGCGCGCGTAAAGCCCAATGCCACGAGACGCGGCGCCACTTCCCACGGTTCGGCAATGTTGTGCGCGTCGAGCCAATCCTGCACTTCGGTTTCGTAATCGGAACGTGTAATGGCGTCCAGTTTTTCATTCCGCAGCGCGTTCTCTTCGATTTGCGCGCGCAATGTTTTGAGCGCCGCGCGCTGCTCCGACGAAACGTCCAGCCCGTCCAATTGAATCGTCAATTGCTCGATGCGCCGCAAATCGTCGCGCAACTGCGACGCGCCGCGTTTCACCGCCGCCGCCGGATTGTTCAATTCGTGCGCGATGCCTGCCGAAAGCGTGCCGAGCGACGCCATTTTTTCGCGCTGCTGCAGCGTGGCTTGCGTGGAGCGAATGCGCTGCGCGAACGTTTTCAAAATCGCGCGCGCCGCCGTCGGACTCCAATCCAGCAGCGCCATGAACGTTTCCTGGTCAATCACCAACGCGCGCACGGGCGTCAACGCCATCACCGACGCGACCCGCGGCGCCTGGTCCAACACCGACATTTCCCCAATCACTTCGCCCGCGCCGCGTTCCGCCAAAACAATGTCGCCATCGCGCGCGTGTTTGCGAACTTGCAATCTCCCCTCGAGAATAATGTACATTGCATCGCCGATTTCGCCTTCGCGGATGAGCAGTTCGCCGGGCGGGAGCGTGATTTCCGTGCTCATGGCGACCAGCCGTTCGAGCGCGTAATCGTCCAATCCGGAGAACAACGGAATTTGGCGGAGGAAATCGTTCATAACGTTGAGAGATACTCATGCACCATCGAAATCGCAGTGCTGCCTTCCCCCGCCGCCGCCGCGACGCGATTGCGCGCGCCTTGCCGCACGTCGCCTGCCGCAAACACACCGGGCACATTCGTTTCCAAAAGCATCGGCTCGCGTTTGAGTTTCCACTCGGGCGGCAATTTGCCGTTTTCATCCTTGAGCGCGGGCCCCGTGAGCAAATGTCCTTTCGGTCCGCGTCGCAAAAGCCCTTCCACAAATTCGCTGCGCGGGCGCTGCCCGATAAAGACAAACAATGCCGCGCCGTCCAGTTTTTCTTCCTGCCCCGTTTTGCGGTCGCGCACCGTTACGCCGTCCAATTTGTCCGTGCCGTGCAGCGTGAGCAGCTCGGTACCGAGCCGCACCTCAATGTTCGGTGTCGCGTACAACGCATCGGTCAGATACTGCGACGTGGAAAGTTCGCTCCGCACCAACACCGTGACCTTGCGGCAATAGCGCGCGAGAAAGAGCGCGTTTTGCGCTGCCGAATTCGCGCCGCCGACGACAAATACATCGCGGTCTTTGAAAAACATCGCTTCGGTAAATGCCGCGCCGTAATACACCCCTTTGCCTGTGAGTTCTGCCGCGCCCGGCAAATCCAAAATATGAAACGATGCGCCGGTCGTAATCAACACCGCCTTGGTGACAATTTCGGTCCCGTCATCCAACACCAACACGCGATACGGGTCTTGTACGCGTAACGATGCCACTTGCTGTGTCGCCAAAATTTCGGTGCCAAAGCGCTGCGCCTGCGTCAACGCGCGCCGCGTCAAATCCAAACCCGACAGTCCGGACGGAAAGCCCAGATAATTTTCAATTTTGGGACTGCTGCCCGCTTGCCCGCCCGGCGATTCGCGTTCTATGACAATTGTTTTGAGTCCTTCGGACGACGCGTACACCGCCGCCGCCAAGCCCGCCGGACCGCTGCCTACAATCGCCAGGTCATAGACTTGCTGCGCGGGTTTCGTTTTCAAGCCAACTTTTTCCGCGAGCGCGCGTATTGTCGGTTCGACCAAAAAAGTGCCGTCGGGAAAAAATACGACCGGAATTTTGATGACGCCGTTCAAGGTCGTTTCCACCAGCGCGCGTGCCTGCGCGTCTTTTTCAATATCCAAAAAGCGGTACGGCACTTGATAACGCGCAAAAAATTCTTTGCACTCGTGACACGCTTGCGACCACAAGGTGCCTGCCAGCCGAATCCCTTCAAATGCCGGCGTCGCGCCCGCACTCCATTCGGCGAGCAAATCGTCCAGCACCGGATACAAACGCTCTTCGGGCGGGTCCCATG
>CAZXYP010000348.1:0-5892 GCA_964644955.1 uncultured Anaerolineales bacterium | reverse complement strand
TTCAGCGTCAAGACGATTCCCGATAACACGCTTTCACCCTACCTCTTTGCGAATCTGCGCCAAGACGGTTTGATATGCGGACAGCCGCTTTTGAGCGTCCGCAGCCGTGAGTTCAGCGCGAGCAGATTCCCGTTCCGTCCGACGCATTGCGCTGCGCATTCCGAGAGTCACCAACGCTCGCGCAGCGCTATTCCATAGCCGCGAATAATGCTTCCGAAACAAAATAAAGCGCGCGTTCCACAATTCCACAAACATCTTGTCCCGAAATTGGCGCGTGCTGCGCGCCTCGTGATGAATGATCTTGGCTCTGGGAACACACCAGATTTCCCACCCTGCCCGCTTGATGCGCATGCACCAATCTACTTCTTCGGCATAAATAAAGTACGCTTCGTCCAAAACCCCCACTTGACGCGCTGCCTCCGCGCGAACCATTAGCGCTGCGCCCAACGGGTGGTCAATCTGAAAAGGCACGCCCTTTTCATACCACTTGATTGGATATCGTCCGTTCAGGCGCGATTCGCGCAGCCGCCAGTTGACCGGAAACAAGTCCATATAGAGCTGCGCCAGACTCGGGAAGCGAAAAGCCGAGTGCTGCCGCGTTCCATCGGGATAAAATAGGCTCGGTCCGCAAGCGCCGGCGCGCGGGTGTGATTCCATGAACGCCACCATTAAAGGCAACGCCTTCGACTCGTCCTCAGGAATCACTGTATCCGGGTTGAGCAGCAGCCAATACTTGCCCTTTGCTAGCGCCAGTCCTTGATTATTTGCTTTGGCAAATCCAAGATTGTCCGAGTTTTCAATCAACTCTACCTGCGGAAAACGTTCGCGCACAATTTTTGCAGAATTATCGGTGGAAGCATTGTCAATCACAATAATCTGCGCGGTTAACGAGTCACATGCGCGGGCGAGGGAAACAAGACAGCGTTCGAGGCAGTCTTGAACCTGAAAAGATACAATCACAATGGACAACTCCATACTCACAAGCATAGTCCCATCGGGAAAGGTAAAAACAGAAAGAATTTGAAATACCGCATCAAAATACCTATATATTGTGTCATGTTCTAAAAGAGAACTAAATGAGGCGATATTATGTAAAATACAATCATTTCGGATAGCAAAGAAAGTACTCTGGTACTATAGCATTTGGGGTAAAATGGTGTCTATACTGTTGGGCAAGGGGCAGAAAATCCAAAATTCAAGTTATAATTTTGCGATTTTCTGGAACGACATGATACGGATTTCGATCTACCACTGGCTTCCCATCACCGAGAATATGTTGTTTGAAATCGAGAAACGGTTGCGCGCTTTGTCACCGCAGCAGGTCAATGACATTGAAATGGAGCGCGACGCAGTCACTTTTCATACAACCTTCAAGTTCAGCCGGGATTTTCGTTCGGTTGCAGTCTTTCCGCTGCCCGGCAAGATTAATCAACGCGGTTTTTGCCAACACGTGCTTACGATTGCACCGATTCACGGGGTTGCGCTCAATGCCATGCTCAATGACCTCGTGCCGGATTTTGTCTGCAGCGTAAGTGAATTGTTGTACGCGGTCATTCCGGATTCGGCGCGCAGCAAACTGGCGATTTTGAATGCGGGTGTGGCTCCGTTTCAACAATTCCAAGTCACCACACTGGACCCGCCGATGGAACACGCCGCACACGCCTTTTTGCAACAAAATCAGGTGACGGCAATTCTTTTAGATGAACGCTCCGCCGATTATCTTCGCGCCGGTTTTTCCATCCCGAATTTGCATCTGGAAATCAAACCATTTAAGGGAGACGCCGGGGCGTTTACCGGCGAGACAAACAACAATATCTTGTTTTACGCGACGGAATTCACACCGGACGAATGGGCGATCCACGACAGCGTTATTTACAAGTATTGTGCTCTTTTGTTGTATACACACACTCTTGACCATGCAACCTCCATTTTACGCCAAGCGCGTGACCATATCATTCCACTGCGCCGCCGCCTCGTGGTGGCGCTGCAAGGCAATATCGCCGAACAATTTGAGACCCTGACCCAGATGAAGCGGTACTTGATGTATGTTAACATCAAGCTCCCCGTCATCCAAAAAATCAGCCATCATTTGCAGGCAATTCACAACACGCAAACGTTTGCGGCAAAGCTTTCGACATTTGACGAACCAATCAAAGTCTTTGGGTACCCGACCATTCGCAGTATCGAAAATACGATTTGGCAGCCGCCGTATTTGATTGGCAAAATTGACGAAGAAACGCGGCGGCTCGAATCGCAATTTGACGAGGACCTCGAAGAAATCCAAATCGTTTCGAGTGAATTGTCGCAGATGCTCGAAAGCAGTCTGCTCTCGGAGCAGCTGCAAGTCGCCCGGCAAGCGCTTGACGCGTCGCAGGCGACCCTTGAAATCGAGCGCAGCTCCAAGAACCTGGCAAATGCCTACAAGACCGTTGCCGTTCTCTTGGTCACCGGAGTGGGAATGCTGATCGCCGACGCATTGAATCTTGGCGCCGGGGCTGTGATTGTCGCCGGTATCGTGGCGGCAGTTGTCGGCTCCCTTGCAACAACGTTTGCGCTAAAACGCCGCAAAGCATATTTTCGGCTGGTGATTCCGGTTCGCACCAATTTTTCCGCGGACACGCTCGCGCGTTGGATTGGACGCCACACGCTTATGCAAAACAAAGCCAACGGCAATCAAATCACATGCAGCTGGCAACAAACCATCCCGGTGCGCGTGCACGGACATCCGGACGAGGCGAAATCACAAGTTCCAAACGCCCCGTTCATTTACAAGCGCTTTGACGTGACGGTTGACTTGTTGCGACGCGGGTTTTTGAATACGGTCACGATAGAGACCGAACACTTTTCGGCGGATTTTGAAAGCCGCGATTTGGTCGAGCATGTTCTGGCAGAGCTTTTGAGCAGTGAACGCGCCGAGACAAATAATGCCCAGGAAACATCTGTCTATGTTCAAATTCTGTCTCTGCTCGGCTTGCCACTTGAAGAGCAGCTCCCTGCTCTGAACAATTTGCTGACGCTGCCATCCGCGCAGCTCTCACAGATTATAACGACCGGGGCGTCCAACCAAGAGGACGCGAATCTATCCAAATCGGATTTGTATGTCCTGCAAGATTTGAACGGACAATCCCGCGCGTACCAGGAATGGTTGCGCGAAACGCTGGAAAGCCCGAAACGCCGCAACCTGCTGGAACTCATCGGAACAAAGAATGTACACGAAAAACTCACCTTACTCAAGCAAGTCGAGGAGGAACGCACCAAATATGCACAACACTTTATCTGAACTGGAACAAGTCCAGAGCATCCTGTCCGTCCTCGCGCAAATTTTGGCGCGCGGATTGACAAGCGAACAACGCGACACGGTATTGCGCGGAATGCCCATCGTGTTGGGAAAACGCAACGGCGATGAATTTGCTTTTTATCGCGCGCTGCTCGACACGTATGAAACGCATCAGAATCTCGACTTTGTCGTTGACCTCACACGGCGCATTGAAGGCACGCGCAGTTTCTATCAGGATGTCGGACCGGATCTGGACCGCCTCCGCTTTTTACTCAGCAAACACCAACAACGCGTCCGCCAAACCAACAACAAACCGTTTGTATTTGTCTTGATGCCGTTCCGCGAACAAAATTTCGCCATCTATGAACGAACCATCAAGCCAACGCTCGAAAAACTGGAATGTCGCGTGGAACACGCGAAAGATGCCCACACGGTCGAACGCATCGTAGATGTCATCTTTACCCAAATCGCGCGCTCACAATTCATTGTCGCAGATACGACAGGCAAGAACCCGAATGTGTATTACGAAATCGGCTATGCCCACGCCCTCGGGAAAAAGGTGATTCTGCTGGTACAGGACACACAGGATATTCCGTTCGATATTTCCGGCTTGCGGCATATTCAATACAAACCACACGCCCTGAATGCATTGGCAATGGACTTGCGCGCGACGGCTGCCGCCTTGCTGCGTGAAACGATGGAAGTGGCATAACGCGCGCAGCGCAGCACATAAAACACGAGGCGACCTCTCGGTCGCCTCGTTCTGTTTTAATGCAAATCCCGCCGTGGTTTGATTGGGATTTGTTTAAACTCGCGCATCAATTCAATCATTCGCTCTACGGTTGCGTTAAACATCCTTTCGCCAAATTCGCGCGTTGCCACGGTCGGGTCACCTGCCACGCCCGTTTTGGAAAAACGTGACCACCAATCCATCCACGCATACGCGGCGGGCTTGGGATGGTCCCAATTGAAATACTTTAAATCCGGCACACCCATTTCACGCACTGCCTTGTCCATTTGCACCAAATCGGGGCGCAGGTACAACATCACTGCGGTTTCAAATTCACAGGCGTGGCCGATACCACCGTATTCGGATTTGCGATGCCCGGCAATCAGATCGCGAATCAAGACATCATCCACCGCCGCGTTCCCCGCCATCGCGCCGACAATCGCGCCCGTTTGCAGAACCGCTTTGCGCGCCGCCAATTCCACCAGCGATGAATTCGAACCATGTCCGTTCACCAACATGATATGCGTGAACCCATGACGGGCGACACTGATGGCAGCATCCGCAAAAAAGGCAAGCAGCGTTTCCATCGCAGACGTGAGCGAGCCCGGATAATCCATGTGATGGTCTTCAAAACCGACAGGCAGGACCGGCAGGGAAAGGATTTCATCCGGCGCGCGGCGCGCCACTTCAAAACAGACCGCTTCCACAATCACATTGTCGGTATTCAGGGGCAGGTGCGGTCCGTGGTCCTCAATCGAGCCGATTGGAATGAGAATCGCTTTTTTCGCCGCGACCGCGTCGCGCACCTCCAACCACGTCAAATCATCGTAACGAAATTTGGTCATGCCGCCAACTCCTTTGCAATTTGGGAATTGAATGAAAAAAAACTCGCCCCGGGCGGCGAGCGAGTCTTTGGCTTGTTTATTTGGCGAGCGTTCGCGGGTCCAGCGCGTCGCGCAATCCGTCGCCCAAAAAATTGATTGCCAGCACCGTAATCAAGATTAACAATCCCGGAAAAAACCAAATGTGTGGAGCGCTTTCGATATAACGCGTGGCATCTTCGAGCATGTTTCCCCACGTCGCCGTCGGCGCGCGGACGCCCAAACCCAAAAAACTGATGTACGCCTCCGAAAGAATCGCAGTGGCAATACCCAGCGTCGCCGCCACGATAATGGGCGCGGTGGTATTGGGAAGCACGTGCCGGAAAATAATGCGCGAATTGGTCACACCCAGCGCGCGCGCGGCGGTAATGAATTCGCGTTCCTTCAAGGACAAGAATTCGGACCGCACGATCCGCGCCAAATACATCCAGCTGGTGAAACCGATAATCAAAATAATGACAATCAGACTGCCGCTGAATTCACGCCCAAAAACTTGAAAGTTTTGAATCTTGTCGCCCGCGTATTTCGCCGCAATTATCAATAGAAACAACGTGGGGATATTCAATACCGCCTCGGTAAAACGCATCAAGATGCTGTCCGTCTTGCCGCTATAGTAGCCCGCAAACGCGCCGACCAACACACCGACAACCAATGCAATCGCAACAGCTGCAAGTCCGATGAGGAGCGAAATTTGCCCCCCATAAATTGTGCGCGCCATGATATCGCGTCCAATCGGGTCCGTGCCAAACGGATGCTCCACCGACGGGGGCTGCAGTCGAATGCTCAAATCATTATGATTTGCATAGTCCTCAGAAAAAACAAAGGAGCCGCCAATGATGTACGCAAGCAGCAAGCCCAACAAAATCATGCCAAACATCGCGGCGCGATTCTGGCGGAGCTTGCGCCATGCCAATTGTCCCGGCGAAAGTACATGCGGCGGCACAGCATCTTTTTGCGCGACCTCAATTGTTTCTGCGAGAGTTGCCATACGCTTTAATGATACC
>CAZXYP010000347.1:1032-5912 GCA_964644955.1 uncultured Anaerolineales bacterium | reverse complement strand
TAACAATACATCGCGCCACCACGTCTGCCATGTTTCAAACAGCTGCGGCAGTTCGGCGGATTGTTTCGCAAGTCCCTCGGCGCGTGTGATACGTTCCGCGCGTCCCTCGCGCACCAGCGCGTGGAGCGCGTCCAAGGCTTCGCGGCGCGTTTCCAACAATTTCGGCGTGGTTAACGCGCGGACTGCCCAACCCAAGCGCCCGCCCGAAATGCGCGCGAGCAGCTGCGCGTCGCTTTCCGACACATTCCATTTTTCCACAAGCGCGCGTTCCACCGTTTCGATGGCGAGGGGACGGAGTGTCAGCGGCTGGCACCGCGAAACGATGGTGGGGAGTAACAGTCCCGCGTCTTGGGCGGTGAGAATCAAGACCGCATGCGCGGGCGGTTCTTCCAATGTTTTCAAAAACGCGTTTTGCGCTTCTTCGTTCGCATCTTCAAACCGGCGCACAATGCCGATTTTGAATTTGGACTCAAACGGCGAGGTCGAGAGCCATTTTTCCATGTCGCGCATCTGGTCCACCAAAACGGCGCGTTTTTCGCGGTCACTCGCGCGCGGCGGGGCGGTGGAACCGAATTTGTTGTAAAAGTCGCGCGAGGGGACGCCTTCCAACAGCATCACGTCGGGATTGACGCCTTTGGCGGTTTTGACGCAGGCGCGACATGCATTGCACGGCGGTTCGATTTGAGCGGTTTCACCAAACAACGCGGTTTGTGAAGCAGGCGCGTCATTTTGCAAACACAGCAAACGTTTTGCCAACGCGCGCGCGAGCGTGGTCTTGCCCACGCTGTGCGGTCCGGTGATGAGAAAGGCGTGCGCGTTGCGTCGGGTGCGGATGGCGTGTTCGAGCGATTCGATTGCCCATGTATGCCCGATTATGCCCCACCGTTTATTCCAATCGTTCACGTCGCCGATTCTATCACAACTCACGAGCGGTTGTGTTTATCCGATGAGCGCGAAAAAATTGTCTCTTGTTTTGAGACGCGGGGGCGTTTATAATACATTTATTCTTTGCCCCCTCCGGTATGCGCGCCGGTTCGAAGAAACCGAGTTTCTGTAAGACAAAGGGTAATGCTATGCTTCCGGAATTTTCTTTGTCCGACAAGGATGTTAGCGATATTGAGCTGGCGCTCCTGCGTGAATTGGTCACGTTGACTGCCGACCACACAACGCCCGCGCAATGGTTTGAAGCCGCTTTTGAGTTGTTGGCAAAACTGCTGCCGTATGATTGCGGTTTTGCGTTGGAATTCTCCGGGACGACGCCGCATGTCGTTGTCTTGGCGAAACATAACCGACTGCCGCCCACATTTCACACCGACCTTGAAACATTTGAATTGCCTGCGGAGTTTATTGCGGTGTTGGAAACGCCGGAGAGCGTCGCGCGCCTCGAACACGCGCTGGCGGGCTTGCGCGAAATTTTATACAGATTCCATTATGGTTCGCCGGTGTTTGTGCCGTTGGCGGCGGATGGGCATGTGTTGGGCGTTTTGACGCTGCTCAATAATCCGCATCCCGAAACACGCGAGACGTGGGATTTGCTGCGCGCGCGCGCGCAAATGATTTTGACGCAAACCGGGTATCTGCTTGGCGCGGCGCTGCAGCGTACACGCTTGGCAGCACAGCTTGGATTCGTGCAAGAGCGCTATGACTCGTTTGTGCGGGATGGGTTGGATGCGCTTTGGGAAACGGATGCGGATTTGAATTTGGTGTATGTGAATCGCGCCGCGTGTGAAATGATTGGGCTCGACGAATCAGACCTTCTCGGGCAGAATCTGAACCAGCCGTTTGCGAACCGCTTGCCGCTTTTGCCGCAAGACCGCGCGATTTTTGACAGTTTTTTACAGACCCTGCTGGAGCAAGGCGTCGTCAATAATTTTTTCGTGCCGGTTATAGGCAAAGACGGTGTTTGTACGGTGAGTGTGAGCGCGCGGCTGCGGCGCGATGCAGCCGGCAATAGGATTGGGGTGCAGGGCAGCGCGCGCGATGTTACGGCGCAAGCACAGGCGCGGCGCGAGTTGGAGCAGCGGACGCGCGAATTGGAATTGTTGTATGAATTGTCAATGCGCCTGAACCAAACATTGGATATGCACCGGGCGTTGAGAGATGTGTTGGACTTGATTGCGAAATTGATGGATGCGGACGCCGTCGCATTGGGTTTGATTGACGAATGGGCGGAGCGATTCGAGTTGGTGGCGCATCACGGCGTGGTGGAGGCATTGCTCGAAGCATATTCCAATTTGTCGTACCGCCGTGTGGCGATGCAGCCGGACTTTGACCCCGCGCTGGCTGCTTCGACGATTGAATACTTGATTGCGTCGCGCCGCATCCTGACCACGCAAGATTTCACAGAAAATCCCCGCCTTGATGTGAATTTGGCGCGCGGCTTTGGCTTCCAATCGTTTTTAGCGTTCCCCATGATGTTCGAGGCGCAGGTGTACGGCATGGTGTTCTTGGCATCGAAACAACCGACACACTTTGACGCGCATGGGACGCGGTTGGGTGCGAGCATCTCGGCGCAATTGGGACTGGCGCTGCATACGCATCGTCTGGTGGCGGAGCATGAACGCACCGCCGCGTATGCGCGCGCGCTTGCTCAAATCAGTCGCAGGATTCAATATGCCCCGCGTGCGGAACAAGTGCTGCCGGGGGTGGCGCGCGAGGTCAAGAATGTCTTGAATGCCGATTATGTTGTCATTCAACTTTTGCGCGCCGATCATTTTGAAGCGGTGACGGCATCGGACATGCGCGAGACCGCGCGGAGACATCCGATTGCCGAATATGAGCGCCGGATCTTTGATACCGATTCTCCGCTTGTGGTGACCGATTGCGCTTTGCCTGAAGTGGACCCGGAACAGCGCGAGATTCTTGAACGACTGAATTTGCGCGCCGCACTGTCAATGCGTTTGTTTGCGCATGACCATCCGCTGGGCATTTTGTTTGTGAATCAATAGCTGCCGTACGACTGGCGTCCGGAAGAGGTGGAATTTGTCCGCCGCGTCGCGCAGCAAATCGCGTATGCGCTGGAAAACAAACGCCTGTTGGACGAAAGCGCCAAGCAGCTGCGCATCCAACGCGCGTTGGAAAACGCGGCGCGGATTATCGCGTCGGTGCTTGAGCCGGAAGCGGCGCTGAGCTCGATTGCCGATGATTTGGTGCAGGTTTTCAATGTGGATTATGTCGGGTTTCATTTGTTGGAAAAGGATTCTCTCGTTTTGGTCGCCGAATCAGGCGAGACCGGCGCGCCGAGACGGTTACCGATTTCGCCACATCAACACCGCATCTTGCGCGAATTGGATACGACCGTAGTGAATGACCGCAACACGGACAATGTGCCGCCCACCCAATTCGACATCTTGAGCCGGTACGGCTTTGTCGCCGATATCGGGACCCCGATGGTCGTAGGCAACAATGCAATCGGAATTTTGTATCTTTCCCAACGCATGGCGCGCGCGTGGACAGAATCTGACATTCGACTTGCCGAAACCTTTGCCCGGCAGATTGCGCTGGCTCTGCAAAACGTCCGCTTGTTTCGCGCTTCGCAGGAACAGGTGCGGGATTTACGCGCGTTGGCGCGCAGCGCGCATTTGATTGCCAATAGTCGCTCGCTGCCCGATGTTCTGCCGTTCATTGCCGGCGAGTTTAAGCGCGCATTGGGCGCGGATTATGTCGGTTTTCATCTGTTGGAAGGGAACGTGCTGCGGGTCGTGACCGAGTTGAATCATCCGCATAATGGGGAACGGTATGAACTGTCATCTTATCACCGCCTGATTTTGGAACATGGACAGCGGATTGTCATCAATGACATTGAGGCGGATGGGCGTGATGAAAATCAACGCGAAAACCTCAAGCGTTTTGGGTTGTGCGCCGATATAGCGGTCGCGTTGATGAGCCGGAACAAACCGCTGGGCATTTTGTTTGTCAGTCAACAGGTCCCGCGCAGCTGGCGTGAGTCCGAAATTCAATTGGTGGAAACGTTCGCGTCGCAAATTGCGAGTGTGTTGGATATGGTGCAGGTGCTGAATGAAAAAGAAGCGCGCGTTCGCGAATTGGAAGTGTTGACGGAAGCGTACGAATTCACGGCAATGAATTTGGACGAAGCGGCATTGGTAGATTTGGCATTGATGCCGCTGCGGAATTTATTGAATGCGGATCTCGTGGGCGTATCACTGCTGGATGGCGACCATCTTAGACCGATGCGCGTTTCGAATGGGCGGAGCTATGGCAACGTCATGCCGTTGACCGCGTTCACCCAGCGTATCTTTGAAACCAAACAAGCAATTGTGTTGGACGCAATGCAGACCGCGGAACTCTCTCCCGAAGGACGGGCGCGGTTGGAGTATTATGACGTTCGCATCCTGTTGTCCGCCCCGATGATGCTTGCCAGCGGTCCAGTCGGTTTGCTCAATGTCATTTTCAAGACCGAACATACGTTTACGGATGCGGAAATACGCCTGGTGCAGGCAGTTGCCAATCAATTGGCAATGGCATTCGCGAATGCGCGTTTGTTGGAACAGCAGCGGCAGCGCATTGAACGTTCTGCCAAGTTGACCGACTTTGCCTTTTTTTGTAATTCGGTGTCGGACAGCATGACGCTGCAAAAAGAAGTCGTGCGACGGATTTGTGACATGCTGAGCGTTCAAGCCGCCAGCGTGCGTTTGGTCGAGAATGGTCGGTTGACGACCGGCGCGAGTCATGGCTATCGCAACGCACCCGCGCGCGCACATCCGATTGCAATGGATGACAACTTGGAGCGAATCTTGCAGGCGGAAAAGCCCTTTGAAATTCCAGACCTCGCGCAGGCGTCCGAACTGCCGTCCCATTGGCGCGAACGGCATTTGGAAGAAGGATTCAACGCGGGTTTGATTGTGCCGATGGCTGTGGCG
>CAZXYP010000347.1:0-1022 GCA_964644955.1 uncultured Anaerolineales bacterium | reverse complement strand
GCGTGCTGTCGTTGTTTCACCAGCAGCCGCATGTGTGGGTGCGTCTCGAAACGCAATACGCGCAAACCATCGGCAGTATTTTGGCATTGGCGCTTGCCAATCTCGAGGAAAAAGAAAAGGTCGCGCGCAAGAGTCAGGAGCTGCAAGCGACGATGGACAGTGTGTTTAGCGGCGTGTTGACAACGGACGCAGAGGGCGTCATTCTTTCGTGGAATCGGGAAGCCGAAAAAATCACGGGCTATCCGGCGGCGGCAATGCTTGGCAAGCGTTGGGATGTTGACGGTCCGCGTGTGGGCGTGGGACGGCGAGATGATACCTTGATTTTGGAGGCAATGTCGGACCGGCATGCGCGGTTTGGTCTGGCGACGCGTTATTTTACGCGCGCGGACGGTCAAGTCATTACGCTGCGCGAAGTGGCGACGCCGCTTTTGGACGCGTCGCAAAATGTGCGTGGGGCGGTCGGCGCATTTTGGGACCGCATGCAAGAGCAAGCCGCCGAACAACGAAAAATTGATTTTATCAATGAGATCGCGCACCAGTTGAATACAAAATTGGGTGCGGTTGTTATCAGCGCGCAGCAATTGTTGCGCGGCGGCTTGCATGACAAAACACGCGCGCAATATACGCGTGTCCTGACCGATACGATGCAAGACCTGCAAGAGTTTCAGGAACGCCTCACGGCGTTTGAGCTGGAACATGTAGAAAATTCTCCCGAAGAAGAGCAAGTGCGCCTGCGCGCGCTGGTGGAGGAACAAATTGCGCTGCTGCGCGTGCGGGAGCCGCGCCGCCGGGTCCATGTAGCCGGTGATTTTGATTTTGTGCTGGCGGACCCTGCGCGGCTGAAAATTGTGTTGGAAAATTTGCTGGACAATGCATGCAAATATTCACCGCCTCGTTCGCAGATTTCGGTGATTGCGAGCTGTCCTTCTGCCGGGGAATTGGTCTTGAAAATTCACAACAAGGGCGCGCCGATTCCGGAGCAGGTCAAGCCATATTTGTTTGAACGCCGTCGGCGCGGGAAC
>CAZXYP010000346.1:0-5938 GCA_964644955.1 uncultured Anaerolineales bacterium | reverse complement strand
TTGCAAATGGTTCGCATTTGCATTAAGGTCGCGGTTCCATCATGGGATGAAGAGCGCGGAGAACGCCATGCGACCTGCCCACGCTGTGTTTGCCGGACTCACGGCAATGACCATTGCGCTTGCGTCGGCGAAGGAATAGCGCATCGGCAAACGCGTGTGAAAAAAAATGCTGCCTGTAGTGATGGAGAAAGGGCAAGATGAATCCACTCCCTTCCGGTACGGTTACGTTTTTGTTTACCGACCTCGAGGGTTCGACCAAACTACTGCAAAAGTTGGGCGAAGGGTACGCGCACGTTTTGGCCGCGCATCACGAAATTTTACGCGCGTGTGTTGAAAAAATAATGGACGAATCGTTGATACCCAAGGCGATTTGTTTTTTGTTGCGTTCGCGCGCGCAATGGACGCGGTGAACGCGGCGATACAAGCACAGCGCGCGTTAGCGGCATATAATTGGGGCGAAAACATTCGCATGCGTGTTCGCATGGGCTTGCACACCGGCGCGCCGCTTGTTCAAGGCGAACGGTACGTCGGAATGGATGTGCATCGCGCGGCGCGCATCGGAGCGGCAGGGCACGGCGGACAAATCCTTGTTTCGGAAACGACTTGCGTTCTCATTCGGGACGCCTTGCCCGACGACATCCGATTGCGCGACTTGGGCAAACAGCGCCTAAAAGATTTTGACGCGCCCGCGTCGTTGTATCAAATCGTTTGCGCGGACCTCCCCTCTGATTTTCCGCCCCTGAAAACCCTCGACGCGCATCCAAATAATTTACCCGCGCAATTGTCATCTTTTATCGGACGCGAAAACGAAATCGCACAATTGCAACGCGCGATGCAAATGACGCGCTTGCTCACACTCATTGGCGCGGGCGGCGCGGGCAAAACGCGGTTGTCTCTGCGCCTCGCGGAACATTTGTTGGACGCGTTTCCCGACGGCGTGTGGTTTATCGAATTGGCGCGTTTGAGCGACCCCGCGTTGATTCCGCAAACGATTGCGACAACCTTGGGTTTGCGCGATGAAGCAGGCAATCTCGCGCAAACCTTGAAAAATTATTTGGAACGCAAAGCATTGCTGCTGGTGTTTGACAATTGCGAACATTTGATTGACGCCGCCGCGCAGTGGGCGGAAACGCTTTTGCAAGCCGCGCCGAAATTAAAAATTGTCGCCTCGAGCCGCGAAGGATTGAATCTTGCGGGCGAACAAGTTTTTCACGTACCGTCTTTGCCACTGCCGGAAGGCGAACGTGTCATTACCCCCGATGGGCTGACCCAAAGCGCCGCCGCGCGTTTATTCATCGAACGCGCGATGACGGCGAATGACCATTTTCGCGTGACGGAACAAAACGCGCAGGCAATCGCACAAATCTGTCGTCGTCTGGACGGCATTCCATTGGCAATTGAATTGGCAGCCGCGCGCGTCAAGGCATTGAGCGTCGAACAAATCGCCGCGCGTTTGGACGATGTGTTTCGTTTGCTCAGCGGCGGCAGTCGCACCGCGATGCTGCGCCAGCAAACGCTCGCCGCCGCGATGGATTGGAGTTACAACCTTTTGTCAAAACCCGAACGCGCGCTCTTGCAACGCCTCGCGGTGTTTGCGGGCGGCTGGACGCTCGACGCGGCGGAGCAGATTTGCGCGGGCGATGAAATAGAATCCTTTGACGTTTTGGATTTGCTCACGCAGTTGGTCAATAAATCGCTCGTCGTGGCAGAGAATTCTGCCGATGGCGCGGCGCGCTATCGTTTTTTGGAAACCCTGCGCCAATTCGCGCGTTATCGTTTGTACGAAGCGGAAGCGGTTGAGGCGGTGAGCGACAAGCATTTGGATTTTTTTGTCGCGTTCGCGGAAACGGCGCGCGCGCATTTACGCGGTCCCGAACAAATCGAATGGCTTGCGCGTTTGGACGCGGAACACGACAATTTGCGCGCGGCGTTGACGTGGGCAATTTCGGAAAACCCAACCCGCGCGGCGCAGGCATTCCGTTTGACCGGTGCGTTGTAGATGTATTGGGATGTGCGCGGGTATTTTCAAGAGAGCTTGCAATGGTGCGAACGCGCGTTAGCGGCGAGCGACGCGGAAAACTCCGCGCGCGTGCAAACTTTGTTTGGCGCGGGCGGCGCAACGGTGCGTTTGGGCGACCTTGAACGCATGATTACTTTGTGCGACCGGACGCTTGCGCTTGCGCGCAACATTGGCGACACGCGCAATATCGCCGAAGCTGCGCTCGGTTTGGGTTTTGTCTCTTTATATCTCGGCAATACCGAACGCGCCGACACGAAATTGGATGAAGCGCTGCAACTGTTCAACGCGCTCGGCGACAAGGATGATATCGGGCGCGCGCACGGTCCGTTCGCGCAGCGTGCGCTGATGCAAGGCGATTATGCGCGGGCGGCGGAACTGTACGGCAAGAGCTTGGAATTGTTTCGCGAGGTGGGTGACGTGCGCGAAATCGCGGGCGCATTGAACAATCTTGCAAATGTAGAGCGCGTGCGAGGGAATTTGTCGCGTGCGCGCGCATACGCGCAAGAAGGATTAGAAATTTATTCCGCGCTGGCGGACAAGCATGGCATTGTCACGTCGCAGCGCGAATTGGGGCGCATCGCCGACGCGCAAGGCGATTTGGTGTACGCGCAGCAAGCTCTCGAAGCCAGCATGACGTCGTTCGAGGAAATGGGTGACAAGGGCTGCCTGCTGGAATCCGAATTGGCATACGTCGAACTGTTACAGCACGCGCATCAATACGCGCAAACGGCAGAATTGGCGCAGCGCGTCATCCAAGACGCGGAAACATTGGGCTGGGCGCCGGGGATTCCCGCTGCGAAAAATATCCTCGCGCGTGTGGCATTGACGCAGGGCGAGGTTGAGCGCGCACAAGATTTTTTGAAAAACGCATTGGCGGACGACCAACCCGCGCTCGATGCGCCGACGACTATTGCGCTGCTCGAAACTGCCGCGTTGTTTGCCAACGCGCGCGCTAAATTTTTGCCGGCGACAAAATTATTCGCCGCCGCGCACGCGCAGCGTGAACAACTCGGCGTCCCGCGCGCGCCGATTGAATGCGCCGACGCGAACGCTCTGCTGACGGATTTGCGCGTGGCATCGGGAGAAAATTTTTTGCTGCAATGGGAACAGGGGCGCGCGTTGACGCTCGCTGAGGCGAGAACGTTTGCGCTGGATTTGTAAAAAAACTGCGCCGTGAATTTCACGGCGCAGTTTTTTTATGCGAAACAATTTTTTTGGACAACGTCGCATTATTGATACGCGTTGCGCCGATGTAACACGATACCGGAAACAATCAGCAGCGCGCCCGCGCCGACCAGAACGAGATTCACCTCGAACATGCCGCCGGTATTCGGCAGCGTGCTGACGAGTAAAAACGCGCGTCCGTTCAACGGCTGGACGGGGCGCGCATCGTTTTCGAATATGGCGTGGTACGCGTCAATTTGCGCCTGCGAAACCTCGACGGTATTTTTCATCACCTGCCATTTTACGCCTTGCGAACAGGGCGGCGTGGTGAGTGAGCCGTCATAGCGATAGAACGCGCGGTCGGCAGGCAAGAAATCGTTCGCGTTCACCGTCGCGCCTGCTACGGGCGTCGCATCTTGCTGCTTGGCGGGCAGATTGTTGAATACGGACGCGAGCGCGGCGTTTTCCGCGCCGGGCACAAGCATCAGACCCACAACGGCAAGTTCGCCGTCGTCCGCCTTGTGAACGAGATGCAATTCCATCGCGGTCAAATTGCCGTCGAGCTCGTGCTCGCTCGGAATGTGGAAATGAAATTGCGCGAGATTATACGTCTTGCCCGCGACGGTGAGCGTGCTGCCCGTGTCGTAATTCGCTTGAATCGTATGCCCGTTATTTAGGATGTTGAGCGCGGAAGGTTGGTAATTGAATGTAATGTTGCCCGGGTTGACAGGCGCGTCGGCGGGAATATCAACGGGCGATTGTTCCAATCCGGTCTTGCACAATTCATAATCTTTCGAGAGGTCGCCCCAATGTTCGGGACCTTCTTCGCCTTCGTACGTCCAATGCACGGGACCGTCGGCGAGCAGTGGTGGCGCGAGGGGACTGACAAGCATGACCAGTCCCACGAACAAAAGAATCACGGCAAATTTTTTCACGAATGACTCCTTGAGCGGAAGCGGTCACGCCAGCAAAAATTTTGTCACGCGCGTCACCCATTCTTTCGGATGTTCCTCTTGCACACTGTGTCCCGTTTTCGGCGCAAGCCACAGCTGCGCGTTGCCCAAATGGTCTGCCAGAAATTGGGCGTGGCGCGAGGGCGCATTCACCGGGTCGTTCGCGCCTTGTATGACCAACACCGGCGTTTTTACTTTTTTCAAATCGCGGGCGGTGTAATTCGGCGCGCGCGCGATTTCCAAGCCGGTGCGGTCAATCAATTCGCGCCAATACCCGCGATACCGTAAGCGGTCATGCCGCGCGGCAAGGTCTCGCCCCCACGTCGCGCTGACGCGTTCGGACCATTTCCCTTTGCCATATTTTTGTTTCAAATCGGCGCTGACATACGCGTTGGCTGCCATGACAACGGCTTTTTTCACCGCAGCGGAATGTTCCACCGTCAATACCAATGCGACATTGCCGCCGTTGCTGTGACCGGCAACGAACGCGGGCGTCAGTTTTAATACGCGGAGGAACTCTGCCATATCTTTTGCCAAGAGTTCAAAAGAATACGCGCTGCGCGGGTCGAGTGTTTTGCCGTGTCCGCGACAATCGGGCGCCAGCACGTGGAAATTTTTGGCGAGCCCTTCGATGACGGGTTCCCATTCACTCGCGCCCGTGCCGCCCGAGCCGTGAATCAATAGCAATGCCGGCGCGTCGGGCGAACCGTATTCGTTATAGAACAGATGGAGGTCCAAGACTCGCGCATAAGGCATGAGCATGATTATAAAGAGCAAAGCGCAAAAAGTAAAACGACAATTTGTCCTACGGTTCCAATGTTTTTTATCCGATGCGTCATGCGTAAGCCCGGCGAATTGGTCGCAACCTAGAATAGGGCTAGAATGGTTCAGATTTTCATCAAGGATTTTGCGATGCTTTCTTCAAACGGTGGTGGAGAACACAGATTGATTCGTTTTGAAAACGTCACCAAACAATTTCACGAAGGCGAACAGGAGCGCGCCGTACTGCAAGGCGTGAATGCCGAGATTGCGCGCGGCGAATTTGTGGCGATTGTGGGACGCAGTGGCAGCGGCAAAAGTACACTGCTGAATTTGCTCGCCGGGCTTGATACGCCGACGCGCGGGGATATTTTCATTGGCAATACGAACATTGCAAAACTCAATGATAACGATCGCACGTTGTTTCGGCGCAAGCATATCGGTTTTGTGTTTCAATTTTTTAATCTCATTCCGACGTTGACCGTGCGCGAAAATGTATTGATGCCTGCCGAACTCGCGGGCTGGAAAGATGCGGACGCGCGTGTCCAAGCCGACGCTTTGCTTGGCGCGGTAGGTTTGCTCGAACGCGTCAATGTATTTCCCGATAAACTTTCGGGCGGCGAACAGCAGCGCGTGGCGATTGCGCGCGCGTTGTGCGCGGATGCGGAATTAATTCTCGCCGACGAACCGACAGGCAATCTCGACGCGGACACGGGCGCGAAAATTTTGGACTTGCTGGTCGCGCTCGCGCGCGAAAAAAATAAAACGCTCGTGATGGTGACACATTCGAGCGATGTGGCGGAACAGGCGGACAGGGTGCTGCGGATGGAGGACGGGAGACTAGAGAACGGGAGATTGGAGACTGGAGACTAGAGATTTCGCCTCGAAATGGCAAATCTATCGTCTCCAGTCTCTAGCCCCTAATCTCCACCATGAAACTCACTCTCTTCAAAACCATCTTGCGCGATTTGTTACGCCGCCCGTGGCTGACATTGCTGTTGATTATTTCCGTCGCGCTTGGTGTCGCCGTCGTCGTCGCGGT
>CAZXYP010000345.1:0-5970 GCA_964644955.1 uncultured Anaerolineales bacterium | reverse complement strand
CAGAGCCTTTATCTCTGTTTCCGGCAGCAAGCCGACCACCGCGCCGCGTCCGTTGTTCAAGTTGATTACGTCCCAGGCGGTGTCTTTAAGTTCTTGCGACTCGGTCACAAAGGTCGCCAGGATTTCGTCGTCGCCGAGTAAAATCAAAACGCCCCCGCTCGCCATGAACGCAGTGGTCTTGCCAAGCGCGGTCATATAAGTCGCAGCTTGCGTCATGATCGGTTCGGGACAGGCAAGCAGGGAGGATGCCGCAGGTTTTTTAAAAGTGAGACTGCTGTCTTGCTGGGTATAGGTTGTACGAAATTGGTTACAACCGTCCGTCCCGGTTGCGCTGCCGTCTTTGTCAAAGCGGAGTGTGATGCGCGAGCCCGGAAACAAGAGTCTTCCATCCAGAGAACTCAACATCCAATTCGTATCTGCCAGAGTCGTGCTAGCGACCGCAACGCTACGTGGGGCAGCTGCATTTGCGAAAGGCGCGATGGAGGCGAGAAATACTACACCCATCGCCAGTATCAACGCGATGATGCCGAGTGCGGCGAATTTGGATTTGTTTCGCACAAAACTTGCTCCTCGAGGGGTTTACAGAAACTGTTTGTCTTGCTGATGTTACGCAGTGGTAGGGCAAATGGCGAACATCGTTCGCAAGAAATTTGCCGTACGTTTTCACACTATTTTTTCGTGGGAGTGCGTAACTTGAGTTACTCACCGAATCGTTGTTCGATTCGGTGAGATTTTGGATTCTTGCAAATTGTTTTGTTTCAGCGCGTGGCGACCACTTGCATTGCCCCGCTTGCATCGCGGATGGTCAGTGTATCGTTTGTAATGTCGTATGTCGCCGCGTTTTGCAGCGCGAGGAGGTACAGGGCTTCCTGGTCCATCACACCCGCAGGCGATTCGCAAAACATGCGCGTGCTCGCCAGCGTTCCCACTTTTAATTTGTCACCGCTCGACTCGTAACCACCGCTGTACGTGTTGCAGCCGGAATTGCCGCTTACGATGCCATCTGCGCCAAAGTTGAGCGTGATTTTGGTATCCACTGCGAGACCTACAACCGCTTCTTTGCCGTTATTGTAATTGGTGACATTCCAGGCGATGCCGACGAGGGTGGTCGGCGCGCGTTTGGTTGCAGTGACTTGCATTGCGCCACTGCTGTCGCGGATGGTGAGCATGTCGCCGGAAATTTCATAGGTGGCGGAATTTTGCAGCGCGGCGAGGTACTGCGCTTCTTGTTCCATGATGCCTTCGGGCGCAATACACGCTCTTTGTGTCGAGATGAGTACGCCGACCTTGAGAGTCGTGTCGGTACTTGCAAATTCGCCGCTATAGTTGTTGCAGCCCGCGCTGCCGGTCGCGCGATTGTCCGTGCCGAAATTCAACGTAATGGCAGTGCCGTTGAGGACGGATACAATCGCCTGCTTGCCGTTGTTATAGCCGGTCACATCCCACGATGTTCCAGCTAGCGTCGCGGGCGCGACCCTTTTCGCGACAACCTGCATTGCGCCGCTGTTATCGCGGATGGTGAGTGTATCGCCTGCAATTTCGTATGTCTGCGCGCTCTGCAAAGCGGCCAAGTACTGCTGTTCCTGCGCCATGATGCCGTCGGGCTTGTGGCACAATTTGAAGGTCGTCGCCAACGCGCCCACGTGAAGAATATCGCCGCTGGTGTCATACGCGCCGGTGTAATTGTTGCAGCCCGCGCTGCCGCTCACGCGCCCATTATCACCGAAATTCAAAGTGATGGAGGTATCGGCAATGAGTGAAACCACTGCCTGCTTGCCATTGTTGTAATTTACCACATCCCACTTTGTTCCCGCGAGTCCGCCCGGCGCGCTCGGCGCGAACGTCATCGAACCGCTGTCGAATTTGAATTCAAGAATGAGATTGCCGTCCTTGAAGAAATACGAACTGACGATGCCCAATTGACGGAGGTATTCTTGGTCGAGTGAAGCTTCCGGGCAGGCGACGAGTGTGGACGGTCCCAACGTAATCGTCAATTGATTGCCGTCGGTGGTGTACGTGCCGCCGACTTGATTGCAGTCGGCTTGAATCGAAACGCGTCCCGCAGGCAAGAATTGCAAAAGATAATTGTTCGGGTCGTCGGGCGTGGTGGTTTTGCCATCGCTGAACTGCGAACCCGTCCATTTCCAAACCGTGCCGGTCAATTCTGTTTCGTGCGCCTGTGACTCGGCAGACGCGGCGTCTTTGGCAGGAATACAGATCTTCCAACCGATTTCGATTATGTCGGGGTTGTCAATGAAATGAAACGATTTGTCGGATTCAGATTTCGCGTTCGTGGCATCAACAATGGGCTTGTACATTTTCGCGTCGCCATACGCGGCGGCAGCATATTTGGAAAGCGTATCGCCTGCCGCGACGGTTTCAACCGAAGCGCAAGCCATGGCGGTCTGGGCAAATGCCCGCGTGCTGTTCAAAAGGGTCAATAGCACCAGCGCCATGACCATTACAATGCCGGAAATTTTTTTCATACGGTCCTCCGAAAAATGTACGCGCAACAAAGCGGATGGAATGTGCGCGCCCGCGCGATTATAGCACAGCGGGAAATTTGCGCTATATTTTGCAAACGGCATTGTCACGCGATTTTAATGCGCGCGGGATTGACGCCGCCGCGCGCTTTTGGTAAAATCAGAACGCTTGTTCTGAACGCGCCAACCCCAAAACGTTCAGCATCTTTTTTTCCCGGTCGTCATTGCCCGCGCCTCCGCGCTGTTTCCCCGTTTGCCCGGCGGACGGCTTTTGATGCTCAATGGCTTTCCACAATCCGTTTCCCGAATCCGTTTGGATTCCCGTCATTGTTGCGCTCGTGCTGGGGAGCGCCTTTGTATGGATGGTAAGGCAGCGCCGCCAGACAAAATCATTTCCACGCGCCGCGCGTCACACCCGACACAAGACCGTGCCGTCCGTCGTTCTCGACCTGCCGCGCGCGAATGAAAATCACGCGCGTTGGCAGACATTGACTTTGCGCGAACGTCAGGTCGCCGTCCTCGCCGCCGGCGGCAAACAAAACGTCGAGATTGCGGATGCCTTGCGTCTCAGTCCCGCGACGATTGCGACGCATCTCAAAAACATTTACCGCAAATTGGGCATTCATTCGCGGCGCGAATTGGCAAACCTGCTCCAAGATATAGGAACTTTTGACGACGGATGATACGAGATAGAGATACCGCGTCGAGTAATCCGTCCGCTTTACCCCAAAGCTCCCCTGTAATTCCCCCGTAAATCCCGCGCGCAGGGTATCGTCAAAACGTCAACGGTGTGCTATGTGTAAGTTATGCGCACCGAAATTTTACCCACTCTCTTGTTATTTACGCGCGCGCCGCAACTCGTTGCGTTGGAGGCGTCCGAAACCTTCACGCAAGCGCACATTCCGCACGCGCTCGCGCGCCACGCCGCGCGCGGGGAACGCGTCGGCGTGATTTTGGGCAGCAACCGGCTCGACGTACGCAGCATCGCGCGTTGGGCGCGGCAGCGTCGGCTTGACCCGCGCCCCTTGCTCGCGCGCGTGGATGTCTCGCGCGCGGAAACGTGTCATCAGTTGGCGGAACGGATTGCAACGCTTTCGCCGGAACAAGAACGCGCATGGCGCGCGTTATGCATCGTCGGTTTTTTGGAAACGTTTTATGACGAGACGCCCGCGTATCACGAAGCGCGTTGGCTGCTGCATCAAACGCTCGCGCATTTAACGACGCTCGCGGCAAACGGACTGCCCGTACTGATTACGGTTTCCGCGCCGCATGTCGCCGCGCGCGCCGTATTTCTGCAAGACGTGGCGCGGCGCGCGGATGTGTATTGGCATGCGCCTGAGCCACTGCCGCGCATGGACGCGCCGCGTCAACTTGCGCTGACAGGAGAGAATTGACAATGGGACACACGTTACCGACGGCGACGCAACTCATTCGCGAATTTGAGCAGGAATGCGCGCGCTGGATGCACGCGCTGCGCCGCGAGGACCAAGAACGCGCGCGGGAACTATTGGCGATGGTCTATTTTCAATCCGCACCGATTGCGTATGCGGCATCGCCCGAACCGTTTCAACTCTTTGTGCTGGCAATGAACGTCGGCATTTTGAAACGCGTCGTCGCGCTCGAAACCTTCTTGACGCGGCATCCGGACATGGCGCGCGAACTTGCTGTCTTGTGGGAAGAACAAGGAGTGATTCGCACCCCATGACGCGCCGATTGGAGGGCTGGCTGTTTGACGTGTACGGACACGCCGGCGCCATGCGCGTATGGCTGCTCGACGCGGACGGCGTCGCCCATCCCTTGCGCGATGGCTTGCAGCCGGTGTTTTATGTCGGCGGCGCGTTGACGGAATTGCGCGCGGTGTGTGAATGGATAACACGCGCGCGCTTGCCGGTGCGCCTCGCGCGCGCGGAACGCTGCGACGCGTTCGCGCGCGCCATGCGCATTGTCTTGAGCGTGCGCGTGAACGATCCGTGCCAATACGCGCGCGTCGTGCGCCGCGTGAGCGAAACTTTTCCCGCGTGTGAATATTACAATGCCGACCTCACGCTCGCACAATTTTATTTTTTTGAACGCGGTTTGTTTCCGCTCGCGCGCTGTGAGGTCGCGGTGGACGCGCAGAATTCTATTTTGGAAATTCACGCCTGCGATTCGCCGTGGGACCTTCAATACGCGCTGCCGCCCTTGCGCGTCATGACGCTGCGGATGGACGGCGGAAACGACGCGCCGGACGATTCGCGCAATCCAAATCACGGGTTTCGCGCGCCGTTGGAAATCGGTTACGAAGGATATTCGTACCTGCTCGCGTGGGAAACGCCGCGCGAACTTGCGTTGAGCATTGCCAATCACCTGCGCCGTTACGACCCCGATGTGATTCTGACCGCGTGGGGCGATTCGTTTCTTTTGCCGCAAGCGCTGGCGCTCGCGCAGCGTTACGGCATCGAACTGCCGCTGAACCGCGATCCGCAGTGCGCGCTGCAAACGCGCCGCGCGCAATCGTATTGGTCGTACGGACGCGTCATGTACAAAGCGTCGGCGTGTTTGTTGGCGGGACGCTGGCACATTGACCGGCACAATGCGTTTCTGGCGGACGATTACGGGCTGGAAGGCATTTTTGAAATTGCGCGCATCAGTCAGCGTCCCGTGCAGCAAGTCGCGCGCACATCCACCGGTTCCGCCATCAGCGCGATGGAAATCGCCACCGCGTTTCGGCGCGCGTATTTGATTCCCTGGCGCAAGCGGCAGCCCGAAACATTCAAGACCGCGTTGGATTTGTTGCAATCCGACCAGGGCGGTCTGACGTATCAACCGCTCAAAGGGTTGCATCACGATGTGGCGGAACTCGATTTTGTTTCGATGTATCCCGCCATCATGACGCATTTCAATATTTCGTACGAGACGGTGCATTGCGCGTGCTGTCCCGAACACCGCGTGCCGCAAATCGGTTACGCGGTGTGTCACAAACAGCGCGGCTTGATTCCTGAAACGCTCGAACCGCTTTTGCAAAAACGCGTGGCGTTGAAACAAGCGCTCCGCGCGGAACGCGACGAAACCACGCGCGCGTTTTATCGGCGCTGCGCGTCGGCGCACAAATGGATTTTGGTGACGTGCTTTGGGTATTTGGGGTACAAGAATGCGCGCTTTGGACGCATCGAAGCGCACGAAGCGGTCACGGCGTTCGGACGTGACGTGTTGCTGCGCGCGAAACAGCTGGTCGAAGCGCGCGGTTTTCGCGTTTTGCACATGTTGACCGATTCGTTATGGGTAAAACGCGCGGGGACCACGGATGCGGAATACGAGGCGCTTGTCGCGGAGATTCAACGCGCGACGGGACTGCCCATTGCGTTGGAAGGCATTTACAAATGGGTGGCGTTTTTGCCGTCGCGCGCGGACGAACGCCGCGCGGTGCCGAACCGTTATTTTGGCGCAATGCGCGACGGGGAACTCAAAGTGCGCGGCATCGAATTGCGCCGCCGCGATACGCCGCGTT
>CAZXYP010000344.1:0-5993 GCA_964644955.1 uncultured Anaerolineales bacterium | reverse complement strand
CGTCCGCAGGGACGTTTTGCGTTTTCGTTGCTGCAAATTCTATTTGCCCGAAAACGCAGTGTTTTTACATTGTCTCGCAAATCATTTAGAATGTTTGATAGAAACCCCTTTCGATTCACCCGGCGCGGATGTGCCGTGTTTGCTCAAAGGAGCTCAAGCATGCGACGCCTTTATTTTCTCGTCATTCTCTTGCCCGCGCTGCTCATGGCAGCGTGTCAACAAGGTCAGAATCCAACTCCGACTGCCTCCGCGCAAGCGAGCAAACCGAATGTGGTGATTGTGTCCCCCGCGAGCAATGCCACGTTCGAGGTTGGCGCAGAGGTCAAAGTGCAATCCACCTCCGCCGACGCGCAAGGCATTGTGCTGGTCGAATTATCGGTGGATGGGCAGACCGTGCAAAACAGTCCGACGCCAAATGGTCAGCCGCAAGCGCAATTTTCCGTCATTCAAACGTGGATTCCCACCACGCCCGGTAAATTTGTTCTCACCGTCAAAGCCACCAATTCGCAGCTGGCAAGCGGTGAAGCATCCATTTCCGTCAATATCATTTCCAGAGCCGCGTTGGCAACGGCAACATTGGTCGTTCAAACGCAAGTGATTCCTACTGCCACGCGCCTGGTGCCGACGGCGACGCCGCCTGCTTCGGCGACTCCTTCCGCGCCCACGACCTGCACGCTCGCTTCGACCTTTGTTTCTGACGTAACGATTCCCGATGGCACAGTCATTGCGCCCGGCGGCGCGTTTGTCAAAACGTGGGCGATTCAAAATTCCGGTACTTGTACGTGGGGCGGCGGCTTCAATGTCCTTTTTGTGGAGGGCAATCCGCTCGGCGCGAGTTCCCCACAGCCCATTCCTGCCGCCAATCCCGGGGACATTATCAACATCTCGGTCAACATGAACGCGCCGACCACGCCCGGTTCGTACACCAGCGTTTGGCAAATTCAAGCCTCCAACGGCGTTCCCTTTGGCGCGCGTTTTGACGCCGTGATAACAGTTCCCGGCGCGCCCACCGCGCCGCCCCCCGTGCCGCCAACGAACCCGCCGCCGCCTCCGCCGCCTGTCGGCTGCAATGGTGTACCGCAATTCTCCAGTTTCATTGCCAATCCCTTGACCATTGCGCCGGGGCAAATCTCGACGTTGAGTTGGGGTCTCGTCTCAAACGCCAATTCCGTCTTTTTGCAATCACCGAGCGGCACACAACCCGTCGGCACACCCGGTTCGCTTCAGGTGCAGCCATCGCAAACGACGACCTATACGTTAACTGCGTACTGTAACAATGTGCCGGCACAGCTGCAAGTCACTGTGACGGTGCAAGGCGGCGGCGGTGGTTGTAATGGCACGCCATTCTTTAACGGTTTCTTTGCCAATCCGCAAACCATCAGCGCGGGGCAGCAAACCACGTTGAACTGGGGTTTGGTCCAAAACGCGTCCGCCGTCTTTTTGGAAATGCCCGGCAAAACCGAAGGCGTCGCCTCGCCGGGTTCGCGCAATGTCAAACCCGCTTCGACCACCACCTACACGCTCGTCGCCTATTGCGGCAATAACAGGGCTTCTGTTTCGACCACAGTCAACGTGCAGGGCGGTTGCAGCGGTTCGCCCAAATTCAATGGCTTCACCGCCAATCCCTCCACGATTCAAAAAGGACAATCTTCGACGCTCAGTTGGGGGTTGGTGACGAATGCGACATCGGTTGTGCTGCAAACGCCCAACGGCAACAGCGGTGTGGCAACGCCGGGCAATATGCCGGTTTCGCCAAAGACGACGACGACCTACACCCTGATTGCGTACTGCAAAAATACCAGCGCACAATTGAGCGTCACGGTCACAGTGAGCAACCCCCCCGCGCCAACGCCGACACCAACGCCGCAGCAGAAAACCGAAATTCGCAATGTGAGCGTAGAACGGCTCGAGCGCGGCAAGTGGCGCGTAACCGTCCAATACTTTTGGAACGGCGAATCGAATCCCGCGCGTATCGAATCGGTTGGCACCGGACAGGGCGGCGCGATCACGACCAATGTCGCAAAGACGGACATTATCGCGGGCTTTGTCAAATTCGTCATTCAAAATCTCCACACCATCGGCAACGGCAGGACGGAGAAAATCACTGCCTGCATCGTCGGCAGAGGCAATACGGAACTTGCGTGCAAGACGGTTCCTGCGCCGTAACGCAAAATGAATCTGACGGGTGTGTGTCAGGATTTTGGATTTCTATTCGACGGAGGTCGAATTTGCGATGCGTCGCGCGCAAACTATGTTTGCGATGAATTGCGATTCGCCCGATAGCATCACCCAAAAATTTGACGCATACCCGAATCTGACAGGTTACCTGATCTGTCAGATTTTTTATGACACTATGCAAACCTTCCCTTTGCGTCCTTCGTGGGTCGAAATCAATACGCGCGCGTTGGAAAACAACGCGCGTCGTCTCAAAGAAATCCTTGGCGCGCGCGCCGAACTGATGGCGATGGTCAAAGCCAACGCCTACGGTCACGGCGCGGTCGAATCCGCGCGTGCGGCAATACGCGGCGGCGCGACCTGGCTTGGTGTCTACGCGGCGGGCGAAGGCATCGAATTGCGCGACGCGGGCATCCGCGCGCCCATTCTTGTTTTGGGACCGACCATGCCGGAACGCGTGCGCGACGCGCTTGTGCGCGATTTGACGCTCACGATTCCCGCGCGCGAGTACATGGCGCCGATTCTGGACGCCGCGCAATTTTTGAACCTGCGCGCGCGCGTCCACGTGAAAATTGATACGGGCATGACGCGTTTGGGTTTGGATGCGGAAAGCGCGGCGCAAGAGATTTTGGATTTTGCCAAACACGACCGCATTCATGTGCAAGGCATCTTTACACACTTGGCCGTGTCGGATGACCCGCACGCGCGCGGCACGCCGCATTGGGGCGAACACTTTACGCGCCGCCAACTCGAAACCTTTTTGCGTGTGGTGGATGAATTGGCGCGCGCGGGTTTGCAGCTCGAATATCGTCATGCCGCCAACAGTCCGGGCGCGCTCTATTATCAAAACGCGCAATTGAATCTCGCGCGCGCCGGCATCTTGTTGTACGGGTTGCATCCGTCGTCCGACGCGCCGCGCCCCGCCGGCTTTGAACCTGCGCTCGCGTTCAAGACGCGCGTCGCGCTCGTCCGCCAGGTTCCGCCGGGGCGCTTTGTTAGTTACGGCGCGACGTTTGAAACCCAACGCGTTTCGCGCATTGCCGTTTTGATGGTCGGTTACGCGGATGGCTTTCGCCGCCAGCCGAACAATTATCACGAGGTGCTTGTGCGCGGCAAACGCGCC
Source organism: uncultured Anaerolineales bacterium (assembly GCA_964644955.1). Taxonomy (GTDB): domain Bacteria; phylum Chloroflexota; class Anaerolineae; order UBA4142; family SHND01; genus SHND01. The sequence continues at coordinate 2,695 of CAZXYP010000344.1, read as the reverse complement.
CCGATTGTGGGGCGCGTTTGCATGGACCAAACCATGATTGACGTGACGGAAATTCCCGATGTGGCAGCGGGCGATGAAGTGGTGTTGATTGGGAAACAGGGCGCGGATGAATTGAGCGCGGAAGCGGTGGGCGAACGCCTAGGCACAAACAATTACGAAACGGTCACGACGATTTCGGCGCGCGTGCCGCGCGTGTACGTGGATTGATTGGGTTTTCGTTCCCGGGGGCGATTTGATTGCTTGCGGCTGCGTCGCATAAAAAAAACAGGGCGCGTGCGTTTGCTTTCGCATCAGAAAAGCAAACGCACGCGTCCTTGAGGTTGTTGCCGTCAGAGTCAGTTCAATGAAAACGTGCCAAGCACATTATCCCACATGTTGCGGACATAACTGTTGAGCGCGGGATTGTCCACTTCGAGGAACAAATCATCTTCCTGGTCCAAATCGAGCCGCTCCGCCATCGAAGCCATGAGCCATTCTTCGGCGGCTTCGCGCGCGGCTTCGCGCACATCGCGGTCGCGCGCATGACACAATTCTTCCAAGACGGGGTACGCGCGGTCGTCACCGGCTTCGCCGAGTGAGAGAATCGCGCGCAAGCGCAGTGCCTTGTCCACGCCGCGCCCGCGCACGAGGCGAATCAAATCTTCGGTGGCTTCTTGCAGACCGAGTTCGCCGGACGCGCGCACGGCTTCGTATTGTACTTCACGATTCGCGCTGTGCAATTCCGCGAGGACCAAATCCGTCCAGCGCAAATTGCCGCTGCGCCCCATCGCAAACAACGCGCTCGCGCGATAGCGCGGGTCGCTTTGCGCATATGCCCAGTCAATCATTTCGTCCACTTCGGGGTCATCCAAAAACGCGAGGGCTTCAATCGAATAGCGGCGCTCGTCCACGCTGAGCATCGGATTTTGAGCGGTTTCAAAGAGAAAATCTACGACGCGTTGGATATCGCCTTCGCCGAGCGCGCGTTCTTCATTTTCCAAATCGTTAAACATTTCGATTTCGGCATCCACGATGTAATGCCCCAGCGTCGAAATCGCGCGCGTGCGCACATCCAAATCCGGGTCGCGCTGCGCTTTGGTCAACAATTCTTCAATCCACATCGGGTCGGCGGTGTGCCACAAACACGACACCGCTTCCGCGCGCACCATCGCATCGGGGTCGTCCAACAATCGCAAAACGATTTTGGACGCGCGCGCATCGAGCGGACGCAAACCGTCGGCAATATCCGCCAACCAATTCAATTTATCTTTTTTCGACATCCGGTGATTTCGGTTCATATGTTCCTCGCGCGGGGTCAAGTGGGTGATTCCACGCACCGAAATTGTACGCGAAAAGATATAGAAATCAAGCGCGGCTTTTTTTTCAACTCGAAACTTGACCCCGGTCCCGATTGACAACTTGCGCCGTCAAGACATGATTTGTCCCGCGAGGATTGCCAACATTCGCGGCAAATTGAATTGACGCCGCGCGTACCGCTTTGGCTGCAAAAATAAAGAGCCGACGGACTTGCCGTCGGCTCTTGTACTTGCGCGCTGGAAACTTTATTCAAACCGCATCATTCAAACAGGCAATCTCGTTTCCACCATGTCGGCAATCGCGCGCCTATGGGAATGAAGCATTACTTGACATTGAGTACCGAATTGCCGCGGCTCCCTGCCTTGAACGGATTTTTGTTGTTCGCCTCGCTGAACTCTATCGCCGAACTTGTGCGGTCGAGGATGACGCCCACAAAGTACCGTCCTTTCAGCTGGTGGCGCGGGATTTTGAACAGGACATTTACGGTTGCCACCTGATTGGGCGCCAACGCGGGAACGGGGAACGCGCCCAGAGAGAGGTCTGTCGGGTTTATTGTTTTGTTGGTGGAAAGGTACAGCTCTCCTTGTGAAGCCGGCATTGTTTGATCGCCCTGATTCATGATTTGAATCGTCGCGTAGGCAGAAGTACCGCGTTTGATGGATACCGGGGCTTGTACTTGGAGGGCAATGATATCAGGATAGAGACTTCCCAGCATCTTGGCAATACGCATGCGCCAATCCGGTGATGTTGCGCCATATTGTTGGGCGATGTACACGCCGTTTGTGCTCGGGTCCGCAGACGCGCCCGCCATATGAAATTGGGACAATGGTGACGAGCTCGTTTGGTACGATACACTGGAACTGAGGTCGGGTTGACCGGCGAACCAGACGCTTGCGCGCAATTCGGGATATATGGTCGAGTTGGAACGAATGGCGCCGACGACAATATCGCCGTTCGCGTTGGTCGAAACCGCGGGCCAGCCGTAATCAAAAATTGCATTCGGCGGGTCGCCGGCGGACGCTCGCCCAAAGATACGGTCAATCTCGACCGTGACCTTTTTGTTTTGGGTAAAATATTTCGACACGTTCAAACGCATCAGGCGGATTGCATTGTTTGGTTGAGATTGTCCCGCCCATGTGTGTCCATCGTTAGACACCCACACAATCTTGCCACTGCGGAATTCGCAGTTCTGCGGCGAGCGCCCGATGTTTGTGTAAACCACCGCGCTCCCACCCAGCTGTACGCCATCCACCGCATTCGACGAAGATTGGATGACGAACTGCCGATTCGAAACACTCCCGTTGCGCATTGCCCAGACTGTTGCATGAGTGTCATCATCGCGACGGACCCAAAACGCGTCGGTCGTCCACGTGTCGTGAGTACACGGTGCCGCTGTATT
>CAZXYP010000343.1:0-6022 GCA_964644955.1 uncultured Anaerolineales bacterium | reverse complement strand
TCACGAAGAGCGCGTTTGACATGCGCTAGCATTGGTTTGTAAAATATCGGTACACTTTTTGAGGAGGTGATGCGTGACACGATGGATATGGCGCGTGATGCTGGCAGCGCTGGCGTTGTTGGGCGCGTTCGGTTATGTTTCGACCGTAACGCATGCCGAGCCGCCGGTGCGCAGCGCACGCGCGACACGCGGCGATGGACGTGAGGCGCAAAACCAAACGCCCCAAACGCAACAGTCGGGCGCGGGTTACACGCTGTTGTACAGTTTCAGTTCTGATCCGAAGGACAATACATACGTTGCGACGTTTACGCCGGACACGCAAGCGATTTACGCGTGGGCGACGGTTGTGGAAGAGGGCGGCGCGGCAGAAAAGCAATTTACGGTGGATACGCAATTCATCGCGCCGGACGGTTCCCCGGTGGATTCCGAATGGTACGGAAATGACACGGGCACGGTGACAACGTATCCGTCCGATGCCGAATCGTTCGGCGATGAAAATGTGGCGCGAAAATTTATCAATGTCGCCGGCACGCCAAACGCGCAGTTGATTGGACAGTGGACGGTCAATTTCAGCGTTGGCGGCAAGTTGATTGCGTCGGGCAATTTCACGATTTCGGATTCCACCGATATCGGACAGTCCGAAGTCGCGGGAAGTCAAGAACAGGCGCTCAAGGATGCGGGCTATCAAGTTCTGGAATTTACCGAGACCAAAGGCAAAAGCGGTAATCTGTTCGCTTTTGTCGTCATGATGCCCGCCAGCCAAGACTTGTACAGCTCGCAGACGACGCAGCAAATCGTGGATGGCTTGGTCGCGCTGCGGCAGTCGTTCCCCAATTCCAAAACGTTGTATGTCTTTTTGCATTACAACGACCGTTACGAGATTGCGTACTTTGCCGATGCACAGGCGGTGGACGCCTACATCCAGTCGGGCGACTTTGGTGAATTTGCCCAGGATCTCAACTATGATGTCTGGGATTTAGAGACCAACTCGTATTTGGGCAAGGGGTCCAAGGATTTCATCAACAAAAACTTTGGCGCAGGCACGTACCAAAATCCGCCCAACCCACCGCTGTCGAAAAGCAGCAACACGGTTGGTTCGGTGCGCGTGGTCGTTGCGCCGTCTGCCCTGCCTGCCGATGGCACGAGCAAAGCAATTGTGACAGTGACCGTGTACGATAAGCGCAATCAACCGGTCCCGAACGCCGAGGTCAATTTTGATATTAGCGGTTCGGGCGAAGGGACCATGCGTCCGCGTGTCACTTCGACCGACGAGAACGGGCAAGCCGACGCGGTCTTTACGGCAGGGAAAAAGAATGGCGCGGTGACGATTACGGCGACTGCGGGCGGCGTAAGCGGAACGGGGGTCGTTACACTCGGGTCCGGCAGTCAAGACCCTGCGGCGGACAATGTGATTGCCTATCTCAGCGGGCAGGGATACAAGGCGCTGAAAGCGGGCTATGTGGATGCGGCAAAAACAACCGCGGGCGTCGTGGTTGATTTGGGGGCGTCGTACAACATCAATCAGGTGACCGGTCCGATTATTTACGGCATGACCGCGCTGCGGATTAATTATCCCGAAGCCAAGACGTTGGTGGTTTTTGTGCCGTATCAGGAAAACATGTTGGTCTTTCCTGCCGCAAGTACGGATTTTGATGCGATGCTCAAGGCGCTCGCAGCTGCCAAGACCGAAGACGACAAGAAAACGGCATTCCAAAATTTCTTGTCTATCGTTTTCGCCAAAGCGTCCTATGTGGATCGCAACGGCAAACCGATTTCGAACTTTAAGGATTTCTACAACAAGAATTTCACCGGCGGTTAAAATAAATTCACACTGTAGGATAGCCGCTGGCGGGCGTCAAAGCATTTGGAGCTGAGCGCCAACGGCGCTGTCCTACAGACAACACAAGGAGAAAAGCATCATGGGAATTTTTCTGCAAGGCGGATTGCCACCCCTGCCCGGCGCGGGACCGGATTTTGGTTCGATTGCATTGAACATGCTGTTTGCGATTTTGTGGTCTATCGTCGCGGCGGTGGGTTTCGCGGCAGCGATTGCAGTCGCGTATCGCGTGTTGAATTTGTTGACGCCCGGGCTGAATGAGTGGGAAGAATTGAAAAAGGGGAATATGGCAGTGGGTATCTTGTGGGCGTCATTTACCATTGCCGTCGCGATTGTCCTGTACGTGGTTCTGGCAAAATAACATCCGACTCGAATTCTCAAGGAGCAGCGCATCATGGGAATTTTTCTGCAAGGCGGATTGCCGCCTCTCCCCGGCGCGGGACCGGATTTTGGTTCAATTGCCTTGAATATGCTGTTCGCCATCCTCTGGGCGATAGTGGCGGCAGTGAGTTTCGCGGCAGCGATTGCCATCGGGTTCCGTGTGTTGAATTTGTTGACGCCGGGACTGAATGAATGGGAAGAATTGAAAAACGGCAACATGGCAGTCGGTATTTTGTGGTCGGCGTTCACCCTCGCCGTCGCGATTGTCGTCTATGTCGTGTTGGCGAAATAAGGTGTGTGGTTTGCAACAAAGCCAATGAGAGATGCGGGTGCGTTGTGCCTGCCTCTCTCATTTTTGTAAATACTGTCGGAGCAATTCATGAATTGCCGCGACAACACACGGTAAAATTTTCGCGTTGGCGATTGTTGCGGGAACCGGTCAAGGGTTTGGGAGGTGGTTGGTGTTGAAACGAATGCCAGGGCTGCTGGCGGTGTTGGTACTGCTGGGCGTTTGGCTGCCCGGCGCGGCGCGCGCGCAAAATCCCGACCCTGCGGATTTGGTTTTTTCCAATTTGGTCACGGCGGGTTACGATGTGATTGAGGTGGGCGTGCCGCGCGACGCGCAGGGCAATCCGATGACCGACGCGGTGTTTGTCGAAATGGAAACCATCACGCTCAACGTTGATGATACATACGTGGTCGGTCAGGTTGTGCGGGGCTTTCAGGCGCTCGGCAAATACTATCCGCGCACGCGCAATCGGTATGTTGTTTTGCGCAATGACCGCTGGCTTTTGTTTTTCAATACCACGCTCGCGGACTGGGATGATTTCCTTGCCAAGCGCATCAAAGGTTCGGATTGGTGGCAACAAGTTCGCAGTCAAATTCGTTTTTACGATACGGTGCAGCAAAAATACATCACCGCCAAAGATTTCACGACACAAAATCAGACCAACAAGAATCAGACCAACAAGGATTTTACAGGACAGGGCGGCAATAATCCGCTGCCGCCGGTCAATACCAATCCGGACGCGCAAGCCGAAAACATTTTGCTTGAAGCTTCAACCACGTATTTGCCTGCCGACGGTGTGTCCGCGGGATATGTGCTGGCGACCTTGACCGATGCCAACTATGCAGGTTTGCCGGGACGCGGCGTGAATTTTACGTACGAAGTGCGCGGGCAGGATGAAAAATCGTTGGGCGTCGCGCAAACTGACCAATTGGGTACGGCGCGCAATAAAATCACTTCGTCGCGTTCACTCGGCGCGGTCTTGCTGCGCGCGGGAACGACGACGCTAAATGCTTCGATGGAAATTCTGGTGGACACGGCGCCCGGCGATGATGCCAAGCTGCAAATGCAAGCGGTGATTGACGGATTGACGAGGCAAGGGTATCGGCAGGCGGACGCCGGTTACTATGAGGAAACCGGACCGACAGGCAGCACTATCGGCGTGGCGGCAGCCGAAGTGCGCGCGGCGTCCAACACGTTTGACCGGCAAGTGTTTTCGCAGCTCGCGCGGATGCTCGGCACGATGCGCACGGTGATGCCCAAAGCGACGATTCTGAATCCGATTTTGCGGCACGCGGCGGCGGACGGTCACGACTATCGTTTGTATTTTGCCCTGCGCGCCGATGTGTGGGATTCGTATGTGCGCGGCGCCATCGGCGAGAATCAGTTGTGGTCAAATCTGAATTTCATCACGGCGATTGACGAGAACGGCATTCGCACCGACGCCAAAAGTTTTATCGCGAAAAATTTTAGCGGCACGCAGCAGCCGCGTTTTTCGAGCGCCCCGCGGACGGTGGACGCGACTTTGACGACCGAAACGTGGGGCGACCAACTGACCGTCGGTTCGTTTCTAATTCCGGTGGGCGGATACGCCGACGACTTTCGTGTGTCCGAATTGAGCGGCAACGCGACGGGGTTTTCCCTCTACGAGTCCCCGAATTATACGACCCCCATCTTCAAGTATGCGCGCGGCGACGATGCGGCGCTGGCAAACCTGCGCCTTGAATCCGGGCAATATGTTTTGAACGTGGACAGCATCAAACCGCCCGCCAAAATTATGTTGAGTTATACCGAACATTTGGGACGTTGAACATGAAGCAAGCGAAAGCGATTTTATCTATCCTCGCGCGCTGTAATTGGCAGCGCGCAAGTATTTTCGGCATCGCGCTTGTGGTTTGGGTCAGCGCAGCCGTTTTTGGACCGGCGTTGGCGTACGCGCAGGACGCGCCTGACGTTTCACTGGACACGGTGCATGTGACGCAAGCTGTCTATGACGAGCCATTGATTTTCAACAAAGATACAGTTGTGCGCGCCATCGTCGGTTACACGGGCGCGGGCGCGACGGACGTGCGTGTGACGGTTGAATTTGACGGCAAGACGTATGCGGAAACCAAGCCGGTGCAAGGCAAAGAAACGGTGATTGATGTGTTTGTCGGCGCGCCGCAAAACTTTCGCACCCAGACCGTGAACGTGCGCGCGGACGCGGTGAATCCTGCCAACGACGCGGACGTGACCAACAATGCGAAAACGGTTGTTCTGCCGATGGTCAAGCCGAATGAAAAAATCGTGGCGTATTTTTTGCCGGTGGACTGGACCGAAGAACAGCGCACGCGGTACAATTTTCAAACCACCTTTCCCCGATTTGTCGGAGAGAACAGGCGATTTTTACAAGGCGTGTACCCGTTGGGCAATGACCAGCTTGCTTTGGATTACACGCTCGCGCCGCACATGCTCGCGCCCGGTGAAAAACGTTTGGCAGACAATCAGGGCGAATCGGATGGACAAGTGATGCATTTGCTATACGCCACGATTTCACTCGCGGCGCGGCGTTTGAAACCGGATGCCTCTCTCGTCGTCGGTGTCTTGCCGCCGGGCTGGTTTGCCGCACACGGCAAGCGCGGCGCGTTGGGCATGGCATTGCGCGATGTCAAAGGGACCGTCACGGGACAGTACGCGCCGACCGACCCGACCACTTCCGCGCACGAATTGGCGCACATTTACTGGTTGTACGAAGATTATGATTATTCAATTTCGCCCGGGCGCCCGTTCACGTGGATTGACCGTTCCGGTTACTTTGTGCAAGCGCAAACGCCGCAAGAGATTTCCGACACGACAAAAATTCCTACCTTTCTCAGCGCCGGCGACCCCGAAAAATCATTTTGGGTAGATACGCGCGCGTACGAATACTTGATGGCGCGATTCACGATTCAAGGAAACGGGCAAGTGACCGAGCCGCTGCTTCTCGCGGCGACGATGGCGAATCGAATCGAAGCGGACGGAAAAAATTATCCGAGCGATTACGCGGCGGGTTTCCAACGCTTCGAGCCGGACCAAACGGTCTATGTGTCAGTCGGCGCGGCGGGGATGAACGGCGGAGAAACGCTGGAAGCGCGCTGGTTCTTGGGCAATCAACAAGTAGCGACTGCCCAACAAACCGTCAACCCCGGTCATGGCTGGTACGCCTTTTATATCCGCGACCGCAGTGGTTTGGATGAGGGCGACTATCACGTCGAAATCTATCTCGACGGCAAATTGACCAAGACCAGCAAATTTCAAGTCAAGAGCAGTCAGTAACTGAAAACTCGGACAGGATTCCCCCTGTTCGAGTTTTTTTCTTTTTGGGGCTTGACGCCGCTCAAAGGCGCCGGGAGCACGCGGGTACGAGCGTGCGTAAAAGTTTTGGGTAATGCAATCGGGCGAATCGCAATTCATCGCAAACATAGTTTGCGCGCAACGCACCGCAAATTCGACCTTGTATAATAAACATTATTCCATCCAACACGATAGACCGTTTCGAC
>CAZXYP010000342.1:0-6049 GCA_964644955.1 uncultured Anaerolineales bacterium | reverse complement strand
AAACGACAAAGCCGACTTGGTCGTTTATACCGATGACGAACGCAAAGCTCCATTTATCGTCATCGAATGTAAAAAGGACGGCATCAGCGACGCGGAATTCAATCAAGCGATGGAGCAAGCGGTTGGCAATCGCGCAAACCTGAGCGCGCCGTATGCGGCAACCGTTGCAGGTACGACCCGCCGCTTTTTGGATTTTCGCACGGCGAAACCGGGCGAGCGGCAGAAAAATGTAATTGCGGATTTGCCGATTCACTACGGCAAACCACCCGAATATCGTTTTTACAAAAATGTTGCGGGCAAAGACCTTGCGGCGGTGCCGCGTGAAGAATTGCGCGCGGCGATTCGCAAATGTCATCAAACGCTCTGGGAAGGTGGCACGCGCAGTCCCATCACGGCGTTTGGCGAATTTTCCAAAATCATTTTCGTCAAGATTCGCGACGAAATGAACCACAAACGGCGCAAAGGCGAACCGTACGAGTTTCAACGCAAGTCGGAAGAAAATGCCGCACAACTCGCGCAGCGCATTCATGCGTTATACGAAGCGGAACAAACGCGCGAGCCGGATGTGTTCAAAGGAAAAATTGATGTCGAGCCGCCGATTCTCGCCCAAGTCGTCGAACACTTGGAGAGTATCAGTTTGAGCCGCACCGATTTGGACACGAAAGGCGTCGCGTTTGAAGAATTCATGGGCGGGTTTTTCAAAGGCGACTTTGGACAATTCTTTACGCCGCGTGAATTGATTGCATTCGCGGTGCAAATGCTCAAACCGCAAGTGGATGAATTTGTGCTTGACCCCGCGTGCGGTTCCGGCGGATTCTTGTTGTATGCGCTCGATTACGTTCGCAGTGAAGCCGACCGTTTGTATCCCAATCACGAAACCGACCCCGACGAACGCGAAGCGTGGAAAGAGTATTGGCACGATTTCGCGCGCAACCGGATTTTCGGCATTGAAATCAACGAAGAAATCGCGCGTGTCGCCAAGATGAACATGATTATTCATGACGACGGACACACCAACGTTCTCGGCGGACGCGACGCACTCGACTTTATCAAGAATCTCTCGAAAGAAAACAAAGGCCTGAAACCGAATTTATTTGACGTGGTGTTGACCAATCCCCCGTTCGGTTCCGTCATCCGGGCGACGGAAAAAGGCGAAGGGTATCTGGAACAATTCGATTTACGCGGCTATTTGGGAAAACGTCCTGACCCCGAAGAAGCACTGGAAGCCGAACGCGATGGTAAACGCGCGGCCCGCGCCTTCAAGGAACGCGCCAGCGTCAAGACCGAAATTCTTTTTCTCGAACGCGTCTTGAATTTTCTGAAACCCGACACGGGACGCGCCGCCATTGTCGTGCCTGACGGCATCCTCACCAATTCGTCGTTACAAGGCGTGCGCGATTGGTTGATGCAAAATTATCAAATTCTCGCCGTCGTGAGTTTGCCGCAATTTTCATTTCAACATTACGACGCGGGTGTCAAAGCGAGCATCATTTTCTTGCGCCGCCGCGCCGAAGGCGAACAGCCGAATGACGACGAAGCCATTTTCATGGCACAAGCCGAAAACATCGGTTACGACGCGACGGGACGCAAAACATTTATTGTGGAGGTCGAAAGCGAAACGCCCGAACAAGAACGCGTTGAAATTCAACATTCCGATTTATTCGATTACCGCGTCTATTTTGAATGGAATCCCGCGAACGCGAAACGGCCGGGCTGGAGCGAAAAACGTCGCGAAATCATTCCGCATACGGGCATCGTCGCACAGTTTGAAGCGTTTCAGGAGAACCCCGAACCTTTTTTCGTGTAAGCCCCGCCGATACCTCACAAAATGTTTTCGCCGTTCGGCGGGGCGAACTCGATGGCATTCTGGGATTTACGTATGGCGCATACGCGCGCTCCAGCCCATTCAAACAATCAAATTCACATAAATACCCAATCGTTCTTTTGAGAGATTTACTTGCCGCGCCGTTGATGAATGGCATCTTCAAACGCCCTGAAGAATTTGGCAGCGGAACAAAATTGGTAAACGTTTATGATTTGTATCCCGACAGCCAAATTGATACAACGCAACTTGAGCGAGTGATAACCGATAGCGAAGAATTAGGGAAATACCAAGTCGTGCTGGGCGATGTATTTTTTACCCGTTCCTCACTCAAACCGGAAGGTGTCGCCTGGACTTCATTCGTGAGTGAGCTGGATGAGCCGACTATATTCGAGTGTCATTTGATTCGCGCGCGCACAAACCAAGATAAAATTCTGCCTGCCTTTTTGTCGTACTATGGCAGGTCAAGTTTGGCGCGCAGGTATCTGCTCGCCAAAGCAAGTGTGACAACAATGGCGACGATAGACCAGACATCTATCAGCACATTTCCAATTCTCTTGCCGCCAATCTCAACTCAACGCGCCCTCGTCGCCGAAATGCAAGCCGCGCGCGAATCGCGCAACCAAAAACTCGCGCAAGCCGACGCGTTGCTAAAAGGCATTGATGATTTTGTGTTGCGTGAGTTGGGGCTGCAGAATCCACCGACACAAACACGCGTCGTCTATGGCGCACGTCTGAAGGATTTGCGCGCAACCAAACATCTGAATAGCGATTACTTTCATCCCGAACGTATCAATGCATTGCGCGTCATTCAATCCGGACTGCGTTCCGCGCGCCTTGCCGAGTTTGTCCATTTTGTGCGCGAGAGCATTGCGCCATCGCCCGAAATGTTTTATGTCGGACTGGGGAACGTTCAAAGCAACACTGGCGAATTTGTTGAAACCGGAGAACAAGTTGAAGGTCAAGTAATGAAGTTCAAGCAAAATGACGTTCTGTTTGGGCGATTACGTCCCTACTTGAACAAAGTTTATCGCGCCGAGCGCGACGGAGTCTGTTCTGGTGAATTTCATGTCATCCGCCCCAATCGTGAGACAGAGCTGGGGCGAGAGTTGCAACCCGATTACCTTGCAGCAATTCTGCGCTCTTCATTAATTCTCACACAAACCAAGCACATGATGACGGGCAATACACATCCGCGCTTGACCAATGAAGATGTAGTAAATCTCGTCATGCCACTTCCCGACAAAACAACGCAAGCACATATAACGCGCGAAATCCAACATCGCCAAACCCAAGCCCGCCGCCTCCGCGCCCAAGCCGAAACCGAGTGGCAAGCCGCGAAAAAACGATTTGAAGAACAGTTACTGGGCGAATAACGCAACAACCAAATTGCTCATTCCCATTTAGAAATCACCCATTCCCGCGCGGAAACTATCCATCCCGTTCCGAAATCACCGACTCCCCTTTCGGAATCGCCTATCCCGCGCGGAAATCATCACTTGTCATAAAAACAGAGCCGACGTCCGGAAACCGGGATCAGGCGCCCCAAAATCATCTTCCCCTCGCAACCGCCCCCTACCCCCTCGCGTCTCGCCCCGCCAAAGAAACGACGACGTAAGACTCGCTCCCATCGCGCATCGAACAGACATGACCATCGCCATCACACTTCTGTCCCCCATCCCGCTCGTCCGCGAAGGACTGCGCGCACTCCTCGCCGCCGAACCCGATTTTCGCATCACGCCCCTCGCGCCGGACAACGACTGGTTCGACGAAATCCTCGCGGACAAGCCCGACGTCTTGCTGCTGGATGTCCACACCTTGGAACGCGAAGGATGGCAAGTGCTGAATGCGCTGCGCCGCGCCCTGCCCGCGCTTGCACTTGTCATCCTGGGCGACAGCGCGCGCGACCAACGCGTCGCACAAGCCATCGCGCTCGGCGCGCGCGGGTATTTGCTGCGCGATGCAAGCGCGGAGGAAATGGCGCACGCGTTACGCGCCGCGCACCACGGTGCGCTCGTGATACAGCAGGCGCTCGCCGCGTCACTGGTGGAATCGCTTCAGCACGCCCGCGCGTCGGAACAGCGCGAACGAATGGAAAATGAAAACGACTTGGTCGAGCCGTTGACCGCACGCGAACTCGAGGTCTTGAGCTATATGACGCGCGGGCTTGCCAACAAACAAATCGCCGCCGCGCTATTTATTACAGAGCACACTGTGAAATTTCACATCCGCGCCATTTTGGGGAAATTGGGCGCGGCAAATCGCACCGAAGCTGTGACACTCGCATTGTCCAAAGGTCTGGTCAATCTGTAGCGGATTCGCCCAACGCGCGGCGCAGATTTTCATAGCCGCGCACATTCATCAAAGCCGCCGCCGCGTGCGCCGCCAACATTTCCAAACGCACCCGGTCCGCGTCATCGTACGCATTCTCTTCATAACTCTCTGCCAACAGCGCCCCGATAATTTCACCGCCGTGACGCATCGGCACGCCCAACACCGAAACCACTTGCACGGGATAACCGAAATTCACCGCGGGCACCTGGCTCCGCCCCAAATGCCCGATATTCAACACTTCGCCTGTAGCAATAATTCTGCCGCTCAAGCCCTGCGATTTCTTGAGGACGCCCACCGGTTGCCGCCCGCCGCGGTCCACCATGTACGGCAAGCGAATGTGCTCTCCGTCCTCATCCAATAACGCCAACGCAAACGCCTCACACGGCATCAAACGCGCGACCGCTTGATGAATCGCCGTATAGACTCGTTCCGCATCCAAACCCGCGCTCACCACTTCTTGACTCGCCCAATGCAAAATGTTGCGGCGCTCATTTTCTTGCAGCACGTTCTGATACAAACGCGCGTTTTCCAACGCGACCGCCGCTTGACTCGCAAACAATATCAGCAGCCGTTCATCGTCTGCCGTAAAGGCATTGCGGTGTTCACTCAACACCACCAAAATCCCCAGCAAGTGATTATCGTGTTCGACAGGCACCCAAATGCCTGCGTGTAGCGATGGGTCAATGATGCGAAAGCGCGCATCCGTCTGTGCCTCGTTCAAGCGAATCGGGAGCCGCGTTCGCGCCACCCATGCCTCGACGGCGTGTGCTTCCGGCAGCGCCAGCCGTTCAAATCCCGCGTCCTCCAAGAGACGCGGCGGATACCCAATCGCAACTTGCAGCACCAGCGTATTGGCGTCCGCCGCATAGTGCCAAAAGACCGCACGATCGGCGCGCACCGAACGCATCGCCAAGCGCGTCAAAAAATCCAGCTGGACTTGCGGCTCCAATTCCCGATTCAACGTCAAGCCCGCATCATAGACCAACGCCAACTGCCGTGCGCGTTTTTCCGTCTCTTGATGCAAGCGCGCATGATGCACCAACGCGGCAGCTTGCGTCGCCAACATCATCAGCAACTGCGCGTCAGCTTGCGAATACCGTTTGGACGTGTCGCCGATTTCGCGCACACTCAACACCCCGACCAAATCGCCGCCGTACAACATCGGCACACTGAGCGCCGCCGACACATTCGCGCCCACAAACTTTTCAACCCGGAATTGCCACGTGCGATAATCATCCACCACCACCGGCTCGCGCAAGAGCGCGGTGCGTCCGACCAAACCCACTCCGACCGGAATTTTGGAGCCAACCGGAATCGGCAAAGGACCTTTGATGACCCGCGCCAACAATTCATTGGTTTCCGGTAAATACAAAGATAAACCGCCGCAGGGCGCTTCCAATACTTGCATCGAGCGTTCGACCAACATTTCCAACATCACATCCGGCTCACGCTGCATTGCCAATTCGCGTGTCAATTCATACATCGCCGCCAAACGTTCAGCGCGCTGCGCCACTTGCGCGTGCAGTCGCGCATTCTCCAACGCCGTCGCCGCCTGGTCCGCAAACGCTTGCAAATCCGCCGCGTGCGTCGCATCGAAAAAATTCGGTGTCGCGCTGTCCAAACTCAAAAAGCCAATCGTTTCATCCTGCACGCGCAGCGGCACGCCGAGATACGAACGAATCCAACCGCCCGTCAAATCTTTCCAGTCCGCATACGCCGCCGTATCCGGAATGAGCAGCGGCTTGCCGGTTGTCGCCATTTGTTGATACCCCGGGATTTCGCTGACCTGCAAGCGCAGACTTTCCATCAACTCTTGCAGCGCGCGTTCCGCGAATCCTTTGCCGCGCACAAAGCGCCCAATCCCCTCCTCCATCAAGAAAATACTCGCCGCGT
>CAZXYP010000341.1:0-6109 GCA_964644955.1 uncultured Anaerolineales bacterium | reverse complement strand
AAACAAGATGCTGTGCGCGCTGCGCGGCGTTCTGAAAACGGCTTGGCGGCTTGGACAAATGGACGCCGACGATTACACCCGCGCGGCGGACGTTGGAAGCGTGAACGGCGCGACGCTGCCCAAAGGACGCGCGTTATCGAGCGGCGAGATTGACGCTTTGATGACGGCTTGTTTGAATGACGAAACGGCGGCGGGCGCGCGCGACGCGGCGATGATTGCATTGCTGCGCGTGGGGGGCTTGCGACGGGCGGAACTGTGCGCGCTGGACGTTGCCGATTACGACGCCGAGACGGGCGCGCTGGTCATTCGCGGCAAACGCAACAAGGAACGCGCGGCGTATGTGACGAACGGGGCGAAAGATGCCCTTGACGATTGGCTGTTGGTCCGCGGTACAGACGCAGGCGCGATATTTTGTCCTGTCTCGAAAGGCGGGGCTATCGTCATACGGCGGATGTATCCCGAAGCGATTTTCAACATGCTGCAAAAACGCGCGGCGCAAGCGGGGGTTAAAAATCTCTCGCCCCATGATTTTCGGCGGACGTTTGTTTCTGACCTCTTGGACGCGGGCGCAGACATTGCCACTGTGCAAAAATTGGCGGGACATGCGAACGTCCAAACAACGACGCGCTATGACCGACGCGGCGAGCAAGCGAAACGGCGTGCGGTGGAACTCTTGCACGTGCCATATCGCCGACGCGTTGCGCCAAGTGTTGAAACGCGCGGGGAAATAAGGTAAAATGCGCGTCAAACAGACGTTCTACAACTGAAAATGAAAACGCCGCGCAGTGGTGAGACACTCGCGACGTTTGGCTAACCGTGATGCGAACGATTAGCGAATGGAGTATAGCACTCGCAAGCCGTTCGCGTCAAACACGCGGACGGCTTTTTGTTTTGGAGGCGTAATTATGGCGACGAAAGAACGATACATTGTGAATGAGCGGGGCGAGCGTGTGGCAGTCGTATTGGACACGGCGGATTATGAAGCGTTGCTCGACGAACTTGCGGAACTGCGCGAGCGCGACGAAATGCGGCAGTATGACCCGACGCGTGACCCTGACGCGGGGCTTGAACTCAAAGCGAGTTTGGTAGAGGAACTCTTGAAACAAGAGCAAGCATACAAAGCGGGACGGCTGCAAGGCAAGCCGCTTGAACAAGTGGCGCGTGAATTGGGGCTAGATGACGATGTATAGCGTCATTCTGTTACCCGACGCCGAGCGTGACTTGGCGCGGCTTGACCGCCCGATTGCCGCGCGGATTCGTGAGCGGCTGCAATGGGTGAGCGAACATTTTGAGGAACTCCAACCCGCGCCCTTAAAGGGCAAACTCGCCGCGTTTTACAAAATCCGCGTGGGTGATTACCGCGCGCTGTATCAATTTGATAGAACGCGGCGCGAGATAACGGTTTTCCGCGTGCAACATCGGCGCGAGGTGTATGACTAGCGCGGACGACTGTTTTTGGGGACAAACTATGAATCAATTTCCAAACGATTGGCTGACTGTTTATGCCGACCATCGCGTAGTATTCACCTATCCGAAATTTGTCGAGGCGATTGGCAAATATATTGACGACATCGGATTTGTGGACTTGTTCCCTGAACCCCTACGGCTATATCTTCAAATGAGGTACAAGGAATTTCCACCTTCGATGGAAGGCGACCTCTATTTGCAAAGATTTCCGCCGCTAGATGTGCAAATTTGGGGACAACCGCGTCGCGTCCAAGAGAATGGAAGCATTGGCGAAATTATTGGCGAACTGAAACCGTTGGGAACAATTACCGTTTTTTGCTCTACGGCGCGAGAACTAAAAATTGAGACGGTTTATGACCAATTCGCGCCGCGCGCAGTGCAAGAAGTTGTTATCGCACTTGGCGAAAAAATCAATGCTTGCATAGACGATGCCAACGCGCACCCGAAAGCCACACCTGTTAAGGTGAACGAAGCAAATCACGAACGAGTATCAAGTCCGACCATACTCGATGAAACAGTCTCCGCGCTGCCCGTGTATGTGACGAAAGTCGTGGATGATTTTTTCAGATTCAATTCACGCGTTCCGTTGGGCGTTGAAGGCGCTGACACTTGGCACGTCGAAATTGAATACACGGGCGCAAATGACGTGAATTTTTTGAACGTCAACGGGGTTTGGATTTCGATAGGGGCGCGCGCGTTTTGGCAGGAATCTGAAAAAGAATTTCGCGCCGATTTGCGCCCCGTGACGGTTGGCTATGTGAACGTCATGCCGCAAACCCTTGAAAAATCGCGCGTCGTTGTGGTGTGCAAATGGCAATCGGACGATGGATTCATGCGACTTTTTAGGAAACTTGCCGCGCATATCTTGGAGAAAACCGAAAGCAAACGCCGCGCGTTAGAGTGGCGGGCGCAAGTACTTGCGGCAGAACTGCCCAAGCGTGCGAAACTCATGCCGCGCAAATTGCGAGATTCTCTGACCTGTAACGCAGATGCGGCAGATGTAGTGGCTGTTTTGTTTGGCGGCGTGGGCGTCCACAAAATGGAAATCACAGGCGCGCAGTGCGTGGGCGAGTTTGAGTTACATTGCGCGACCTCGCTTTCCATCAACGCGCCTTTGGATTCTGACTATGTAGTATTCATTTCCCTGACGATGCGCGAAATCGAAAGCATGGAAACGGGGCGCGAGGAATTGCTTTACTTGCTTTGGGATACAGAAGTGGCAGAAATCAAAATTAAACAAGAACAGGCGGGACATTGCCGCATGGAACTTTACATTGACGAAAACGAAAGCCAATGGATGCACTCACCTTTCCAAATGCGGAAGGATATTCCGATGGAGCAAGACCAAGACGGCTACATGAACAAATCGTGTGGACTGCCGTTAATTGATGGGTGTTGGCAGATTCTTAAAGAAGAATGGATAAAGCACGAGACGGCGAAATGGGATGCACCCGCGCCAACCGCACACGCCGCGCCAAAGAACGCAACGCGGCAAGACCCCAAAAAGCCGAGCAAAGACGCGCCGCGCGATGAATGGTTTGCATATTTCCACGCTTGCAAGCAAACGAGAATCAAATATACGCTGCGAGACTTGGCAACTGATTTGAGTCTTGATTACGATTACGTGCGCCAACTGCATACACAGTACAAAGCACAACATGAGACCTAACAAATTTTCTCACAAAACTTCTCACACAATCTCACAGCGTTGTGATTGAAACGACGCGCGCACACTGTCATACTACGCTCGAATCTCGAACAAACGAGATTCGAGCGTTATTTTTTCTGTGAGGTTTGACATGAGTCGAATTGATACTTTTACGTTTCGCGTCAACGCGGACGAACGGCGCATCCTTGCCGCACTTGCGGATTATTTGAACCGTTCGCAATCGGACACGCTGCGGCTACTCGTGCGCGCGGCGGGGCGGGAACTTTTACCGAACGCGCCCGCGCCAACTGCGCGCCAAGCCGACGACGCCGCGCCGCGCGGCGAGGGGGTGAAACATGCTGCGAACAATTGAGCAATCGAAAGACGTGGACGCCGAAGCGCGTTTACTTGCGCGCGTCTATGCGCTAATTCTGACTTGGCGCGATGACGACCAAGCGCACGAACCGCGCGACACGGACGCAGGGCGCGCGAAAACAGGCGCGGAACGTGAGGGGAACGATGTTGAACAATAAAAAAGACCGCGCGGGCAAGGCGCGGTCAACGGGGCAAACAGACGCGGGCAAGCGTCCTTACCGCAACTTTACAACGCGTCGCGCTTTGCGTCAACTCGCCGCGCGGGCGGCAGAGAACGCGCGACGCTGCGAACGAAACGAGACAAAACGCAAATTTGAGCGCATCGCGCGTTTTCTCGAACACTGCGCGCGCGGGGGTGTGAAATGAAGCGCATCCCCATTCGAGTTGGCAAATTCATTGTCGGCGAAGTGCGCGGCGATACATTTTACAAACGGCTGCGCGCGTCGGCGCACTTTTTACGCGTCCCCCCCGCGATTGGCTTTGACGTTTCCACACTTGACGACGCCGAACGCGCGGGCGCGCGGTTTGTCCAAGTGAGCGACGGCGAAAGCGGGCGCGTATATCGTTCGAGCATCGCGACAATTCGCGCAAAGGGCTTTCGCGTCGCGCGCGGACACGGGGAACAAATCGCGCTTGCGTTGGATGCGTGGACGCGCGACGGCGAACCGCTTGCGGCGCAACTTTCATTCTTGGAGCGCGCGCGATGATGCTTGAAACTGTGCCAATGACGCGCGTCCAAGACGCAATCGAGACGCTAACGGACGCCGAGCAACGCGCGTTGAACGAACACGCGCGCAAACTGCGAACCCTTGCGGCGGGGGATGTTCTCGCCGAGATGGAATATCACGACGCGATGTTGGCAAGGTGGGCAGATTGGCTTGCGGACGAAACGACGGATGCCGAGACAAGCGAACTCGCCGCGTATGCTGTGACCGACCATCGGCGACGCCGTGAATTGTGCGGGGCGGAACTTTCGCGGCGCAATCATGCGGACAAACTGCCGAGCGGCGGCGCGCGTTCGAGGATTACGCGCGAACTCATTGACGACATCAAAAGCCGCGCGGACTTGGCGGAACTCATGCAAACGCGCGGTGTGGAACTCAAGACGCGCGGCAACCGCGCGCAAGGACGCTGCCCCTTTCACGATGACAAAACGCCGTCATTGTCTGTGGACACGGCGCGCGGCTTGTGGCATTGCTTTGGCTGCCATGCGGGGGGCGACGCCGTTCAATTTGTGATGCAATTTGACCGCGTGGAATTTGTCCCCGCGCTGCGAATTCTCGCCGAACGCGCGGGCGTTGAACTCCCCGACCCCGCGCCGCGTCATGCCAAACGCGCGACGTCAACCGATGCCCCGTCCGACGGTCCGCGGACCGTCAAGCGCGAACCGAAAGACGCCGACGCCGCGCCCTATCTCCCCTATGCTGACATTCTCGAAGCGTATCACCGCGCGGAAACAGGCGACGCGGAAATTCTCGCGCGTTTGTTCGCGGACAAAATCGCGTTTGACCACGCCGAAAATTCTTGGCATCTCTTTCAAGCGCACGCATGGATGCGCGACGAAACGGGACGCGTGGAAAAATTCGTGACCGATGACCTTGCGGCGCAATACCTTTTCGCGGCGGTGGAAACGAAACGGCGCGACGGCGACGACGACGCGACGCAAAAGCAAATCAAGGAACTCTACGCCCGCGCGAACATGCTGCGCTATCGCAACAAAATCGCCAACGTTCTTGACCGCGCGCGCAAACAAGACGCGTTGGCACTGCGCGGGGATGAATGGGACAAGGACGCGCTGCTACTTGGCTGCGCCAACGGCGTTTTGAATCTGCGCTATCGCGAGTTTGAATTTCGAGACGGCGCGCCGCGCGATTACATCCGGACAATTGCGCCGACGCAGTGGGACAATTTACACACGCCCGCGCCGCGCTGGGAACAATTTTTGCAAGAAATTTTCGCAGGCGACGCAGAGTTAATCGCGTTTGTGCAACGCTGGTTTGGCTACTGTCTGACCGCCGATGTTTCCGAAAATGCGTTTGTCGTTTTGCACGGCGAAGAAGGACGCAACGGCAAGCGCATCTTGACCGAAACGATTGCGCGCGTCATGGGCGGCTATGCGACGGCGGGCGAGGATGACTTGTTTTTAGATAGCCGTGACCGCACGGCGGGCGCGCCGAAACAGTTTTTGCTTGACCTTGCGGCGAAACGGCTGGTTTTGCTTTCCGAGACGAAAGAGGGGGCGCGTTTCAATCTCGCGCGCATCAAGCAACTTGCGGGCGGCGACATGCTCAAAGCGCGCGGGATGTTTGCGAAACGCGGGATTGAGATTAACCCGACGTGGAAATTTGTTCTCTCCACGAATCGGATGCCCCATGCGGATTCAGAGGACGCGGCATTTTTTGAACGCATCTTTATTGTGCGTTTCACACAGCGTTTTGTCACGCATCCCGACCCCGCGAACGTCAACGAACACTTGCGAGACGCGAAATTGGAACAAACCCTACGCGCCGAAGCAAGCGGGATTCTCGCATGGCTTGTGCGCGGCTGTTTGGAGTGGCAACGCGCGGGCTTGAATCCCCCCGAAAGTGTGCGCGTCGCGACGCAAGAATACCGCGCGGG
>CAZXYP010000340.1:0-6133 GCA_964644955.1 uncultured Anaerolineales bacterium | reverse complement strand
CGAACAGGTTAGCCGGGCCGTCGGCCGCGATCCGGTCGAGCAGGGAGGCAGCGCGCGTCGCGGTGTGCGTGGGCAGTGCGGTGGGCGCAAGTGTGTTTGCCGTTGCGGTCATGGTCGGCTGCATGGCGACAAACACCGGCATATTGGGAAACACGCGCGGCGCGAGCAAAAATGCCAGCACCATGATCAGGAAAAGGGCGATGCCGCCGAGCCATATCCGGCGTGAACCAAATGGCGTCCTGTCCGGGCGCCGCGTCGGCGTTTCGGGTGAAAGAAAACGCGGCGGGGGGGGGGTAGGGGGGGGGGACGCCCATTTCCGCAGCGCGGGTTTGATTTCATCGCGTACCCATTCGGGGCGTTCGTACTTGAAAATCCAAATGCGCTGCAAATCCACCGTAAACGCGTATTGTTCGCCGCCGACCAGCACATCGCGCGCGAGCAGCGATTTGTACGCTTGCGTGCGTTCTTCCGACGGCACGTGAATTTGCTGCTGCTTGAGCGCAGTTGTAATCGCTTCGGGCGTAACCGGATGATTGGCGTCGCTGGCTTCGCCCATTGCCGCTGCCGCGCCTGCCATGATGGCTTTTTCGGCGGGGGAGGATTCTTCCCACACATGTTTCAAAACGGCAAGCCCGCGTTCCACCGTTTCTTCCACCACCGCGTCCACATCCGTCGCGTCAATTTCGGCGGTGCGCGTGTGCTGCCAGCGATTGAAAATACTGTGGCATAACAGCTGTGTAAAATACGGATGTCCCGAAGTGATTTCCAAAATGCGTTCGATGGCGGAAGGTTGAACGCGATAAAATTCTTGAACGGGCTGTGTAATCAACGCCAACGCTGCGTCGCGTTCGAGAAACGAGATTGTTTTGTACAATCCGACGCTGAACAACGACGCGTATTCTTTGGTCATGCTCTCGAGCCCCTCGCCGAGCGCAAACAAAAAATTCAAGCGTTCGTAATGCTGCATCAGATAACGCAAATAGGTGAACGTTTCCGGTTCCAATTTGCGCGCTTGCACCTGTTCCTGCAAACGAATGGCTTCGTCGAGCATTAACAAGAGATGCCGGTCGCCGAGCGCCGCCCAGACGCGCGGCAAAAATTCATTTTCGAACGCGTGGCGCGGATTGGCGCGAAACGAGTCACGCGCGAGCGGCGGCAGTTCGATGCGATATTCGCGGCGCAGTCCGCGCGCAATCGAGTTGGCGAGCTCCCACAAAAAACTTTCCAACCCTTCGAGCGCCAAGCCGTGCAAATCAATAAAAATCGAAACGTAACGCGGACCGAGACGGCGCGGCATTTGATACAGCGCGGACGTTTTGCCCGTGCGCCGCTGTCCGTACAGCACAATCACATTGTCGCGATGTTTGCCGATGAGCGCTTGCTCGATAAAGGCAAACACGTCCGCGCGCCCAAAAAACATTTCCGCGCCGGTAATGGGGTTCCCGGCGATATAGGGATTGACAGGTTCCATGCAGAGGGAATTATAACTCACGCGCGGAGCAAGGATGGAATTCGCGTGATTGACACGGAACGCGCGTCAGGCGCGGGCGTCGGTGTTTTGCGCGGCGCGGCGATTTGTGCGCGCGGCAGACAGAAGGAGGAACAACAGCGTGGCGAAAAAGAAAGCAATCCCAAGCGCGCTCACCATCCCGCCCCATTGACGCAGCGTCAAATCTACGGTCAGGTCGCCAAGCATTCGCATCGTCAAACCAATTTGCACAAGGAACCACGGCGCATATTGGATAGGCGCATACGGCAAGGGGCGCATCAAGATGGAAGGCAGAATAATTGGCGCGTGCGCGAAAATCATACCAAACACAAAACCGATAAAAACCGCGTGCAGCATCGCGTCGTAATACAATCCCACTTGCGCGCCCGCGTCGAACAAGCGCAGCGCGCCGCCGATGCCGAGCCACACATAGCCCGACATCAAGCACACGGCAATAAAACGCGTCAAGCCCGTTTGACGCAGATTGCGCCGCGCAATATCGTACCGCGCCAGCCATACGGCAAGCGCCAACATCCCAATGCCGACGAGACGACTCGATAGATAAAGCGCGGCATCGGGAAACCAAACGCGTTCTATCGTGTCCGAAACAACGCCCGCCCCAAACAACGCGATGCCTGCCCAAAAAACAATCTGCGCGCGACGCGGCACATTCAAGAGACGGCTCAATTCCAAACGTTCGCCGACAATGGTCAAAATCAAGAAACCGCTCCACCACAAAACCGCGTTTGCGACGCCAAGTCCGGCGAGCCACAAGCCATTGCCAAGTAACCACATTGCCGCGCCAGCCGCAAGCAGATAGGTGAACGGCGCGGGATGTTGGCGCGCAGCATACAACATCATCACAAACAGCAGCGCGCTCGCGATTGTAATCAATGCAATGCCCGTCGCGTCCCCGATACTTGACACGATCAACAGTGTGCCGACGGCGCTGCATAATGGCGCGAGATAAAACCATTTCACGCGCAGCGCTGCCGCGCGTTCCAACGAAATGAGTGTGCCGAGAAAGCCCGCAATCATCAACGGACCGTGCAGCGCGGCGAGCCCCGGGTGCAAGTGGGGCAGCGTCCAGCCCATGCGCTGCAAGCCCGCCCACAAGCCATCCAGCATCAACAAGAGCGCCGGCAGCAGCAATAACGCCGCAAGGGGGAATTTACGTTTCTCGGACATTGTGTGGGATGCCGCGAAAAAATCCGATGCGCGCAGCGTCATCGGATTTTTTTTCGGGAGCGTGTCGGGACGTTACTTTTCCAACGTCCGCACATACGCGATAATGTCGTAGAGGTCCTTTTCTTTGAGCGCCGGATTGCCGCCGCGCGGGGGCATATCTACGCCTGTTGTATTGGCGGGGTCGCCGGCGGTGCGTCCCTTGAGCAGGAATTTGTACAAGTCATCATCCGCAAGCCCTTTGGCAAACGTGCTGGTAGTGAGGTCTTTGCCCAGATTGGGCAGCCCCTTGGCGTCCGGACCATGACACGACGCGCATGTGCCGGCAAAAAATGTTTTTCCCTTTACCGCATCTCCGCGCGGTGTCGGCGAGGCGGGTGGTCCGCTGGGAACTGCGCCCTTGAGCCCCGGTCCACATGCCGCGCTCAATATCAGCAGCGCAAACAAGAATACACTGAAAAGAATCCGTAACCGATGCATACATCCTCCTGTAATTGAAAATGAAACTGTGGCTCAAGGCGCGGTGTGCAAAGTCAAATGCGCATTCACGCGCAATTCGTCGAACTTGAAGACTTGCCCTCTCATGCGGTCGGCAAAATTTTCTGCGGTCGCGCGGTCGGCAAATGCCACAATGCCATCGCCCATCGGCGCGTCGGGCAAATTCGCGCGTACGTAAAAAGCGGTCTCGCCGCGCAGCCACGCGCCCGTTTGATAGTCATGCACAAAATATGCGCGGACCTGAAATTCGGGGTGGTCCATGTGATAAATCAACATGCCGCCGATATCGTCAAACTTGTGGGCGTTGCCTTTTAAATCAATCGTCGCGGCGGCAAAATTGGCGTCGCTGATAATCATGCTGCATTCTTCGCAAATATCTTGCCCATAAAAAATTTCGGGCGCGTTGATTTCGTTGCTCCCGCCGCACGCGGTGAGCAAGGCGAATCCGGCGACAAGACAACCAAGCAGCAACCCTTGCGAGAACTTCATTGCGTCCTCCTAACCCACGCTGCGTTTTTGATTGAATAACGCGAACGCCGCGCCAAAACTCAGAACAATCCATGCCGTCAACAGTCCGACCAAAAGATACGGTAGCAGTGCGCCGAATTGCAGCTGCGCGTATTGCCCCGCCGCGCCGAGTGCGTCCAACGTCGCGCGCAAACTGTAAATGGCGCCGAGTTTGAACACTTGCAGTGGATTCAACAGCAGCAGCGTCAACATTGCCGACGGCGCAGGGCGAAACGCCATCGTCGCGCCAATCAAACCGAGGTCGCCGAGAAACACCAACGCGAGCCACAGAATCAATGCGGCGCCCGAAGCCGTTGCCGCTTTGCGCGTTAAAGCGCTAATGACAAAGCCGAGTCCGAGCGATGCGAGCGCGAGCAAGGTCGCAAAACCGGCGAGCGCGAGATACGTGAACGGCTCCCCCCCCCCCGCCGACGCGATTCCCAACCCCGCCAGCCCAAAACCCAACGCGAGCGCCGCCAACACCGCCAACGCCGCGCCCAGCGCTTTGCCAAAAAAAACTTCGGCGCGGTTCACCGGCTGCGCGAGCAAATACAAGAGCGTGCCGCGTTCGCGTTCACCCGCAATCACGCCCGCGCCGACGGTCAAGCCAATCAACGGCACAAACAACAACAACGCATTGACGAGACTTGCCGCCGTGCGTCCGAAGCCGCCCAGCCCGGCATATCCTGCCGATGCCATGCCCGCTTGCGCCAGTGCGAACGCGAGTCCGCCAAAACCGACCGCGTAAAACCACAACCATTTGTTGCGTAATGCCTCACGCAGTTCGCGTTGGGCGATAGTCCAGAGGAGATAGAGTTCCATAATTCAACCTATGAGACCTGACAGGTTTTGGACGCGTCCGCTTTATGCAAAGCAAAATGTTCCATACACCGCGAATGCTTTATCCGACGCATTTGTTTGGAAACCTGTCAGGTCTTGGTCTATAACGCGCGTTCGATTTCAAAATCGTCCACTTGAAAACCTTGTTGCTGCAATGCTTGGAGCGCGCGCATTTTTTCCTGCGCGTGGGTGCGAATGACGACGGTGCCGCGTCCGTTGAGGTGCGCGTGCCAGCCGTTTGTGTTGAGAAATTCATTTGCGCGTTCGCGCTGTCCTTTGCCAAACCACAGAGTCAATTCCACCATCGGCGCAATTTCGGCGTGCCACGCTTCGAGCGACAACAAACGCGCGTTGGATTCATTGCCGAGCCATAACACCGCGTCCGCCAATGCTTCCACTTCTTCGAGACGATGCGAGGCAAACAAAATAGTTTTGCCCGCGCGCTTTTGCGCCGCAATCAATTTCAGATATTCC
The DNA here is from genome assembly GCA_964644955.1 of uncultured Anaerolineales bacterium. GTDB lineage: Bacteria > Chloroflexota > Anaerolineae > UBA4142 > SHND01 > SHND01. The sequence goes on along the minus strand of CAZXYP010000340.1, from coordinate 1,140 downwards.
GCGCGCGCTTGCGTATCGAGATTCGCGGTGGGTTCATCCAACAACAGAATCGGCGGGTCGGCGAGCAGCGCGAGCGCGAGCGCGAGCCGCTGTTTCAAACCGCCCGAAAGCGCGGACACGTTTTTGCGCGCGTGCGTTTGCAAACCCAATTGTTCGAGCAGCGTGTCAATGCGCGCGTTTGCCACGCGTTTCAGCCGCGCGTAAAACTCCATCGTCGCGCGCACAGACCAATCGTAAAACATGACTTCTTGCGGCACATAGCCGATGCGCCCGCGCGCATGTTTGGCGTCGCGTGTGACGGGAATCCCGGCGACGACGAGTTCGCCCTCAAACGGAATCAAGCCGAGCAGCGCTTTGACGAGCGTTGTTTTCCCTGCGCCGTTCGGTCCCCACAATGCCAATGCCTGTCCCGCAGGCAGTTCAAAATTCACATTCTCCAGCACGCGCGTCTTGCCGTACATTTTTCCGACCGCGCGCGCGCGGACAATAACGGCGTCTTGTGATTCGCTCATGATTTCCTTTGCGGCTTGCCAATGATTCTTTTCGCGCATACGCGTTTCTCCACGTCGCAGGGTCAATATTCCGATGCCGAGCGCGGCGCCGAGCAACAAAGTTGCGAGCAAAAACATTGCCGTCGGTTTGCCGGATACGCGCGCCAAATTATCCGGCAGCGTGGGAGGCGCAATGCGCGGCGCGGCGTCCTGAAATTTGGGCTGTGGCTTGACGAGCGGAAACGTGGTCGCCGCAAATTCGAGCGCCTGCGCGGCGGGCGAGTAGAGGAGCGCGCGCAGCATCGGTTCGCGGTCGGTCATGGTTTCAAAAAATTTTTCCGCGCGATACGGCGTGTCGCCAAGCCCATCCCCGTTACCATCGAGCCCGGCGTAATCGCTCCAAAAATTCGCGCGCCACGCGTTCGCCGTCGTTTTGCCGCCGCCGCCGTTGACCGCCATTTGTTCGGTGTTTTCCCAAAACACATTGTCGGAAAATTCGACGCCTTTGACAGCGGGCATCACCGTGACAGCAATGTCGTTGAACGCCAAGACATTGCGCGTAAAGCGCGCGTATCCGTTCGGCGTGAACGGCGTGCCGTCGAGGAAAATGCCGCCGCGATTGTCCACGAGCAAATTGTTTTCGACCTGC
>CAZXYP010000339.1:0-6134 GCA_964644955.1 uncultured Anaerolineales bacterium | reverse complement strand
GACCCGCCAAACGCGAAAACACCATCGTGCCGAGCGCAATCGCGGCGTTACTGCCGTTCAACGCGATACCGCCGCCGCCGCCGTTGCGCCGCGAATACACCACCACTGCCACATCGTCAATCAGACCAATCAAGCCGGTGCTGAGCATCACCGCCACCACCATCAACAGCCAACTCGGGTCCGTGAAATTGAAACTTGGGTCGAGGAACGAAAAAATCACGCCAAGCAAAAACAAGACGCCGAGCAATTTGAGCGCTTCAAGCAGCCAGCCCAAACCGCGCGCGGAAAGGTTTGCGCTCAACGCGGCGCCCGCAGCCATCAGCGCGCGCAGTGGTCGCGTTATCGGCGCAAACCACGCGCTGATTTCTTGTTCATGTCCTTCCATCGCATTGCCTTGCAGCGTGCCGAAAAAGCCAAACAACAGCGCGAGCAACAGCGCCAACAAAAGATTCGGCAGAATTTTGGCGAACCCGCCGCTGAATGCTTGCGTGGGGGTTTTTACATTGTCCACCCACCAGTTGAAATCGAATCCCGCCAAGCCGCCGACATTGATAAAGGGGAAATCACCGCCCACGCCAAATGGCGAACCACCGCCCGTTCCGGTCGGTGTCGGCGTTGGCGTCGGGGTGCCGTTGCCTGCGCGCGTTGGCGTCGGCGTGCCGGGCGTTTCGGTGACACCCAATGCCACAAGCGTCGGTGTCGCCGCCGACGCGGTTTGTGTTTCCGCGGCAGCCGTTTGCGTTTGTGCGATTGCAGTTTGCATCGCGCCGGGCGTCAATGTCAAAATGAATGCCGTTTGCGTCACGGATGCCGCCGTCGCCGACGTGTCCGGTGTCGGCGTATTCGTTACCAACACTGCCGGAGTTACGGAGGGCTGCTGCGTTTCGGTCGCTGTCGCCGTGACAATCACAGTCGTTGGGGTTGCTGTAGCAGTGACAATAATGCCCGTCGCGGTCGGGGTATTTGTCACAAAAATACCCGGTGTGACCGTCGGAACGGTCGGCGTCGGTGTGTTGGTGGCAGTGCCGCCGACAGGCGGAATTGTCGGCGTAAAGGTTTTGGTCGGATTGTTATTGCCGCTCGGCGGCGTATCCGTTATCGTCGGTGTGATTGGCGTTTGCGTGGGCGTCGGTGTTTTTGTTTTGGTCGGACCGGAAGGTGTGTATGTGGGTGTGTAGGTTTTGGTCGGTTTCGGTGTTTTGGTTTTGGTCGCGGTGTTGGTCCCGGTCGCAGTGTTGGTCGCGGTCGCGGTGTTGGTCGTGGTCGCGGTGTTAGTCGTGGTCGCGGTGTTGGTCGCGGTCGCGGTATTGGTCGCGGTCGCGGTATTGGTCGCCGTTGACGTCGGTGTCGCAGTCGCTGTGGGGGTGAGCGTTAAGGTGGCAGTGCTGGTTGGGGTCGCCGTCGCTGCTGCGACAGTGACGCAGTTGGAAAATTCAGACGTGTTGAGATTACTCAAATTGGTTGCGGTGCCGGTCACTTCGGAACCAACAGGCGCAGTGACGGCGGGTGCGAAATAGAAAAATGGTGACGGCGCGCCGGTGCCAATCACATCGAGGAAACCGATATAGACTTGCCCCTCGCCAAAACCGGACGCATCGCAGCCGGGCGTGGGCGGTGTGCCGGCAGTGCGATTGTAGAAAAATTCGAGTCGGTAACTCGTTCCGATTGTGCCGCTAAACGTGCCTTCAATCGTCGTGCTGCCGGATGTGGCAGTGGTCAGGGTTTGATGGTCTTGCAAGTCGTTGCCCCCTAACACGCCGGGAACAAGATTGATACCCTCCAGTGAATTGCCATAGATGGAATTGCCGGTGATGCGATTGAAATGCGCGGGTGTGGTATCCAGAGACTCTATCTTGATCCCGTCCAGACGATTTTGCGCGATGATGTTGCAACCTTTGTCGCACATGCCGTCCGTTACCGTCGGGTCGCCGATGAGATTGCTGCTGCTTTCTATTAACGCAATGCCGCCGGCGCTGTTTGGCAAGCCGGTTGTGGCATCCGCCGCGACGCCGATAGAGTTGCCCTGAATCGTGTTGCCGTTCGAGCGAAAGAGGGAAATTCCCGCGCCGCCGTTATCCGAAATGATATTGCGGTCGGCAGCGGATGTCCCGCCAATCTTGGTAAACATTGTGGCAGCCGAAGTGGCGCTGATGTCAATCCCGCCGTCCGCATTGCCGAGCGAAACCGTTCCCGTAATCGGCACGCCAATGAAATTGCCCTGAATCGTATTGCTGATGTTGGCGCCGCCGACGATTTCAATCCCGAAGTTGCTGTTGTAACTGATGACGTTGCCGAGAATCGTGTTGCCGCTCGACGCGCCGCTAAATTCTTCCAGATAAATGCCGCTGCTGACGTTTTGAACATCCGCGCCGCCGCCGGTGACAATTTTGTCGTCGCCTGCTGCGTTCGTGCCGATGCGGTTGCTGGTGATGGAATTGTCCTTCGAGTTTCGCAGTACAATCGCGCCCAACGTGCCAAGCAGCGAGCTGTTTCCCGTAATCGTGTTTTGTTCGCCGGGCGCGGCAGTCCCGATAATGTTCGCGTCCGAATCGCGAATTTCAACGCCAATCGCGAGGTTGCTGACATCAAACGATTCGGTCGGCTCATTGCCGATGCGATTGCCGACAATTTTGTTGTTGGTCGCCGTCGCATTGCGGATGAAAATGCCCCACGAGTTGTTGCCCGAGATGATATTGTCTTCGAATCCATCCGCGCCGCCATGTTTTGGTCCGCCAACAATGTTGTCGGACGCATCTTCAATCAAGATGCCCGTCGTGTTGGCGAGCCGGGCGCTTGCCGTCCAATTGACGCCGATGAAATTACCGGTGATGGTATTACTGCCGCTGTCTGCGCCGCGAATCCAAATGCCCCTGCCAAAATCTACGGAATCGTGACCGGAAATCACATTGCAGTCGCCGTCGCACGCGTCCGCCGTATCACGCGTGCCGCCAATCAAATTGCCGGACGCGTCGGATTGAATGACGATGCCGTTGAGATTACCGGCATTGTCAGTACAGCCGAGCGTGGTGCCGATGCAGTTGGTCTGAATCGTGTTGCCATCACTCTCGACGACAATGCCTTCGCCTTCAAAATTCTGGATGACGAGACCTTTGATAATGCTGCCGCCTGACCCCGCGCCCAACACCAAACCATTTGCGCCTACCACGCCCGTGCCGTTCACCGCGATAATCGGCGCGGCGGTGGCAACCCAATCCGGTTCGGATGTGCCGTCAATGGTTACAGGGTCCGTGATTGTAGGAAGGGCGCTGCTCAGTGAAATCGTATAAGGTGCGACACCGGCAAAATCAAAGTTGATAATGTCCGCGCCCGCGGCGGAATTCGCCGCGTTGATGGCTTCGCGCAAGGTACAATCACCGGAGACGCCGTTACAGTCGCCATCGTCTGTATCGGATGAATCATTGACCAAGAACGTCGCCAACGGCGTTTCGGGTTGACGCGCCCGCATTTTCACCGCCATGTCTTGAACAAGGCGATTGTTATTCTTGTCGGGGTCATTCGTCTGCGCCGAAACCCGCGCGCGAGATTTGAATGTCGGCTTGCTGCCCGTCACACGCGCGTGCAAAATGATGGTGATGGAATCGTTGGCCGCGAGTCGCCCAAAGGTGCAGCGCAGCGCGCCGCGCGCGCCCGTGTCCGGTACAGTACATTGCCCGCGTCCCGCGTCCGCGCTTTGTACAATCAGATTTTTGGGAACGCTTAGGCGGAACGTGACACGCGACGCGGCGTCCGGTCCGTTGTTGCGGATGCGATAGCGCGCGACGAATGTTTCGCCCTCATGGATTTCGTCGGCAGGAAACGCGGTGGACAGTTCCAAATCCGCGCGCGGCGTGTCGGCAAGCGCGGTTTCAGGGGCAGGAGTTTTTGCAAGCAGGGCAACGAGGAAAAACAGACCGGTCACTGCGGCGGCAACCGCGAACCGGAATCGCCGCGAACGAAGCGATGGGTTGGGTTTCATAACGGAATGCAAAGATTTTACGCAATCTTGGAAATCATGCAAGCAGGGTATAATAAGCGCAAAGGGGTGAGGACTGAGGACTGAGTGGCGCAAGCGGACAACCGCGCTCAGTGCTCAGTCCTCGTTACCCAGTCCTTTATGTGGAGAGCAACATGCCAACCTTTGACGAGTACGTCACGCAGCATCGCGAACGATTTTTGAATGAGCTGATAGATTTTACGTCCCAGCCGAGCGTCGCGGCGCAAAATTTGGGAATGCACGAAATGGCGGACAAGGTGCTGACGCGTTTGCAAAAATTGGGCGCGCAGACGCAATTGATTCCGGTGGAAGGCGGATTTCCCGTCGTGTACGGCGAAATCGGCAGCGGTGACAAGACGCTGTTGATTTACGACCATTACGACGTGCAGCCGCCCGAACCACTGAATTTGTGGACAACGCCGCCATGGGAACCGACGATGCGCGATGGAAAATTTTACGCGCGCGGCGTCGCCGATAACAAGGGCGATTTGTTGCTGCGGTTGCAAGCCGTCGAAAGTTGGCTCGCCGCCGAGGGCGCGCTGCCGTTGAAAATCAAATGGGTGATTGAAGGGGAAGAAGAAATCGGCAGTCCCAATCTTGGAAAATTTGTGCGCGAAAATCGCGCGTTGATTCAAGACGCGGACGGCTGCTTGTGGGAATTTGGCGCAAAGGATTCGCACGAGAACCCGATGCTCATTTGCGGCTTGAAAGGTATCTTGTACATTGAGCTGCACGCGCGCGGCGCGAACCGCGATTTGCATTCCGGTGCGGCGAGCATTGTCGAAAATCCCGCGTGGCGTTTGGTGTGGGCATTGGCGACTTTGAAAAACGAACGCGACGAAATCACCATTGACGGCTATGCGCAACATGTACGCCAACCTACCGCATTGGAATTGGAAGCCGCGTCGCACATTCCCTTTGACACCGATTTGGAATTGAAAAAATACGGCATCAAACAATTTATCAATGGCGTGCGCGATTTTGAAGCGGTGCAAAAATTGTATTTCACGCCGACGGTGACGATTTGCGGAATCCAGTCGGGCTATACGGGGCCGGGCGGCAAGACGGTTTTACCGAATCACGCGTTTGTGAAATTGGATTTTCGTCTCGTCCCCGACCAGACGCCCGAACTGATTTTGAATTTACTGCGCCGACATCTGGACGCGCGCGGTTTTGCGGACATTGAAATTGTTCAAACCGAAAACGGCGAGCATGTGGCGCGTTCGCCGCTCGACAGCGCGATTGTGATGGCTGCCAAAGCCGCCGCGCGCGCGACATACAACCGCGACGCGATTGTGTATCCGTCCGCCGCGGGCAGCGGTCCGATGTATGAATTGTGCCAGCAGTTGAACATTCCCGCCGTGAGCGCGGGCTGCGGTTATCCCGATTCGCGCGGACACGCGCCGGATGAAAACATTCGCGTGGACGATTATTTTGAAGGAATTACGTTCATCCGCGAATTGATACGGAATTTTGCCGCGCCGTCGCATTGAATGCGACGGCGCGCGCAAGCGGTTGAAAAAAAACCGGAATTGTTTGAGAATGTGCGCCGCGCGTGTTTGCGCGGCGCACGTTATTGTTTATTTGTCGTTCGGCGCAAATTCTTGTGGCTCTTCCACTTCGGGCGCAGCCATCGCAGCCGTCTGTAGTTTCTTGAAACAGATGACGGTGAAGGAAGCGTTCTCCACTATCATGTTTGGACTGCCCGCCGCCTGTTTGCGCGCGACAAAGTAATAGGTATGCGGCGCCGCCGAGAGCGAGTCAAAGACGCGCTGCGTTGACACCGGCACATAGTTGGGGTCGTCAACGCCGTAGTTGTCGCTCATTTCCAGCGTCATCATCGCGAAATTGCTGACCGCCGCATCGCCCTTGACCGAAAAGTCATAGCGATTACCGGTACTGCCGCCGCTGGCAGGATTCATGACATTCGCGCTGCCCATTGCCACGCAGTAGTGAACATGCGATTGTCCCGTAAAGTTGACCGGAATCGAAAGGATGGTTTGATAGAGAGTACTGTTGATGGTCACATCCGAAATTCTGCCGGCCCCGACGATTCCGCTCCCATGCTCGAGTGAAGCCGTATAGACCTTGATCGGCGGGTCATTCGCCGCTTGCACGGTCGAGACGGCGACCCCCAATA
>CAZXYP010000338.1:0-6239 GCA_964644955.1 uncultured Anaerolineales bacterium | reverse complement strand
CGATTTGTTCAAATGGATAAAGTCCAGCTGAGATTAAAAATCCCAATGGCAAACAAGACCCTGCGAAATCTACTCCGTCCTTTGACCAAAGCTGCACCCGCGCCCAAAGCGACTGCGTCGCCGATGCCGCCAACGAAAATTGCGTATCTCACCAAAAACGAATTGTTTCACGGGATGCCGTACCACGAACTGCGCGCCATCGAAGACAATCTCGCCATGACGACGTGCGAGAAAGGGCGGATCTTTTATATGCCGGGCGAAACCGCCGAGACCCTTTTCATTCTCAAGGAAGGACGCGTGCAGCTGTACCACCTCTCGCCGGACGGGCGCAAAATGATTCTTGACACACTCACGCCCGGAACGGTCTTTGGCGAAATGTCCATCATCGGGCAGGGAATGCAAAACACATTTGCCGAAGCCGTGGAACCGTGCGTGTTGTGCGTGATGAGCCGTCACGATGTGCTTGAACTTTTGCGGGCGCATCCGGAAACTTCGCTCCATCTTCTCTCAATTGTCGGCACGCGCTTGATGGACACAGAAAAGCGACTGACTGAATTTTCGTACATGGACGTAAGTAAACGGCTTGCCGCGCTGCTCCTGCGTTTGCGCGAAAAAAGCAATGTCATTCCGAGGAACGAAGAAGGCGACCGCATCACCGGCTATTCGCATCAAGACCTTGCTGATTTTATCGGCACGTATCGTGAAACCGTTACGCAGACGCTCAATCATTTCAAACAGCAGGGCTTGATTGATATCCAACGCAAGGCGATTGTCATTCTCGACGCGCCGGGGTTGGGCGCACTTGCGGACGGAGGGGACAAATAGCTGTATCGAAAGACCAGTTTTTTTGTCGAACGCAACACAATCACGGCGCGGCATACACTTCAATCTCCGCCGCGCCCGTGTTGCCGCCCGATGATTTCACTACTTCAAAGCGTAATGTTTGCGTGCGCGTGTTCACCGGAAAATAATACACTTGACTCGCGTCCGCCAAATCGAATGGACCCAATGTTTCGCCTTTGTCGGTGAGAACGCGGAATTGTTGAATCTGCGCGCTCGAACCCATTGTGCGTGTGCGAAACCCAACCGCGTTGACGGTAAATTCTTTACCCAAATCAATCTCAATCCATGCCTTGTCGCCGTCTCCGTTCGACGACCACTGCGTATTCACATCGCCGTCAATGGCGTTGTTCGCGCCGAACGACGAATCGTTGGCGCCGCCGCCGTAATTGCTGCTCACCCCTTTGATGCGCGCGCCTTCGGACAAGAGCGCGACATTTCTCCCTTGCGGTTTGTTTTGCGCGGACGCGGATGCTTTGGGCGTGCGATAGGTGAAATCGTCGCTCACATAAAAAGTGCCGTCCGCGCCCGAACCTTGAAAGCGAAAATGATATACCGTGTCCGGTTTGATGTTGGTGAGCAGCGGATGATGGTCGGTGTGTCCGCCGCCCGCCATGTCCATATCCGTTGCGATATTTCCATACGCTGTTGTTTCGCCGTACACCACCGCGCACGCGACAGGAATTTTCGTTTCCAATTTCACGGTGATGTTGTCAACTGAATCGCCGACAAATTCAGGACCGCTTACCAGAATAGCCGAGAGTGGGCGCATAGACGCGTTTGGGTTCGGTGTTGACGCGGCGGGCGCACAGGCGACGAAAACGGTGAGGATGAAGAATACAAAAATGGATTTCATTTTCATGATGGAAGAGATGCTCCATGCGGCTCGCGTTATGGTTGATACACGCGCGTTTCCGGTTTGAACGCCGCCCACGAAAACCAAAAGTGATTCACTCCGACGATGGGCGTCAGCTGTTGTCCTTGCAATTTTCCATTCACCGCTTGCCCCAACAAATTCCATTCACTGCCCGTTTGTTCGTCCACAATGCGCGCGCCGTCGAGTTTGAACGTAAGTGTCTCGCCATCCAATTCGCGTGCATACGCGATGCCCGCGCCGACATCGCGCCCGGCTGCCAACGCGGTAGTGTCAAGCGCAGAAGCCGTCCCCGTTTGCCAAAACACCGCAATGGGTTTGCCGCCGACGGAATCATTCACCACACGCGCGCTCTGCAAAATTTCGTACGGATACGCTACCGCTTCCCTATTCCATTCCACCGTCAACACACGCGCCATTGGTTTCAATTTGCCCGGCGTCGCGGGTCCGCGATAGAGGAACGGCGAATTGTTCACGTCGTCGTATCCTTCATACGGATTCTGTCCGTAGGGGCGACTGTACCCTGTATCACGCGACAAGACTTGGCCGTTTGGATGCGCATGCTTGAAATCTTGCCACGCAATGAGGGAGGCAGGCACAAAATTCAATTGCGCGCCGACAAGTTCGCCCGCAATCGCTTCGCCCGTTGCTTGCTGCCACCATGTCTCGGTTTGACGGTCATACATGACGAGATTGCTGTAACGCAAACGTCCCGTCGTTCCAAAATCGAAGACGCGCCCATCGCGCGCGCGCTCGAACGCAATCGCGGTATTACACAACGGACAAAACGTGACCAAGACGGGAACATTGCCGACCGTATCGTTGACAATTTCGTGCCACGTCAAAATTTGCAAGGGATACGCGCGCACGTCGCCGTTTTGTTCCACAAGAATCACCGGCTCGTTTGGTTTGAGCCATGCGTCCGCGTCACTCACGCTCACAAATTTTGGCGCGTCAATCGCAGGAATGCCGTCTTTGGGCGGACCGCCGGAAAAAATTTCCGCGTAGGGAATTGTATGTTTAGTGAAATCGGTTTTGAATTCACTTGTTGCGCCGGGGGGGGGTGATTCGGGGGGCAAAAGATTCGGCGGCGTTTCAACGCGCGGAGCTGCGGTTTCTGCCGCGAGTGTTGGCGCAAGTGTTGGCGTCGAAAGCATTGGCAAAGACGTTTGTGTGCACGCGGCAAAAATCATCGCGCCGGCGACAAGTGCGGCAAAAGAGGCAGCCGATTGAAATCTCATGGAAAATGTCCCGGGCGGAGTTTGCGCGGCGTCATGATCACACAAACTCCGACCCAACAAAACGCGCGGCGACTACCGCTTGATGAACCACGCAAAGACAAGTCCCGTTACCGCGCCGTAAATGAGATGCCCCATCAAACTCATCAACAGCGGCGTTGTGAATGCCGCGCCGAATTGCAGCCCCATGCCCATCATGGTCGGCATGATAATCATCGGTCCCAATACCCACCACACTGCACCGTACAATAATCCCCAGCCAAGCCCGGTCATGTACGTGCGGCTCGCGGGTCCAAAGATGACGCCGAACGTCGCGCCGATGAACGCGCTAATGAGCATGTGAATTCCAAAACCTACGACTGCCGAATCACTGCCGGCGAGACTTGCAATCATTGGCAGCATTCCCATCATTGCCATTAGCATCCCAAAGGCAATGCCGCCCGCAATCCCGCCGACGATGCCGCCGGTGACCAATTTGCCGAGTTCGGACTGTCGCTGTTGAATCGCTTGCATTTTATTCCTCCTGAAATGATTTCATTTTGCGTACAAGATACAGGACGGACGTGCGTTGTTCTGTAAGCGAGATTACAATCAAAGAAACGGTCACGGTACATTACAGATTGGGTTGTCATTGCGAGAATTTGTAAGCAACCTTACGGCGCGCGGCGAGAGTGTGGGATAGGATGTCTTGCGAATGAATCAACAACCGATAGCACTGACGCGCAGCACCGGGCGCGATGTATTCATCGGTCTCTGGAATCGGACACTCAATGCGCTCGGGCGCGTTGACACACGCGCCGCGCTGAATGATGGAATTCCCGTAATGACAGAGAGCCAAGATGCGGCGGGTGAATTGCGCGCGCAAATAAATCGAGTTAAAGCATTCGCGTATGATGCGGAACGCAACACCTTTGATTACGCGCGCGCGCGCGCCGGCGCGCTGTATGACGAATTGCGCGTCTGCGCTGCGCGTTTGCAGACCTTTGACCCCGCGTTGCTGCAAACGGATGCGGAACGCCTCGCGTTTTGGCTAAATGTGTACAACGTCTTGATTTTAGACGCGGTGATTGCGTTTGGAATTCAAAGCACGGTGTGGCAGGACAAGGGCTTTTTTCGCCGCGCGGCGTACCGCATTGGCGGACAGCGCGTTTCTGCCGACGAAATCGAACACGGCATCCTGCGTCAGAATCGCCTGCCGCCGTACATGCCTCTGCCGTTGTTCACGTCCAATGATCTGCGGCGCGCGTGGGCGCCCTCGCGCCTCGATGCGCGGCTCCACTGCGCGCTCAATTGTGCCTCGCGTTCGTGTCCGCCGATTGCGGTGTACGAACCCGCGCGCGTGGACGCGCAGCTCAATGTGGCGGCGCGCGCATTTGTCAATGCGTCCACCCAGTTGGATTGGGAACGCGAAACGATTTGGCTTTCGCCCATTTTCAAATGGTACGCGCAAGATTTTGGCAGACGCGATGGGATATTGGAATTTGTGTGCCGCTATTGGAGCGATGTAACGCAAGCCGCGCGTGTGTGGGACGCGCGCGCAAAAATGCGCTTGCTTTGGGCGCATTACGATTGGAGTCTGAATCAATGATTTCAGATTTTCCCATTGTCCGCAATGTGCCGGCGGTGACGACGGAGCAGATGCGCGAGGTGGACTGTGCGATGGTCGAGGACTATGGCGTCACGTTGACGCGCATGACGGAAGACGCGCCGCAGCAACGCATCGCCAGGTCTGCCCGCGCAGACTGAAATCCGCGCGAAAATAGAGAATGTCTCAATCGGCGCAATTCGATTTTGCCGGGCGTTGCCGCGATTTGAATCGCCTGACACAAAGTGAAAGTAGTATCAAGGTGTCAGCGTATAGACATACCGGTACAAACTGCCGCCCACAAAATCCAACACATGAATGTTTTTGTCCGGACCGAGACGAAACTGCACCGGCACAATTCCCGTATCAAAATCCAGCACTTGTTTTACGCGATTGTGTTTATTGAATTTCGCTACCTTGACCCAACCGTTAAAATCGCCAAAAAAATACGCGCCCGCGTACGGTTTCGGATACGCGCTGCCTTCGGCGAACGCGCCGCCGATGATGCTGGTGGGATTGGTCGTGGACGAATCATAATAGTATGTCGGCGGAATTGTTTTTCCAAAATCGGTTTGGGTCGGGTCGCAATGTGTGTCTATGGGACACGGACCTTCAAATTGGGGCCAACCATAATTGCCGCCCGGCTGCAGAACATCTACTTCTTCCCATTCCCCCCAACCCACGTCGGCGACAAAATAGGATTGTGTTTTTGCCCGCAGCGCGAGGCGGAACGGATTGCGAAACCCATACGCGTAAATTTCGTGACGCGGCTTGTGCTTATGCACGAAGGGATTGTCGGATGGGATCGTGCCGTTTGGATTGAGGCGCAAAATTTTGCCCGCAAGATTCTGCAAACCCTGCGCTTGCATTCCGCCGTACATGTCTCCGTCGCCGACGGTCACGTACAATTTGCCGTCAAAGCCGAATTGCAAATCCCCGCCGTTATGTTCGCCCGTGGGTGACGGGATATTGTCGAGAATAATTTCTTCGTTCGTTCCGAATCCGTTTAGGGTACGAAAACGCGATACGCGATTCACAGGCGTGCCGCTGTAATTGAGCGCGCCCGGTCCGGTGGTGTAATACACATACACATACGGCTGGGTCGCGTATTTCGGATGAAGCGCGATACCGACCAGACCGCGTTCGCTCTCGGTGGAAACATTCAACGTGGCGTACGGCTGCGCGCGCAGTGTTCCGTTATCCTGCACGACTTGAATCACGCCGTCTTTTTGCGTGACCAAAATCCCGTCAAGTGTAAATACAAACGCGGTAGGTGCGGTCAATCCCTGGGCTGCCGTTTCGCGCGTAAAACCCGCGGGTAATGTCGGCGCGCTTGCATGCGCGCGCATTGTCACTCCGGGCATCACTACCATCAACAAACCCAACCATAGCAAAAATCGTTTCATCGGCATGCGCCAAACTCCTGTTGTCTTGCCATGTCCCGCCGCACATGGCAAGCGAAAATAGATATGCGGTGGTTACTCTACGCGTGCAGCAGGAAATTGTCAATCAAACGCGTTGCGCCGATGCGAACTGCCAGCGATAACAAAACATCGTCGCCGATGAAATTCAATTCTTGAAGCGTAAGGGGATCCGCCGCGCTGACATATTCGACAACGGCGCGCGGTTCCTGTCCGAGACCGGCGCGCATGACGGCGCGAATTTTTTCGCCGTCGCGTTCGCCGTGCACGAACGCGTCGCG